>MIBE01000054.1 GCA_001829415.1 Spirochaetes bacterium GWF1_51_8
TCCGTTCTAGGTTGTGGTAATCTAAGAATCGGATGAAAAGCCTCTTTTATTTATACAGGTCCCGTCTTTGTTACGCTACCAAATATTTTGGTATAATATTTCACAATAACAGTCTTTTCTGATTATAGAATGCTCATCAGATCATGATAAAGGAATGAATTTTAAACAAGTTCCAGACGAAGCAATTCCCCGCCGGACAGGCAAAGCGGTCGATATAACATTAAATTTAGTATTCATATCGATTGCTTCGGCCTTCGCCTCGCCTGTCTCCTTCTCCGAAGGAGAAGGCGGGCAATGACAGCCTGACTTCGTTATCATGCCCTTAGGTACGCCCGTGTTTCTCATACCGAATACTATCCCGGAAATGGATGTTTTTTTTACCGCGCCTTATACTTATCGAAATACATTCCTGAAATAGAGTATATGAAGAAAATCACCATCGGCATCACCGATTACTTCACACCCCCCGCGGAACTGGAAAAATCTGCTTTTCCCGGGGCGGAATTCGTTTTTCTCGATAGTCTGGATAACAAGGACGCGCTTTCCTTACCGGACGGTCTCCTCGTATATAAATCGCGGATCGGCCGTGATACCATTCAGCTTCTAAAAAACTGTAAAATGATCGTCCGTTATGGTGTGGGGTATGAAAAGGTCGATCTGGAGGCCTGCACCGCTCATGGGATCGCTGTCTGCAATAATCCCGATTACGGGACCGAGGAGGTCGCCGATTCCGCCTGCGCGATGATCCTGTCCCTTGCGCGGCGGACATTTTCCTATGACCACCATTGCCGGGATTTTCAATCGGGCTGGCAGGAGAATACGGAGACACCTCTGCCGCGTCTGAGCCGCTGTACCCTCGGGATTATCGGATGCGGACGGATCGGAACCGCCGTGGCGCTCAGGATGAAAGCCTTCGGAATGAATATTACTTTTTACGATCCTTATAAACCATCGGGCTATGAGAAATCGATCGGGATTTCCCGCACGGATAGCCTGGAAGGCCTGCTATCACAATCGGATATCGTGACCCTGCATTGCCCTCAAAATACCGAGACCGCCGGGATGATCGATAGCGGGTTTATCGGTTCGATGAAACAGGACGCTATTCTTGTCAATACCGCGCGCGGCGGGATATTCGCGGATTTAGATGCCGTTATGGATGGGTTGAAAAGCGGGAAACTCCGGGCTGCCGCGGCCGATGTCCTGCCGCAGGAACCGCCCGATATGAAACATCCGTTACTGGACGCGTGGCGGCGGCGCGAGGAATGGCTTGCCGGACGGCTCGTGATTACTCCGCATGTCGCGTATTTCTCCGAGCATTCGATCCGCGAAATGCGTTTTAAGGCCGCCGAGACTCTCCGCCTGTTTTTTGAAAACGGGATTATCCGCAACCGGGTCAATGACTGAAATTCATAACCCCCATCTCGCGAACGATACCGCGAGAATCTTTCCGATCATCGAGTCGTAATCCAGTCCGTTCAGTCCGCAGACACGGGACATCGTACGCCCGGGGTGAAGAGTGGCGTCGGTGTTGAATTCGAGGAAATAATAATTTCCATTACCGTCTATTCGGATATCGAATGTACCGAAATCGACCGGCAGAAACGAACGGTATATTTTACGGCAGTCTTCTATTATATTGCTCCACTTGAGCGAATTTCTCTCTACGAGCCCGAAAGTACCGGTATTCCCGGATTTCAGATCGAAGTGAAGGAAACCGCCGCCCATCGCCTTCCCGTCGGGCGTCAGATTTTCCGCCATCCCCTCGAACACAATCTCATTGTCGCCGATCATGCCGACTTTAATTTCCTGTCCGGCGATGAACCGTTCCGCGATAACCGGCATCCTCAAGGTATCGAACAGCGCCCCGACCCTTTTCCTGAGTTCTGCCATACTATTCACAACCGAGTCTTCCGCGATCCCTATCGAGGTTCCCTCGTGCGCGGGTTTGACTATGAGCGGAAACTCCGGGATCGGGGTACTCTCGATCCCGGCGGGGTTTTCGAAATACGCCCATTCGGGAGTGGGGATACCGGTCTTGTCCCAGAACGATTTGAGAATATGTTTGTTCTGTGTGACGATTTTCGTGAACGGGTCCGCGCCGGAATAAGGAATACCTGTTAACGAATACAGCGCAGGGGCTATGCCCAGACGGTACCGGGTGATGAATCCGACCGAAAGGTTGAAGATGAAATCGATCTCTTTCCGGATCGCCCCCATGTTTTCCAGAAGGGCTGACGGCGAACCGATGAGCCGGGTTTGATATCCCGCTTTTTCGACCGCCTCGCGGATTTGTTCCAGTTCTCCTGGTTCCCGCCAATGTTTCAACAGGCTGAGGTTTTTGCCGGTTTTCTCCGCGTCCTCGATAGTTTCGTATACCAGCCCGATTCTACGTGTCATGGCTCTTTCCTTTCAACGGCAGGTAGGTCTCGGTCATGGAATAAGTGGTGCGGGAGACACCGTCCTTCTCCGACATCCGTTCCGTTTTGACTTTCCATCCGGGGATGAAACCGTCCGGCCTGTATTCTTCCAAAACTTCCGTGCGAACCGTATGTGTTTCACCGGAGGGTCTTTCGGAATATATCCCGCAGACGAACTCGCAGGCTTGCTCGTCGACCGCGAGACGCAGCCGGACAGGGAAACGAAACCTGTTCTTGAATTTTATATCTTTCAGGATAAACGCATATGCGGCGTCCCGGCCCAGTTCGATGAACCGGGCGTCTCCCCAGTAGTCGTAACGGTGGTTGTGCTTCTCGAGGATGTTCAGACCGGCAAGCAGGGCGGAGTTAAAAATAGCGGTGGACACCTGACAGAGCCCGCCGCCGTCCAGCATCACCAGCTTTCCGCGTGACAGCACGGGGCCCGCGGCAAACCCCTTTTTTTCGGTCGGATCGCCGACCAACCGCATCATGGAGAATACCTGCCCGGGCATGATCCCGACACCGTTCATCAGTTTTACGCAAAGCCGCATATTGTGAATCCGGTTTCGATTGTACTCCCCGAGTTCCGGCCGGTTTTTGATCCCCGTTCTAAAATCGGAGAGACAAATCCACCCGTCGGGAATCCCGCTCGAATCAATCCTCACCGCGAAGTTCATCCCCCGTCCGAGAAGAATATCCCCGGTCCGTTTCAGTATATACCGCGCGAATTTCAGCTTCACGGACGGTTTCCCTTCTCGCCGACATCGGGATAGATCGACCATTCTCCTTTCCAGTCGATGAAACGGACGATACTGTTCCCGTTCTTATCCGTTTCGTAAATGAAATCGCCGGTACCGTTTTCGGAAAGCGGGATATCCTGCTTGCCGTGGATATGGAAAAGAGTATAACGGGGAAAAGACGGGCCGGGGATTCTGCGGCGGAGTTCACGGAGAATGGCCGCGCCCCGTCTGACCGAAACACCGTACTCGGCGCGAGAAAGACTGTAAGGAGCGTAATGAAATAGATAATAAGGCTCTATCCGCCGTTCGTAAAGCATGATAAAAAGTTTCTCGAGCGTCTCGGCGGAATCGTTGATCCCGCGAAGAAGCGGCGCCCGCCAGAGAATCATGGGCCTGTAGCCGGAACTTTCCAGCGTGCTTAAGGCGTCATCGAACTCCGGGGTGATTTCCGACGGATGCGAGGTGTGGATCTCCAGCGCGGTCAGACGGTAATCCCGGAACAATCCGGCAAGGCCGTTATCGAAACGGAACGGATTGAACGAGAGGGCGCGGGTGTTCAGACGGATCGTTTTTACCGTCCCTATCCCGCGAATACCGGCGAGGACTTTTTCTAAGGAAGCGTTATCGAAAAGAAGAGGCTCGCCGCCGCTGATCAGGATATCCCTGATCTCCGTATGTTTCCGAATATAATCGAGGCTTTTCTCCCAATAATCGTCTTCGAATAAATTGTGCTTCGGCGTGTTTTTGTCGAGAATACGCGCGGTGAGGTAACAATAATTGCAGTAGCACATGCAGTGATCGGTAATCCGTAACAACGCCCGGTCGGGATACTTATGATGCAGAATGGGGGTGGGAAATTCGGCTGGATTTTCCCAATTCACTTTGCCGTCGGCATACCCGTCGCTGTCCGGAGTATCGGCCGGATGGAAACAGACCTGTTTCCACAACGGATCGCCGGGTAACGGATTACCCTGCCCGTCCTTCGCGACAAGCGAGAGATAATAAGGGGTCGCGGCAAAACGGAATTTCCGGATATAGCCGCCGATATTTTCCGCCAGCTCCGCCGTACAGTTCGGGAAGGCTTTCCTGAAGGATTCGGCATCCGTGATTCGATTCGCGTTCTGCCATTTCCAGTCGTTCCGTTTTCCGTCAAGGATGAATTTGTTCATAACACTCATTTTTACTACCCCGGATATTGTAATACAACTCCCGGTTCTGTCAATAGGTATTCATAACGGGGTGATTTTCCGTAGGGGAAGAGAGGCCAAGCAGAAATATGTTAAAAATAATAGCTTTCAAGATTATCGGGAAAAAGTGACCCGCAACTGTCCCGGTAAACCTATCCCCCGCCCCGTTCGGTAAAAAAATATTTCCCGAATCCCTTGACAACAACCCAAATTGTTGGTATAATCTATATACTACCATAATGATAGTTATTATAGTATATAGGAGAGGGCTATGATTATTCAGGTTAACGGCACACGTCAGGATTTCAACGATACCGCGCTGTCTGTCAGGAGGCTGATCGAACTCAACAAAGTCGAATCTCCCGATTTGGTGTCTGTTCAGCTTAACGGCGAGTTTGTCGAACGGGATGATTTTTCCGGGAAGCTGCTGCACGACGGGGACTCGGTGGACTTTCTCTATTTTATGGGAGGAGGAACCTGTGAACGGATTTACAACTAAGGCCATCCATGGTGTCCGCGAGCCCGACACCCATCACGCCCTGCGCGCCCCGGTGTACGACAGCGTGACCTTCGAATTCGAGAGCTCGGAGGACATCGAGAACGCGTTCAGGGGCAAGAAACCCAGCCATACCTACTCCCGGATCACCAATCCCACGGTGACTGATTTCGAGAAGAGGCTGACGCTTCTGTCGGGCGGTTTGGGAACGATCGCGGTATCGTCGGGAATGGCCGCGATCTCAGACACGATCCTTTCGATTGCGGGTGCCGGGGACAATATCGTCATCTCGCCCTTCCTCTTCGGCAATACGTTTTCCCTGCTCGCGTCCACCCTCAAACGGTGGGGGCTGGAAATACGCTTCGCCGACTTTCGTCTCCCGGAGACCCTCGAGCAGGTGATAGACGGACGGACCAGGGCGGTGTATCTCGAGACGATCACCAATCCGCAGATCGCGGTATTCGATATCCCGGCTCTCTCACGGATCGCGGACAGGCATGGGGTGCTGGTCATCCTCGACAACACGGTCATGACGCCCTACGCTTTCGACGCTCGACCCGCCGGTGTGCATATCGAGGTTCTATCCGCGACAAAGTACATCTCAGGCGGAGGAACCGCGGTGGGCGGAGCGGTCATCGATCACGGTAATTACGACTGGGGGAAAAACCCCTATTTCAAGGACGATGTGAAGGCCTACGGGAAACACTGCTTCCTGCGGAGACTGCGCCAAGAGGTGTACCGGAACACCGGGGCATGTATGTCCCCCCACGCAGCTTACATGCTCAGCCTCGGGCTGGAAACGCTCGCCCTGCGGATCGAACGGAGTTTCGACAACGCGCTCGGGATGGCGGAGTATCTCCTCGAACGGAAGGACCATGTCACAAGCGTGAACTACGCCGGGCTGACATACTCCGGGTATCATGAGATCGCGGAACGGCTCTTCGGAAAACGTTACGGCGGCATACTGACCTTTACTCTCGAGAGCAAGGAAAAGTGCTTCCGTTTTATGGACGCCCTGCGGATCGTCCGCCGCGCGACGAATATCAACGATAACAAAACATTGATCCTGCATCCGGCGTCGACCATCTACTGCGAGTTCCCGCCGGAAGAACAAGCGAAGCTCGGGGTCACCGACACGATGCTCCGGCTCTCCGCCGGGATCGAGGACAAGGAAGACCTGATCGCCGACATCGAGCAGGCGTTCGTTGCATTGAAATAACGGAGGCGGATATGGAGTTTAACGACGAACAGCTGGAACGTTACAGCAGGCATATCCTCTTAAAGGATATCGGAATAGAAGGACAGGAAAAAATCCTCGACGGACGGGTCATGATTATCGGGGCGGGCGGACTGGGCGCGCCTATCGCGCTCTATCTCGCCGCCGCCGGTGTCGGGCATATCGGCATCGCCGATTTCGACAAGGTCGAGCTTTCCAATCTCCAGCGGCAGGTCATCCATTTTACCGGCGATATCGGGAAGCGCAAAGTAGACTCGGCGGCGGAGAAGATGAAGGCGATCAATCCCGGTGTCGATGTCGCGGTGTACGGCGACTATCTCAACTCCCGCAACATCCGGGATGTCATCCGCGATTACGACTTCGTGATCGACGGCACCGACAACTTCGCCTCGAAGTTCCTGATCAACGACGCGTGCGTGTTCGAGGGCAAACCCTTTTCCCACGGCGGCATCCTGCGTTTCGACGGGCAGACGATGACGGTGCTGCCGGGCGCAACCCCATGCTACCGCTGTATCTTCAACTCCCCGCCCCCCGCGAACTCGGTTCCGACCTGTTCGCAGGCGGGCGTCCTCGGGCCTGTCGCCGGGATGCTCGGGACGATCCAGGCGACGGAAGCGCTGAAGTTCCTGACAGGCGCGGGCGAGCTTCTTGCCGGACGGCTCCTGATCTTCGACGCCAAGACGATGCGTTTCAGGACGGCGGAGGTCCGGAAAAACCCGAAATGCCCGGTATGCGGCGATCACCCTACGATCACGGAACTGGCCGACGGGGAACAGGCGATCTGCGATCTGAAACATTAGAAGGAGGTCAAAATGGCGGACAAAAAGAAAAAACTATCGCTCGTTGTGTTCAGCGGCGATTTCGATAAATTAGTAGCGGCATTTACTCTCGCGAGCGGCGCGGCCGCAGTGAACTATGAGGTCAATCTCTTTTTCACATTCTGGGGTCTCAACGCGGTCAAGAAAGCGAAGGGGCACCGTTTTACCGGCAAGGGCTTCCTCGCGCGGGTGTTCGGTTTCCTGATGGGCGGACGGAAGAACGCGCCGTTAAGCCGGATGAACTTCGGCGGAATGAGCCCGAGGCTGATGACCGGGATGATGAAACAGCGCAACGTCGCGACATTGGACGAGCTGGTCGAAGCGTCGATCGCGCTCGGGGCGAGGTTTTACGCCTGCGAGATGTCGATGGTCATTCTCGGCCTCACTCTCGGCGATTTCATCCCCGAGGTTAAAGAAGTCATGGGAGTGGCGAAGTTTCTCGAGCTTTCCCAGGACGGCGAAACTCTGTTTATATAACGAGGTGTAAAATGGAAGTACTGGATATCACACGCGAACATTGCCCGATGACATTCGTGAAAACGAAGCTCCGTCTGTCTAAGATGAAGCGCGGCGAACGGGTCGAAATCCTTCTGTGCGAGGGAGAACCGCTCGATAACGTGCCGAAGTCAGTGACGGAACAGGGCGACAAGGTGATCGGGATAGCGCACCTGAAAAGCGGGATTCACAGCGTGGTAATCGAAAAATGCTGAAAATAACACGGAACGTATATAACGCGGCGGTCGCCCATGCGAGACGTGAGGCCCCGCTCGAAGCGTGCGGATATTTCGCGGGCACGGACGGCGTGGTGACGGAGATATACCCGCTGACAAACACCGACAAGAGCGGCGAGCATTACGCGATGGACCCGGCGGAGCAGTTCACAGCGGTGAAGACCGCGCGCGCGAATGGTTTGACTTTGATCGCCGGATACCACAGCCATCCCGCATCTCCCGCGCGGCCGTCGGCGGAAGATATCCGTCTGGCGTACGATCCCAACCTTCTCTACGCGATTGTGTCGCTTGCGGAGAAGGAGCCGGTGATGAAAGTGTTCGGAATTAAAAACGGCGTCGTCGACGAGGTCGTGCCGGAGGTGATCGATGATAACATACAGAATACCGGATAAACTCGATAGCGAGATCGACGCCCTCGAGGCGCTGATCGCGGACTACATCCAAGGCCGGACAGACAAGACCACGCTGAAGGCGCACCGGGTCCCGTTCGGGGTGTACGAACAGCGGACGCCGGACACCTACATGGTACGTGTGCGCTGTGCCGCCGGGGTGATCACTCCGCGTCAACTCGCGGCGGTCGCCGAAACGGCGCGCGTGTACGGCAGCGGGCGGCTCCATATCACCACCCGTCAGGAGATACAGATCCATGACGTGAAGCTCGAACATCTGATCCCATCGATCCGCGCGCTTAAGACTGCCGGGCTTTCCACACGCGGCGGCGGCGGAAATACATTGCGGAATATCACCGCACCGGCCGATACGGGGGTTTCCCCGAGCGGGCCGTTCGATATCACGCCTTATGCCGTCGGGTTGACCGAACTCCTGATCGCGGACGACGGATCGTGGAACCTGCCCCGTAAGTTCAAGATCGCGTTCTCGTCCGACGGAAAGGACGGCATGTTCACCGCAGTCAACGATGTCGGGTTCACCGCGAGGATTGAGAACGGGCGCGAGGGATTCGGTGTCACCCTGGGCGGCGGGATGGGTGCAAGGCCGTCGATAGGCGTACCGGTGATCGGTTTTGTCGACGGGAGCGAGGTTCCCGGGGTAGCGCTCGCCGCGCGGAATCTCTTCGCCAAGCTCGGCAACCGGAAGAACCGTCATGCCGCGCGACTGCGTTTCGTGAAGGAAAGACTCGGTAAGTCCGAGTTCATCCGCCTTTTTCACGCCGAATGGGAAGAGATCAGGCAAACCGCTCCCCGCCTGACGGACGACCCGGGCGAAGGGAGAAGGGTCTTACCCGCGCTCGACGGAGTCACGCCCGCGAACGAAGCGGAGTTCGAGGCGTGGAAGTCGATGTTCACGCGAGGACAGATACAGCCGGGGTACTACACGGTCACAGTGCAGGCCGCGCTGGGGGATATCGCCTGCGAGGCCGCGTCGGCTCTCGCGCGTTTTCTTTGGCCGTTCGGCGGCGACGTCATCCGTTTTACAGTCGGGCAGAACACCCTTCTGCGCAACATCCCGGAAACGCTTCTGGGAAACGTCTTTATCAATCTTAAACAAATATTCGGTAACGAAAGCGCCCGTCCGCTCTTTGGGCTGACTGTCTGCGCGGGCGCGTCCACCTGCCAGCTCGGGATATGCCTCTCGCGCGGCGCGGCAATGGAAACGATGCGCCTGATCGAAAGTAAAAAGTTCGTGCTCGCGGGGAAGGAAACGCCCCGGATCAAGATATCGGGCTGTCCCAACGCATGCGGACAGCATTGGACGGCGGACCTCGGATTCTACGGGACGACGTTCAGGAAGGACGGCAGGCTTCTGCCCGCGTATATCGCGGCGTCCGGCGCGGAGGAGACTCCCGGCGGCGCGGTTTTCGCCCAACGGATCGGGGAACTCCCGGCGAAGAACCTGCCCTTGTTCGTGACGGACGCTCTCGAGGCTTATGCCCGAAGCGCGGCTGGGACGTTCGCGGAATTCCTCACGGGCGGCGGTAAGGAGCTTCTCGCGGAAACGATCGCCGGGAAGTACGCCCAAATCCCCGATTACCATTCGAGCCCGGAGTTCTACACGGACTGGGGCGCGGACAAGGAGTTTTCGCTCGAGGGGCGGGGCGCGGGAGAATGCTCCGCCGGGCTGTTCGACCTGATCGAACGCGACCTGAAGAATATCGCCGAAACCCGCGCGGCGCTCGACTCCGGCGCGAAGGACAGGGACGGGTTGTTGACATCGCTCCTACACTACTCCTGCCGGATGCTCCTTGTGACAAGGGGAACCGAAGCCGCGTCGCTGAAAGAAGCGGCGGTCGGTTTCAACGAGCATTTCATAATGACGGGGATCGCGGATAAACGTTATATGCCCTTGCTCGCGGCGGTGCTCCTCGATAAGCCGTTAGGCGAATACGGGGAGTCGATTATCGGACTGTCCGGGGACGTGGTACGGCTTTACGAATCGATGGACGATTCGATGAACTTCGTCCGGGAGAAACCGGAATCTGAAGAGTCCGCCGTGCATTTCAAAGACCTGCGCGGGGTGGCCTGTCCGATGAACTTCGTGAAGACGAAGATGGAGCTCGCGAAGCTGAAACCCGGCGACATTCTCGATATCCTGCTCGACGACGGCGAACCTATCGCCAACGTACCCGGCTCGGTGAAGTCCGAGGGGCATGCAGTCCTTTCGTCGGAGCAGACGGACGGATACTGGAAAGTAAAAATTAAGAAAGGCGGGCAATAACCATGAAAAACCAAATTAAAGAAACGCATATCAGGAGTATCATCAAGGCGGTATCATACCGTTTCTTGGGTTCCGGCGCGACCGGGCTCCTGACATGGATAGTCACGCAGAAGCTCGATTTCGCGTTCTTCGTGAGTATCGGCGACTTCGCGATCAAGATCATCTTGTACTACCTGCACGAACGGATTTGGAGCAGGATCAAATGGGGCAAAGACAAGACCGAGTACAATATTTAGGGGGCGGGTATGAAGAGTGAGATAAAGACAATCCGCGCCGAGCTTGAGAAACTGACCGCGCCGGAACGTGTGAAATGGGCGCTGGAGACGTTCGTGATAAAGGATATTGTGATCGCGTCCAGCCTCGGTCTCGAGGATCAGGCGCTGACCCATATGGCGCTCGCCGTCTCGAAGGACGCGAGGATCGTCACTCTCGATACCGGACGGAACTTTCAGTCGGTCTATGACCTGATGCAGGAGACGATGGAACGCTACGGCTTCTGTTATGAGGTCTACTTCCCGGATTACCGCGAAGTCGAAGAAATGGTGCGAGCGCGCGGCCCCAACCTCTTCTACGAGAGTGTCGAGAACCGCAAGCTCTGCTGCCGTATCCGCAAGATCGAGCCGTTGAAACGGGCGCTCTCGACGGCACGGGCGTGGATATGCGGACTAAGGCGCGATCAGTCGATCACGCGCTCCGGGGCGGAGCCCGTCGAGTTCGACGAAACCTTCGGCATCGTCAAGTTCAATCCGCTCTACGACTGGACGGCGGAACAGGTGCGTGAATATATCAGTGAAAACAATATCCCCTATAACAGACAGCACGACGCGGGCTATGAATCGATTGGGTGTGAACCTTGCACGCGTCCTGTCCGGGGGGGTGAAGACATCCGTTCCGGGCGGTGGTGGTGGGAAACCCCGGAGAAGCGCGAATGCGGGCTTCACCTGAAACCCGCCGGGAGGAACGATGGACAGAATTGACAGACTCGAGGCGGAAAGTATCTACATCCTCCGCGAGGCGTACAGGGAGTTCAAGAACAAGAATCTCTGCATGCTGTGGTCTATCGGGAAAGACAGCACCGTCCTCTTGTGGCTCGCGCGTAAGGCGTTCTTCGGCCATGTACCGTTTCCGATGGTGCATATCGACACGCATTACAAGATACCAGAGATGATCGAGTACCGCGACCGGCTCGCCCGCGAATGGAAGCTCGATATGATCTACGGCGAGAACAGCGGGGCGCTCGCGAAGGGCCTCACCTTCCCCTCCGGCAATGTCGACCGTCTGACCTGCTGTAAGTACCTGAAAAGCGAAGCCTTGAAGCATACCCTCGCCGGGGACTGGACCCGTTACCGGATGAACCACGCGACCGGTAACTACGAGACCGACCTCAATAAAGACCCCTATCAGGGCGTGATAGTCGGGGTACGCGCCGACGAAGAAGGCAGCCGTTCCAAGGAGCGCTACTTCTCGCCCCGCACCGACAACAACGAATGGAACATCGGCGAACAGCCCCCCGAGCTTTGGCATTACTACAACACCAGCTTTCCGCCGGGGTGCCATATCCGAATCCATCCCCTGCTCGACTGGACGGAGCTCGATGTGTGGGAATACATCGACCGCGAAAAGGTGCCGTTCATCCCGCTCTATCTCGACCGCGGAGACGGCAAACGTTACCGCTCCCTCGGATGCTACCCGTGCACGAAGGCGATAGACTCAACCGCGTCGACCATCGAGGAACTTATCGCGGAGTTGAAAAGCGGCAAGCTCAGGAATGTCGCCGAACGTTCGGGACGCGAGCAGGACAAGGCCGACGGCGGTTCGCTCGAAACGCTCCGCCGCGAAGGGTATATGTAATTGATTGTACGGTGGTCTTTACATAATCAATTTTCAGCTAATTAGGAGTTTTATAAGACGTAAAGTATTTTGGATTATACTAGAATATGCCTTTACTTCTCTTTGAGGAAATGAAATGTATTTATTTATGGGTACTTCTAAAAACCTTGAAGATAATAGAAAATCCACTAAAATACTCTTACTTTCTTTCTGAGCGGGCAGAAAGAAAGTAAGCAAAGAAAGAACCACCGCGCTGATAAAGCTCAGGAGAAGAGCCGGAAAATCCGAGTCGGGCGCAACTCGCATGAGATGAATCCTTGAAGCGAAAACGGCACAGCGTCGCACATGCGCCCTTGGTCGGATTTTCCTGTAGTTTCAAGCGCTTTAAAGTGCGCGGGTAAAACAGCCAAATTCATTTATGGTATGTAGTTATGTCTTCGGCTGTTCAAACCCCGCCGCTATGCCGTGACTATTTCTTAGCGGAACGGCCAGAAACGCCGATGTCCGAAGCGCGATTTTCTATCGCTTTATTTGGTAGTTGAACGCGAGTTTCGGCGTTTCCCGTTCCGCGCCCCTCTTCTTCGGAACGGTATCGGGCGGGGAACCTCTTTCTTTCGTTCTTTCTTTCTGGGTTTGCAGAAAGAAAGAACAGAAGACTTTGCATCCTTGGAGAGTTTTTAGTACTCCCTTTATATAATAAGAAGATATAGAGTCTAAAAAAAGACTCATACCTTCCTTTTTAGAGAAATAATTTCATATTAGGAGTTTTGTAATACCATTCAGGAGTCAGCATGAACGACAGGGAACAATTCAATATAGTCATCGCCGGGCATGTCGATCACGGGAAAAGCACCGTGCTCGGGCGGCTTCTCGCCGATACCGGCTCCTTACCCGACGGCAAACTCGAATCGGTGAAGGAGTACTGCAAGAAAAACTCCAAGGTGTTCGAATACGCGTTTCTCCTGGACGCCCTCAAAGAGGAGCAGTCGCAGGGGATCACGATCGACGCGGCGAGGATATACTTCAAGACGGCGAAACGCGATTATCTGATTATCGACGCGCCGGGGCATATCGAGTTCCTGCGCAACATGATCACCGGTGCGACAAAGGCCGAAGGGACGCTGATCGTCATCGACGTCAAGGAAGGCGTGAAGGAAAACTCGCGCCGTCACGGGTACCTGATCTCCATGCTCGGGATCAGGCAGGTCACGGTGCTTGTCAACAAGATGGACCTCGCTGGGTACTCACAGGCCGAGTTCGACCGGATTGTCACGGAGTACCGCACGTTCCTCGGTCGGGTCGGTGTCGAGCCGCAAAGCTTCATCCCGGTCGCCGCTTTGACAGGCGAGAACATCCTGCGCCGTTCGGAGAATATGCCGTGGTACGTCGGGCCGACAGTCGTCGAACAGATCGACCTTTTCGAACCCGAACGCGGGCAGGCGGAAAAGCCGTTCCGTTTCCCGGTACAGGACGTATATAAGTTCACCGGGATGAACGACGACAGGCGCATCCTCGCGGGGATGGTGGCGTTCGGGAAGATCGCGGCGGGAGAGGAAGTGCTCTTCCTGCCGTCGAATAAAAAGTCTCGCATCCGCACAATCGAGACCTTCACCGGAACCCCGCCCGATACGGTTTCCGCCGGGGTAAGCTGCGGGTTCACTATCGACGACCCGCTTTATATCAAACCGGGCGAGATGATGCTCCGGGCGTCGGATACCGCCTTGCCGGAATCGAGCCGCCGTTTCAAGGCGAACCTGTTCTGGATGGGGTCGTTTCCGATGATCAAGGGCAAACAGTACGAGATCAAGATCGGGACGGCGTATGTGCTTGTCAAGCTGACGGAGATACTCAGCACTATGGACGCGTCCGACCTCGACAGCGCCGCGAACAGACCCGAGATCGACCGTTACGAGGTGGCGGAATGCGTGCTCGAGGCCAACCGCCCCGTCGCGTTCGACCAGTCCCCGCTTCTCGACTCCACCTCGCGTTTCGTGATCATCGACAACTACCAGATCTGCGGGGCGGGCATTGTGCTTCAGGCGCTCGAGGATGAAAACTCGTCGCTATCGAAATACCTCGAACGCCGTGAAAACCGCTGGGACCCGGGGAGCGTCATGAAGTCCGAACGGGAGTCGCGTTACGGCCACCGCGCGAAACTCGTCCTCCTGACCGGGACTTCGAATATCGAGGAAGCGGGTAAGCTCCTCGAACGGCGCTTGTACGAACATAAATTTTTCAGCTACTATATCGGGATGAAGAGCCTTTCCGCCGGGCTGGATATCGACCTCGACGGCTCGATAGAGAACCGTGAAGAATCGATCCGGCGGCTGGGCGAGATCGCGCGTATCCTGACAGAGGCGGGACTGATCGCGATCAGTTGTTTGAAGGAGATGGACGATTTCGACGCGGAGAAAATCCGCGAGCTCAATACCCCGTATGAACTTTTGACCGTGAAGTACGGCGGGTCGTCTCTCGAAAAATTCCCCGCCGATTTGGAAATCCGTTCCGATGAATCCCCCGAAAGCGCGGTGAGCCGGATAGTCGAGCTTCTGATCAGGAAAGAAATCGTGCCGGAGTATTACCTGTGACCCCGACCGGCTATGACCTTGCCTTCCGAAATCGCGGCGGGTTTCAGAACCGCCCTTGACTATTCCTTACGGCTTGTTATGATAAATAGTCGGAATATCGCTAAATTTTAAGAGAAATTTTTTAAATAAGAAGCGGAATATTTCCTATAATCCTATAAATAATGTATAATTACAGGCGCTATGAAAAAAGAAAAAAAGGTGTTTCTGCCGCTCTCAATCGATGTCTCGGAGATGAAGATACTGATGGTCGGCGGAGGGCGTGTCGCGCTCCACAAGCTGAAAACGATCCTGCGCTTCACGAACCGGATCACGGTGCTCGCATTGACGCACGATCCGTCGCTCGAGGCGCTGGGTGTGACGCTTGTCCGGAAGGAGTTCGAGCCGGGCGACCTTGACGGCTTCGGGCTGGTTTACGCCTGCACCGACAACCGTGAGACGAACAGGCTGATCGCGGATAGCGCGGCGCTGAGGCGTATCCTCTGCAATGTCGCGGACGACCCGGAGCTTTCCGGCTTCATCTCGCCCGCTGTTTATCAAAAGGACAATATGAGCGTTTCGGTTTCGTCGGGGGGAATGGATGTCGCGAGAAGCGTGAAATGGCGGAACCGGATAAAGGAGATAATAGAGAATGATCCGGCTGAATGGGATTGACGCCCGTCAGACTGTCGATGCCCGCGAACGGTTTTTCGAACAGGTCTGTTCCGGTATCGGCGGCGACTATATCATCCTGCGTACCTGCGACCGTGTCGAGGTTTATACCGACGACGGACGGCCCTCCCCCGCGCCCATCGCCGCCGCGCGGCACTTATTCCGTGTCGCGGCGGGTCTCGAGTCCCCGTTCGTAGGCGAGGCGCAAATCCTTCATCAGCTCCGCAAGGCTTACGAGGACGCAAGAAAAGCCGGGCATGTGTCGGCGGCGCTCCACCGTCTCTTTCAATCGGCGCTTCACGCGGGGAAGAAGGCGCGTTCCGGGACGAATATCGGACGGGGCGCGGTATCCCATAGCCAGGCGGCGGCGGAAATCGTGACACGCGAGGCGCCCAACCTGAGCAGTTCGGTCATCACGTTTATCGGGGTGAACCGTCTCAATCGCGGAATGATCCGTTTTCTCGCGGCGCGCGGTTCGGGCGCGATCCTTGTCGGCAACCGGACTTGGGAGCACGCACGGCAGATGGCGGACGAACTGCACCTCTCGGCGTTTCACCTCGACGACCTCGCCGATGTGCTTGCCCGCACCAATATCCTGATCAGCGCGCCTTCCGCGCCCCATCTGATTGTTAAAACCGCGCAGTTTCCCGCCGGACGGCCTATGCTGATCCTCGACCTCGCCGTACCCCGCGATATCGACGAAACGATCGGCGGACTGCCGGGAGTGACGCTCTATAATATAGAAGATGTCGAAAAAAGGGCGCTCCATAACCTCGAGGTCAGGCGGAAGGAGATCGAGAGCGCGGAAGAGATCGTCGAAAACGAACTGAATCGTTATATAGTTGAATACGAAAAAAGAAGGATGCTGAAAAGCGTATAGGGCACTTCTAATAACCACCAATTCTCGGTGGCAAGGAAGTGACCATTAGGCGTATTTTTAAGATATATCATTATTAATGTTAAAAATGTTAATAGTTTTTAGAACCGCCCAATAATCGATACCTAACCGGAGGCGAATGTGTTTTTAGAGACTGTTGAAAAATTCGGCGATACCGCTGCCTTGAAGGCGGATTTCCTGAAGAAAAGTTTCGTGAAGTATATCGTGTCGTCCATGCTTGCGGGCATCTACGTGGGATTCGGGATATTCCTGATCTTCACAATCGGCGGAGCGTTCGCGGCTGTGGAATCACCGGCGGTGAAGCTCCTCATGGGCGTGTCGTTCGGGATCGCCCTCACCCTCGTAATCGTCGCGGGCGCGGAACTTTTTACCGGAAATCACATGGTGATGACGATCGGGCTTTTTACCCGTAAAGTCACTTTCCTTCAGGCGTTCGCGGTATGGGGTGCGAGCTTCCTCGGCAATATTATCGGGTCGCTCTTTCTCGCGTGGATGGTGGCGCAGACCGGGCTCCTGCAGAATCCGCAGACCGCCGACTTTCTCAACAAAGTCTCGTCGGCGAAAATGAACGCGCCGTTCTGGGACCTTTTTGTCCGGGGCGTGCTATGTAATATGCTTGTCTGCCTCGCGGTGTGGATGTCGGCGAGGGTGAAGGAGGACACCGCGAAAATCTTCGTCATATTCTGGTGCCTCTTCGCGTTCATCACAAGCGGTTTCGAGCACAGTGTCGCAAATATGAGTTTGCTCGGTATGCCTCTTTTTAGCTCCCATCCCGACAACGTGACATGGACGGGCTATATCTGGAACGTGCTTGTCGTCTCGCTCGGGAATTTTGTCGGCGGCGGAATATTTATCGGCGCGGCATATTACCTGATCTCGAGCGAAGGAAAGAAAAAACAAATAAAGGGTACGGCAAATGAACGATAAAAAGAAAATTGTCATTATCGGCGCGGGCATGGCCTGCGGGAAATTAGTCGAAGAGATCGTCCAGCGGAAGTCCGCGAATTTCGACATCACGGTGATCGGCGAGGAAAAGGGCGGCGTGTACAACCGCGTAAAACTGATCAACCTGCTGAAGTCGGATGAAAGCCCCGATTTCTGGACGCATTCCGAACCGTGGTTCCGCGATAACGGCGTGCGCGGGGTTTTCGGGACTCCCGCCGTGCATATCGACAAGGAGAAAAGGCTGGTGCGCCTTGCCGACAACACGGTCTACCCCTACGACACCCTCGTCCTCGCGACCGGCGCCGTGCCGTTCATCCCGCCGGTAAAGGGCTCGGAACTCCCGGGCGTGTTCGCCATCCGGAATATCGAGGATGTCGAGATCGCGCAGGACTACCTGAAGGACAAGTCCGAGGTTCTCGTGATCGGCGGCGGCCTGCTGGGGCTCGAGCTCGCGCTCGCCTTGAAGACGATGGGCAAGCACGTGACGGTATCCCACCTCGTGGGGCACCTGATGGAATTTCAGCTTTGCCGTGACGCGGGCCTCATCCTTCAAAAAAAGCTCGAGGGTAAGGGCTTCGACTTCATCATGAACAACTCGGTCACCGACCTGATCGGCGGTGGCGAGGGAGTCAAGACGGCTCAGTTTAAGAGCGGCAGGACGCTCCCGGTGCAGGGCGTGTTCTTCAATACGGGGATACGCGCGAACGCGGCGCTGGCAAAGGAAATGGACGTGCGTGTGAATAAAGGGATTGTCGTCGACGACGGGATGCGCACCGAGTTCCCGGATATCTACGCTATCGGCGAATGCTGCGAGCACCGGGGTATCGTGTACGGCTTAGTCGCGCCGGTGTGGGATCAGGCGCGTGTGCTCGCCGGGATACTCTGCGGCGAAAACCTCTTCTACGAGGGGTCGTCCATCCCCCCCACCCGCCTCAAGAGCGATTTCCCCGTAATCACGATGGGGCGTTTCAACGAGGAGCCGGGCGACGATGTGATCACATACGAAGACCCCGGATCGAATATCTATAAAAAGCTGATCGTCAGGAAAGGCCGCCTTGTGGGCGCGAACCTTGTCGGCGACGACCTGAATGTCGATGCGATCTCGATCCATTACACCGCGAAGATACCTGTTCCGGACAAACGGACGGAAGTCCTGTTCCCGGGCACCGGCGCGGGCGGCGAGATCATGGTGGACGCGAACCAGTGGCCCGACGACGCGACGATCTGCGACTGTAACGGGATATCGGCGGGCAAGATCAGGAACGCTATCCATGCCGGGAACGATACGTTGACCAAGGTAATGAACTCCACACGCGCGGGAACGGGCTGCGGAAACTGCAAGGGCAAGCTCAAGTCGCTCCTGATCTCGATAGTGGGCGAGCTGAAAGAAGACCCCGCCGAGAAGTACTTCGTGCCGGGTATTCCGCTGAACCGCGAAGACCTGACCGACCTGATCGTCAAGAAGGGTTACCGCGCGGTCTCGGAAGTGCTCGCGCACGATAAATCGTTCATCGGCGACGCCAAGACGAAGATGGGGCTGGACTTCCTGCTGAACTATATCTACAAGGGCGATTACAAGGTCGAGTACGAGGCGAAGCCCGCGAACGACCGTTACTTCGGAAATATCCAGAAGGACGGAAAGTTCAGCGTCATCCCGAGGGTGCACGGCGGGAAGATGGATCTCCCGCTGTTGAAACGGATCGCGGAAGCCGCCGAGAAGTACAACCTGACCGTGAAGATCACTGGCGCCGACCGTATCGGCCTCTACTCTATCGATAAACAGCATCTCGACGGCGTCTGGAAGATACTCGACGCCGATTGCGGGTATGCGTATACGAAGACGTTCCGCGCGGCCAAGTCGTGTGTCGGGACGGAGTTCTGCCGTTTCGGCCTGGGCGACTCTCTGACCCTTGGCGTCGAAATGGACGAACGTTACCACGGGATGACCGGACCCGCGAAGTTTAAAATGGGCGCGTCGGGCTGTCCCCGGAACTGCGCCGAGGCGACGATCAAAGACTTCGGCGTCGTCGCGGTCGATAACGGATGGGACATCTATATCGGCGGTAACGGCGGGGCGCAGGTCACGGCCGGGAAGAAACTGACCCGTGTAAAAACCCACGCGGAAGTCCTCAAGGTCTGCGACCGTTACTACGAGTACTACCGCAGGAACGGGAAGTACCTCGAGCGTACCGCGCCGTTTGTCGAACGGATCGGGTTGGAGACGATCAAGGACGCGATCCTTTACAACACCGAAGATAAACTCTCCGAACTCGACCGCGACTTCCAGAAGGCGCTCGACAGCATCGTCAACCCGTGGGAGAACCCCCCATCGCTGGACAACGAGAGCGCGGGCAAGGTACTCAAGGCGAAGGGGAAGGAGCTCCATCTCTGCCGCACCGACGAACTCGCGCCCGGTAAGTCGCGGGTGTTCCGCACCGACGGCGCCGAGATCGCGCTGTTCCACCTGATCGACGGGAAATGGCTTGCCACTTCCGCGCGCTGTCCCCATGAGAACGGCCCTATCGTCGATTCGATCTACGGGGCGGGAAGGCTCAATTGCCCTATTCACAATAACTCGTTCGACATCATCACCGGGGTCTGCACCAATCCCGAAGTCGCGAACCTGAAGATATATATGGTGCGTGTCGATAACGGGGAAGTTTCGGTAGCGCTCGATTAAGGAGAGTCCATGCAGGGAAAAATCCGTGTAGCCGGAAGGACGTCTCCACTTGCGGCGGCCCAGGTGAAAGAGATGATGTCCCTTTTACCGGGGGTCGAGTACGAGTATGTCCCCATCGAGTCCTACGGGGACAAGCATCGGGAAATCTCGCTGCTCGACAATGTTATAGAAGACATATTCACACGCGAGCTTGACAACGCGGTACTCGACGGCGCCGCCGACTGCGCGGTGCATTCCGCGAAAGACCTGCCCTACCCTCTGCGGGACGGCATTTCCCTCGCGGCGGTGACTGTTTCCGCCGACCCGAGCGACTCGCTTGTGAGCCGCAGCGGCCTAACCCTCGCGGAACTCCCGCCGGGCGCGGTTGTCGGCCTGTCCTCGCCGCTACGGATGAAACAGTTGTCCGAACTTCGCCCCGATATCAGGATGATCGGGATACGGGGCGCTATCCGCGAACGGCTGGAATATATCGAACGGGGAGAAGCGGACGCGGTGATCGCCGCGACTATCGCGTTGAAACGGCTGGGGCTGGCGGACCGGATATCCGAGGTCCTGAATTTCGATACGAACCCGTTGCAGGGAAGTCTCGCGGTGACTGTTAAAACCGGACGGCCTGAACTGCTCAAGCTATTCCATCCGGCGGACAGCCGCAGGTTTTTCGGGCGGGTCGTGCTGGTGGGTGCGGGGCCGTCCTCGCCCGACCTCCTCACAGTCCGCGCGGTCAATACCCTCGAACTCGCCGATATCATCTTTTACGACGACCTGCTCGACCCGGAGATGCTCGAGCCTTACAACTGCGAAAAGGTCTTTGTCGGAAAACGGATCGGCAATCACTCCGCCGAACAGTCCGAGATAAACGAAATGCTCTACCGCGCCGCCGCAGAGGGGAAAACGGTCGTCCGTCTGAAGGGCGGCGATCCGTTCATCTTCGGACGGGGCGGAGAAGAAGCGGAGTACCTCGCGAGACGGCTCGTACCGGTCGAGATAGTTCCCGGGATCACTTCCGCCCTGTCGGCGGCGGCGGATTTCGGCATACCGCTCACATTGCGGGAAGTGTCGCAGGGGGTGAAGTTCGCCACTGGGCACGGCCAGGGCGCGTTTTCCGGCGAGCCGCACGGCGATACGCTTGTGTACTACATGGCGTCGACAGTTCTGCCCGCGCTGTCGGATTACCTGACGGACTCCGGATTTCCGTCCGATACCCCCGCCGCCATAGTCCGAAACACCGGTTCGGCGCTGTCCGACGCGGTATTCACCGATATCGCGGGGCTGAAATCCGTGAAAACGGAATCCCCCGCGCTGATCATTGTCGGGAAATCCGTAGACCTCGCGCTTTGTCAGCCGAAATACCTCTTCACCGGTCTCGAGATTTCGCGTTACAGCGCCAGACCCCCCGGCAGGATGGTGCATTACCCTCTGATCCGCACCGAGGAGTTTCTTGTCCCCCAGCCTGTCGATATGAATAAGTACGACGCGGTCATTTTCACATCGAGGACGGCGGTGCGCGCGTTCTTCCGCCGTTACGCGCTGTCCGGCCAGACCGTATTCGCGATCGGCCCGTCGACCGCCGAAGAACTGCGGCATCACGGTGTCCGTAACGCGGTCGTGCAGGCGAAGCATAATTCCGGTGCGCTCGCGGACGCGTTCCGGGAGTACAAGTTCGAACATGTGCTCTACCCGTGCTCGAAGCAGTCGGACAATCCGCTTCACGAGTTGCCGCAGGTGGAAACCCTCGCCCTGTACTCGACGTCCGACCGCGTTCAGCCGAAGATCGAGTTGACGGGCTACGAGGGCGTCGTCTTCACTTCCCCGTCGACCGTCGCGTCCTTCGCGCGTCAATTTGGCGAATTTCCTGAAAATCTGCTATATTATTGTATCGGCCCCATAACCGCGAAACGGCTTCTGGAAACGGGTGTCCGCGAGGAGATCGTCATCGATGTTTCAGAGATTTCGACAGAGGCGCACCGACCGTGAAACCCGGCTCCGTTATCAGGAAACCTTCCTCGCGCGCGGGGACTTCATCCTTCCCCTCTTCATCGCCGAGGGGACGGGCGTAAACCGGCCCATTCCTTCGATGAAAGACATCTCCCGTTTCAGCGCGGATAACGCGATCCCGTACCTGCGCCCGTTAGTTGCCGGCGGCCTGCGCTCGGTCATCCTTTTCGGGATACCGGACGCGAAGGGGCTCGAACAGGCGTATTCGGATAACGGGGTGGTCCAGCAGGCGATCCCGAGGCTGAAAGACGCTTTCCCCGCACTCGAGGTGATCGCCGACGTCTGCATCTGCTCGTACAGCGCGGATGGGCAATGCTACACCGGAGACAACGACCGGACTTGCGAACTGCTCGCGAAGATCGCCGGGAGCTACGCCCGCGCCGGCGCCGATATGGTCGCGCCGTCGGATATGATGGACGGACGGGTGTCGTATATCGCCTCGGAGCTGAAACGGATAGGATTGTCCGGTGTGCCTATCGTTTCGTATGCCGCGAAGTACGCGTCGAACTTCTACGGGCCGTTCAGGGACGCCGCGGACAGCGCGCCGAAGCACAGCGACCGTAAGGGCTACCAGATGAACCCGGCGAATTCCGCCGAGGCTCTCGACGAAATCCGCGCGGATATCGGCGAAGGCGCCTCGCAGATCATTATCAAACCCGCCCTCCCCTATCTCGATATCCTCTGCCGCGCCCGCTCGGAATTCGATGTGCCGTTGATCGGGTATAACGTCTCCGGGGAATACGCGATGGTACACGCGCTGATCGAAAAAGGCCTCGCCTCGGAGGATATCATCTACGAGACGCTTGTTTCGATCAAACGGGCGGGAGCCTCGAGGATCATATCTTATCATACGCCCTGGGCGTTGGAGAAAATAGATGCCTATCAATCTCTATGAAGAAGCGCTTAAGGTGATCCCCGGCGGGGTCAATTCGCCGGTCAGGTCGTTCGCGTCGACAGGCCTGCCGCCGCTCTTTATCGGCCGCGCCAAGGGGAAGCACCTCTACTCGTGCGACAATAAACGTTACCTCGACTTCTGTATGTCGTGGGGCGCGGTCATCCTCGGGCACGCCGATCCCGGGGTCAATAGAGCCGCCAAGCGCGCTATCGGACGGGGCAGTACCTACGCCCTCTGCCATCCCGCCGAGGCGGAACTCGCGAGGTTGATTATCGCGCAGATGCCGTCTATCGGGAAGATCCGCTTCGTCAATTCCGGCACTGAAGCGGTGATGTCGGCGGTACGTCTCGCGCGGGCGTATACCGGAAAAAGCGTCATCGTGAAATTCGACGGGTGCTACCACGGCCATTCCGACAGCCTGCTTGTGAAGGCGGGATCGGGTATCGCCGAGGCCGCTATCCCCGGTTCGCCCGGAGTGCCCGGCGAGATTGTCCGGAACACGGTCTCGATCCCGTTCAACAACACCGAAGTGTTAACGGAAGTTCTCCGCAAATATAAAAACGAGATCGCATGCGTGCTCATGGAGCCGGTGCCGGGGAATATGGGGCTTGTCCCGCCGCGCGCGGGCTACCTCGAGTTTGTCAGGAAATTGACCACGGAGAACGGCGTCCTATTGATCTTCGACGAGGTGATCACGGGTTTCCGTGTGGGTCTCGGGGGGGTACAGGGGATCGAGGGGATCGCGCCCGATCTGACGACGCTCGGTAAGATAATCGGCGGCGGCCTGCCGTGCGGCGCGTTCGGCGGGCGCGCTGAGATTATGGATATGCTCGCGCCGTCCGGCCCGGTCTATCAAGCAGGGACGCTGTCGGGAAACCCCGTGGCGATGGCCGCCGGGATCGCGGTAATAAAAAAATTAACGGCGAATCCGGGAACTTATTCGGGGGTGACCGATCTCGTCTCGGGATTCGCCGCTGAGTCTGGGGTAAAGCGGGATATTTCTGTTAATACGTACCGCACGCTCTTTTCGGTATTTCACACTCCGAAAAAAGTCGAGAACTACGAGGACGCGAAAACTCAAAATTTCGCGTCGTTCCGCGAGGCCTACCGGCGGCTTTTCGAACACGGTATCCTTCTGCCGCCCTCGCCGTTCGAGACCTCTTTCCTCACCGCCCTGCACAATCAGAGCGACCTTTCGAGGATTCTGAGCCTTCTATAACCGTCGATTCTATTCCTGACTATCCCTTTATAACTTGCGGCTAATCCGGTGGCTTGTCCGTATTACTCGAACTTGCCGCCGAATTCGCCGCTAAGTATGGGGAAAAGCGGGATATGGCTGTCTTTTCTGACGTACCCTTAGTTTTGAGCCGTTCAAGCTGTTCTCTTTAAGACTCCGCACCTCCGCGAGTCTCCGGCTCTTTTCATAATCGCCGTGCGTTCTTCTTCCCGGGCGTTTAGCCGAACAGGAAGCACCGTTTATGGATATTAATTCGTTTCTTGACGGCACGGAATACTATTTTTTCAGGGTACACCATCCCCTTCTTATCTGAACTCAATTATTTATCCGATCAAAGATTCTTCTCTTCGCGTGAATTAACCGCGGAATTCCCTTCGCTTATCTTGTCCAGCGCCTCGTTAACCAAAAGGATGTTTACCAAATATTCCACCGAGTAAAGCCAAACCGGCAGAAATGCATGCTCCCGGATAACCTCTTCCACGGCTTCGATATCAAGTTCGCGGGCTTTCGCGATCCGCGCCGTTTCGAGTAACGCTTCCTTAAGAGTGATGTACGGATTGAGAACGCACCCCGGATCGGTTTCATACTTAAAACTGGTATCGTATAATAACGCCGACATATTCACCTCCCAGATGCCTTCAAATCAAACTTTCTGAGTATGGACTATCACATAAAAGAGATACGCGGAACTTACGAAAAAAATAAACGCGGAGACGTATAACATACTTCCCTCCCGTGAGCCGCCGCCGAAACCCTAAACCGGCGCCGGTATTTTTTCATCCCTCGATTACTTTAAAAACCTCTTTTCCTGTTACATCCCGTTCTCTCCCATTACCCATTATAGAGCAAGACACGTACCAATGCACAGAATTATCCTCGGAAAAAAGGAAATATTTTATCCTTGAGATGCCTAAAATGAAAAACGAGCTTCTTGTGTACAGTGGTTTCATACTTACTTAGTATGATTACTCATAATAACACGTATGCTTAGTAATATATCTCAACAGGATAATGAGATAGTTCAGTATTAGAAATGGTATATAAATATCTGTTTCAGCGATTTGTATCGCGGGTTTCGGAGGATAATGATACATACTTATGTTTACAAAAAAGCGGCGTGTGTTTTCAAAACCGGGCGGATGAGTAAAAAAAGATAAAAAACGGGGGCTGGTATTGCAAAATGCAGAAAAAGGACGATTGTTATTGCAAATTGCAATACAGAATCGGATTTAGATCTCGTACTGGCGCCGTTTCCGCCACAAGGTGGAATGATCGATCCCGAGGATGTCGGCGGCTTCCTGCATCGACGCAACAGACGCAAGCACTTTGCGGATATGCTCTTCTTCGAGCTTTTTCAACGGCACCGGGTCGCCGATCTGCATCGGACTCAATTTCGGCGAAATCGACACCGGAAGCAGTTCCGGCCCTATCTCATTCGTACGGCACAGAATCACGGCCCGTTCGATCACATTTCGGAGTTCACGGATATTCCCCGGCCACGAATAGCTCCGCATCAGCCGCATGGCTTCGCCGGAAATACCGTGAATAGTTTTATGGTTTTTGGCGGCATAGAACTCGAGCATCCTGACGGCGAGTGTCTCGATATCGTCGCCGCGTTCGCTCAAAGAGGCCAGATCGATCTGGATAGTATTCAGGCGGTAGAAAAGGTCCTCACGGAACTTTCCCTCGCGCAGGGCGGTCTCGAGGTTGGTGTTGGTCGCTGTGATGATCCGAACATCGGCTTTACGGGTATGATGGTCCCCCACCCGTTCGTACTCCTTATCCTGGATGAAGCGCAGAAGCTTAGGCTGGACAGACAACGGAAGGTCGCCGATCTCATCGAGAAAAAGCGTCCCATTTTCGGCGAAATTGATGCGGCCGGGATTATCGCGCACAGCGCCTGTGAACGAGCCCTTGACATGGCCGAACAATTCGCTCTCGAGGAGCTCGGGGTTGAGGGTCGGACACGACACCACCATGAACGGGTTCTGCGCCCTCGGGCTCCATCGGTGAATCGCCTTCGCGAGAACGGTCTTTCCGGTACCGCTCGGCCCGCGGATCAGGATCACCGCTTCCGACTCCGCGACCTGCCGCGCCATCTCCAGCGCGTTCTGCATCGTGGGGTGTGTGGAGGTGAAGTCCTCGTTGGGGCTGAGCTGTTCGATATCGTCCTGCAGTGACGATATCCTCTGCTCCATTTCCTGTATCCGGCTGACCCTTTTGATTACGATGTTCACCTGCTCGGGCGAGAAGGGCTTCGAGATGTAGTCGTCGGCGCCTCTGCGGATCGCCATCACCGCCGTGTCGATCGTGGCATGCGCTGTGATCATGACTACCTTGATCCAGCGGTATGAATTGAGCAGGACGGGGATCAGGTCGAGGCCGTTCTCAGCCCCGAGGCAGAGATCGATGAACGCCAGATCGAAAACCCGGCTGACCGACTCGACGATAGCGTCATGGGAATTCCCGGCGACCGCCACCCGATGCCCCTGCGATTCCAGGTAAGACGCCAACTTCTTCCGGATACTCGGCTCGTCGTCGACAATCAGAATACTGAGCGGAGTAGATTGCTTGTCATCATTCATTCATCGCGGCCTTTGGGTTTTGTTTTCTATTCCTTAGAAAGCCGGGGGTTGAAATAATATGTTCGAGATAAAATTTCGCTTTTCAGCTTTCCCCCACAAGATTTTATATTTCTAAAAAAGAAAAATCAAGAAATGTGACTAAATAATTTATATTCCTAGAATAATTCTTGAATTCACAACAAGTTAGTTTGATATCTTATGTTTAAATTTACTCTTGTTTCTCAACAAGTCGGGAAATGAACGGTGTAAAAAGTTTTAAGGCTTTCGATTCGTTCGGGTATTTTGATCTGACACCAAACAGGGGTTGTCCCATAAGAATACAAACAGCAGAAAAGTCTGTCACTGCGAGCTTACCTTCCCGCCTTCCGCCTGCATACTGCGAATGCAGACATGCTGTCAGGCGGACAGGCTGACGAAGTCAGACAGTACGCAGCGCGCCGAAGCAGTCTATGTAACTATTTATCAGTTAATCATATAGATTACTACACGAATTTGATAAATTCGTTCGCAATGACAAAGGTTCTCTTAAGTACCCTTTTGAGACAGCCCCTTTTTCTATACTATAGTCTTTTATCCGGCTATATCTTGTTCAGTTCGGTAAGCATTTTTTTATACGCGGGTTTCTGCATCTCCTTCAGCAGCATATCGAAGCTGTCCCTTTCGAAACCCATCGCCGCGCCGCCGATACTGAAGTTGCCGTCGGCGTATTCCGCCTCATACCCCATATCGTTCAGTATCTCCGCGACATTCTCGAGTCTCTTGTCGATCGCGGTCATCAACCCGGTAAAACGGGCGTCGATCTTCGTGAACACCTGCCTGAAGAGTTTATTCCCGATAATATCCTTATAGATCGCGGACTGCTTGTCCTTCGCGTAGATCATGTAGGTCAGTATCCAGTACCTGAACTCCGCGTAGGCGAGATACGTCCCGGCGCACAATCCGACATAGGTCGTCCATGTCGCATCATCCTGCTTCATCTCGTCATGGTAAAAATCGAACAGGCTGTAGACAGTCATCGCGTCATGGTAATAGGCGTTGTACTCGTCGAGAAGGCCGAAGACGCCGTCCTGCTGGGTGGACATGTACTCGTCGGCGGGATAGATATAGGTTTCGAAACGGGACGTCCGGAGCGCCGCGGGAATGACATCCTTGAGCTTCTTGCACGGGAATGTCTTCCCGAAATCGACCAGCACCGCCTCGTTCTCGTCGATACAGAACGTGTAGTACGTCCGGTCACCGTCGTACCCGCCGGTCTTCTGCAGGATGAGGTATCCGTACCTCCCGGTGAACGCGTGATTCATCTCATGCACGACCGTGGGGAGCGATTCGATCTGCTCGGACAGCTTGCCGCCCTCGACATAGTCCTTATAGCTGCCGCCCCCGGAAATGGATATCTTGGAATCGCCCAGTTCGATCTCTTCGGGATAGTTGTCTAACGACGCGATGATCGAGTAGCCGGTCGGGTAATACTTTTTCAGCGCCTTGAGAAGTTTATCCTTCGGCTCCTTTTTCACCTTGATCGACACACTGCCGGGAATCTTGTTTTTCGAGGCCGCGGCCGTCTTGGCGGAGAAAGAAACAATATCGGGCCTTGTCCCGGGAATTGATGCGTGAAGGAAAACCGACAATCCCGCGACGACTGAAATAATTAAAAATTTCTTCATTCTTCGCCCCTAGCTAGTATGTTTCGATTACTTGACCTTTTTCCCGAATTCGAACTTGCCCGCCGCCATATTCCATACCATGAGAACTTTTTTATAAGGGAAGTTCTGCTCGATCTTGAGGAATGTTTCATATTCCGACGGGCTCAAGCCGTTATCGACCTCGCCGATCCCGAGCGGATAGACGACACATTCCGTCCCCTCGTGCGGCAGTTCGACCTTGTACTTCATCGCCTTGTTCATCTTTGCCGTGATCAGCTTCTTATCGGCGTCGGCGCAAAACAGTTCTATGGACAGCTTTGGAAACACCTTCGAGGTGACATCGGTGAACTTTCCGCCCTTGTACTCGAAGAACGCCAAACCGCAATCGTCGGGACCCTCGCACCCCGATACCGCGGAGCTCACACCGATCAGCTTGCTCTTGTCCGCCTTGACAAAATAAGTCATCGCCTGCTTCACGGACATCTCGGTAATAAATTCCGTCAGATGCAGGTAGGCGTTTTTTGTATCGACCACGACCTGTTTCGACGAGACATCGTTAATATAATTGAGCCGTTCCTGAAACTTCATATCCCCATAGAACGGATCCAGGTACTTGCCCGGGATGATCAGGAAAAAGTCGAGTATATCGACAGGGTTCTTTTTAACATCCGCTTCCTTCTTCTTGAAGACCGCGTATGACGATGAAAGCATTATGAATAAAGCGGCTATTGATAAAAACATCTTTCTTAACATGTTGACCTCCCGGGCGTAGATATCTATAGTTTAACATGCGAAAAGTAAAAGTCAAGAGATTTCCGGGAGCGCGTAAAATACGGCGGCTATTGGATTTTAATATAGGAAAGAGTGTCCTATTTTTCCTCTCTCCTCCCCTAACGAATACCGTTTTCTTCCATGAAACGGTAGATCATCTTCCGGACTTTTTTCTAAAATTCATCGCATCCCTGCTTATTTCCGTTATGCTTTTATCCTTCCAAAGGTTTTCGCGCCATAGCGTGTAATCGAATTTTTCCCTCTGCATGAGGACAAAGAATCTTTCAGCTTCAACTAATCCCAAATTATCTATCAGGCTTTTCAGTCCGTTCTGTTTAATCTCGGTATCAGTCATTTTTATCCTCCATAAAATCCTCGATAAAGTACTTCACGGGATTGAGAATTTTTATCTCCTTTATCTTTGCACCTTTTTTTAATACTTTTTTATCCGTGGTAAAAAAATAGTCCGCTTTACCGGTTATCGCGCACGCTATGTGTAATGCGTCCTTTGAATCAAGACCTAATATTTTAATACTTTCCGCTAAGTTTATCAACTCCGCATCTTCCTCCGTATCAATATAAGAATACTGCTTCCATTCCGATATAGCCCGACTAATGGTTTTATCCGGATTTTCACTATTCTCATAGTCCAGAATATAAGACCATACCAAATCCAATTGTTCATTTTTTATCATGCTTTGTATTTTTAACTTAGCCTCGGTTTCCAGAATTATCTTTTCCTGCTCTTGGTCATCATAAGGCCTGTTAAAACAACAATTATCCAGATATACTCTTTGTTTTTTCATCTTCCCCTACCCTCCTCCTAACGGATGCCGTTTTCTTCCATGAAACGGTAGATCATCTTCCGGACTTCGGTCGAGACTGACGAACCGATCCGCTGGCAGTAAGCCTCGAGCGCGTTTTTCTCTCCTGTGGGAATACGCAGACGGAGGATGTCGTCCTTGACAACCTTCCCGCGTTTGACCTTCAGCTCGGAATTATCGATTCGTTCGCCCACCACCTCGCCGATACTTTTTCCTTTCTTGAGCGGCATCACGGCCTCCCGATCGCTATCGCGAGGCGTTCGATCTCAGGGACGACACGCGATGTGGGCGCGTACTCGAAAATGGACTGGTTGTAGACCTGGCTTTCGGCGAGCTTGGAGTCCTGCCCGATCGTATAGAGGTCGTAGTCCATTTTCTGGTACACCTCGTAAATCTCGTTATGGCGTTTGAACGAATGGTTGAGATTGTTCACCACGATCTTCGAATGCTTCACGGTCTTACGGTAGTTCTTGTTGATCTTCTTGAGTTCCTCGTTGAATATCTCGATCCCGTCGAGGCCGAAGTATTCCGGTGTCAACGGCGTAATGACCTCGTCCATCGCGAGGATGACACATTTTTCGAGACGGCTCATTCCCGGCGAAAGGTCGTAGATAGCGACATCGAATCCCATCTTGGCGAGTTCGCCCGAGAGGTCCTCGAAAATGAACGGTTCGTCATTCAGCTTGTTCTCGGCGTATGTCTTCAATTCGCCGCCTATCCCGAATGTCGGCAGAATCGAAAGGCCGGGATGCACTTCGACTATCGCATCCTTGAGTTCGGCGCGCCCGTTGAGAACATCGGCGAGCTCGAACTTCGGCGATTCCTTCAGGAACCAGCCGGACAGATTCCCCTGCGGGTCGCAGTCGATCATGATCGTCTTTCTTCCCTTGATCGCGAGGGCATGAGCGATATTTCCCGAAAGGGTCGTTTTGCCCACCCCGCCCTTCTGGATATGAAACGCGATTCTTTGCATATGCAGATTCTCCCCGTTAAAATAGTTTTGATAGAATAAGGATATCATGGATGGAAGAATTTGTCAAGATATATGTAGTTACTTTATATTCACATTATGGCACTTTTAAGCTTTTTAGTGGCTTCTTTATATTCACAATGTAGCTACACGCTTTCCCCTTCCCGCCGCCCCGTTTTCAGCCCGTATAAAGCCCGTCTTCTATCCTGTTTCATATCTTTTCACATCTTTTAATAAAACCGCCCTATAACAGCCCCCGCCCTGTTTTTACCGTTTTTTTGGCGGTTTTCCAAGTCTACCTGTCTCAATCATAAGCGTCCGACTATATAAACGTTTATACTGCATTGCCCGCCCGGCGAAACAAATTTGATGATTTGAAAATTGAAAGTGAAGATTTTTCCTGGCGTATGGCCGGAGCAGGGTAGGGGTGTGCTATGAGATTAACGCTTGATACAAATATTTACTCTTCGGCAGGGTCGTCGTCCTGTCCCGGCTGGTCGAACTTCTTATCGAACAAGCCCATTCCCTCGGCCTCCGCGATCGCCTTCTGACGCGCGGCGGCATTGGCGGAAACATCGCCGAGACTGTGTTTCCCGGTCGCCCCGGAGTTCAGCAGGAGGCCTTCACGCACCTTTTTCGGGAGCTGGTTGAATTTCGTCTGTTTGGTCCATGCCTGACGGGTCTCTTCGCTGTCGATCTTGTGAACTTCCATCCAGAGCCAGTTTACCCGTTTGCCGGCCTTTTCCTCTTTAAACTCGAGGTGAATATCGGTCTTCTCATCCAGTTCGCGCTGGGCTGTTTGGAAGACGTATCGCTTCATGTCGGCGTAGAGTTTGTACTCCTCGGGTTCGATGAATAGCAGGTAACGCCATTCCGCGAGACTGTGGCGTACCGACGGGTCTCCCTTGTTGGCGATACTTTTCGCCATCTCGTAGAGCTTCTGGGAATAGACACTCTTGAGGCCGATGACGATATTGAGCTGGAACTGGGTATAGTTCTGCTTGAGTTCGAGGTAATGCGGCCGCATCTTGGGGTCGAAGCTGAAGCTGACGGTCGTATTGTTCTTGTCGTACTCCGCGCTCGAAATCGGAGAGATTTGCAGTAGCCCGCCGTCCTCGGTCGGTATCTGGTAAACCTTTGACAGGAGGCTTTCGGTGGTATCGCGCAGATAGGAATGGTTGTCCGAGCCGATCTCGATACCGGCGAGAAGTTCGCGTACCGTGAACGAATACTCCTGGAAGTTGATATCGTCCGGTTTGATTCTCGAGATAAGCAGGTAAACAATCCGTTTTTCGAGCGCGTTCAGGTTGTGCCGTGAGAACGACAAGGTGTTGGATTGCCTGATCAGGTATTTCTTCGGGTCTTTCCTCGGCATAGGCCACCGTAATGTTTTTTATATTATAACGTATTCTATGAGCGTTGTCAATATATACTCATAGAATCAGTACCTTTTTTACTACTATCCGGACAGGGGGTACATCACATTAGATTTCTCATAATACCGGATTCCTACCGTACATCTTGTCCGTGTCCAGTTCGCGGGCGCATGATTCCAGCTATTTCGAACAATTTTCGAACTCATAGGAATCCCATAGACTTGAGGCGCATTATTCTATTTGCTATATGCAAATATGGGGTAGGGATTCCCGGGGTTAAAATCCGCTTCTACATTAGATTTCTCATAATAAAACCCTCTTCATACGTTATATTTTTCGGCTTCAAGAACAAGACATTAGAAAACTCATAGTACTGCATAAATAAACTCATATTATCACATTAAATTCCTCATAATAGGGCATTATAAAACTCATATTACTCCATTAGATTTCTCATATTTAGTTCATTATGAAACTCATATTTACCATTACTTAACTCATAATAGGCATTAGAGAACACATAATACACATTATATCCCTCATAGTATAATCACTTAACGCCTAATCCCGTAAAGAGTTAACATCGGGGAAAATAAGAAATTAAGAAAATAGGAAACACGGGATTCATTACAAGACTCATATTTGAATCGAAGTAGGCTATTTACCTTCAATATACCGCTCCTCATGGTTCAAATTGGAAAAATTACTCTCTTCTATATATATAGCCAATCCTGAGACTGTTTTTTTTACGCTTTTTTTGATTCTTAAACATACGGATTATAGTATCATTAAAATCAATTTATAAGACTTTTCATTTATTAAAAAAAGTAATATCTAGTACCCTTCCAAAAAGAATCATTTTCCACACCGTTTCGCTGTTTTCGCGATAATAAGGATGGATCTCAGAACCTGGGGAAGCTGATAGTAGACGCGACATGCGTACCGTCCGATATCAAGTATCCGACCGACCTCAATCTTCTCAACGAGGGACGGTAGAAATTGGAAAAGATGATCGACGTCTGTTTCGACGGGGAGAAAAAGCCGAGAACATACCGTTGTAAAGCCCGGCGGGATTACTTGAGGGCGGCGAAGAACAGAAGACTAAGCGCTAAGATGTTGAAGTAGGTGATACGGAAACAGCTCTCATACGTGAAGCGAGATTGGAATTACTTGGAAAATAAAGAGTTAGATCGATTAAGCGATAAAGAACGGAAGGAATTGAAGACGATTAAAAATCTACAGCCAACAGAATGAATTGTTCGACAGTGGGACGCATAGTGTCTCGAACAGGATTGTGAGACTGTCCTAGCCGCATGTCCGTCCTATAGTCCGCGGGAAAGCAGGGGCTGACGTGGAGTTCGGCGCGAAGGTTACGATCAGTCTGGTAAACGGCTTTGCGTTCATCGACCGGATCGATTGGGAGAATTTCAACGAGGGAACGCTTTTACGGGGACAGATTGAAAGATACCATGATCGTATTAGAGTTTATCCGATGGATGTGTTAGGGGATAAGATTTACCATACGCGGGAGAACCTGAACTACTGTAAAGAGCGGGGTATCCGTTGGAGCGGGCCGCCGTTGGGACGCCCGACGGTGGATGAGAAAGAGAGATTGAGGCAAAAGAAACAGGAAAAGAAAGATACTTCGGAATGGAACGCGGTGGAAAGAGAATACGGTACGGTAAAGCGAAAATTAAGTCTGTGACTGGTAATGACCAAGCTTCCTGAAACAAGCATAGCGGTGATTTGACTGAACTTCTTCCTGATGAACTCTGTATCGAGCATAACCGAGATGCGCCGATTTTTTATGCGTTTATTTTTCGGAGTATATACCAATTTAGCTTGTGCGTAACGGAATACTTGTTTTCCAGTAAGCACTAATTAGAGCTTACTGGAAAACATTCAAGTCTGTATTTTTCCAACAGCTTGTTGGATTTTCCATCGATTGAGAATCAAAGACGCCCGCCGATTCCTCTTTCGATTTGTCGACCGGGGTAGGGGTTTTGACCATATCGAGCAAGCACGTTTCTTCAGCTTCGGCGATTGCTTTCTAATAAGCGGTCTCGTTTGCGTCAACGTGGTATTTTCAGGAACGATATACCATTCAACTATAAAATGTTTGTTTACCTCCTTTGGTCAACTTGGCGCTCCGTAGAAATGCAGGGCTCAATTTGATCTATAATGAAAACTTAAATGATTTGAGAACCAACAATGCATTGTATCATTAAATGATACAAGATGAACGATTCAGTATCATTCAGTGGATGTATCGTTCTAGCTGAGATGTTATCCCACCGAAAGTCATTGATTTTATGCATAGGCCCTCATCATTCCCCCTAATCATGAGGACTTATTTTTCACGTAAACACAAGATGGCGACAGAACGGGGTTTCTGTCGTCCGTATTACAGCTGGGAAAAGCCGGTTGTGGAAAACACGAATGGATTGTTGAGGCAATTCTTGCCAAAAGGAACGGACTTCGCTAAGATAACGAAAGCCGAATTGAAGATGATTGAAAAGCTGATAAACAGTCGCCCACGGAAACGTCACGGTTATCTTACGCCGCTAAAAGTGTACGATAGCTTTGTTGCACTTTGTGCTTGAATTCCCGTATTGAAAAAGAGGGTATCTATTTTGGTTCTGAACAGTGGAAACAGGTGCAATTATGGTATAACATATTAAAAAAAAAGAAGGAAGAATCTATAAAACTGTTGATATTTTTTATTCTTTTTCAAATATTTATTATATCTGGGCTTTATTCAAAAACACCAAAAATATTATGGACTATACAAACTGGTGATGAAGTAGGAGGATTATGCATATGGGACGGCAAAGTCTATTTTGGTAGTGATGATGGGAAACTATATTGTGTAAAAATTGAATCTAAAAAGAAAGGGATGGCTTTTCCCTCGATCAGTGGTATGGATACTATGATCGATGAATAATTTAAACTTAACATAATTCAGCTTATCGGTGATATTTTTCAGTACGTTTTTGTACTATATATCACATCCTTTACACTTCTAACTTATCATATGCTTGAATTAGCAGACAAATTATTCATGTTGACTGCCGGATTTGAAAATAGTAAATTAATGATATGGATTTACGCAAACTTGGTCATTAATTATATTTTGAAAATGGAATCTGCCTGATAAGCATTTTCAAAAAGGAGGCTTTATGAACAGCAAAAATAACGAAAAGAAGCTTACGCCGGAACAGCACGAAGAACTGCTCCGTGCGCTGAAAGCCCGTTTCGAGAAAAACATGAATCGCCATAATGGTCTCGAATGGGCGAAAGTGCAGGCAAGGCTGGAAGCCAATCCCGATAAGCTGTGGTCACTCGGCGAAATGGAAAGAACCGGCGGGGAACCGGATGTTGCCGGATTTGATACAAAGACGGACGAGTACATTTTTTATGATTGTTCGGCTGAAAGTCCCGAGGGCCGCCGCAATACTTGTTACGACCGTGAGGCTCTTGAGTCGAGGAAGGAACATAAACCGGAGAACAGCGCAGTCGACATGGCCGCCGGAATGGGGATAGAGCTCCTGAATGAAGAACAATACCGTGAGCTGCAGAAACTTGGAAATTTCGATCTGAAGACGTCGAGCTGGATGAAAACACCCCCCGATATCCGGAAACTCGGCGGCGCCCTTTTCGCCGATCGCCGTTACGGTCACGTCTTCGTGTATCATAACAGCGCTCCTTCCTATTACGGCGTTCGGGGGTTCCGCGGATTGCTCCGGGTGTAGATTGACAGTGAGAGATCCTTACCGATTTTAGTTTAAACCGGTTTGATGCTTGGCATTCCTTTCTCGTATCGAAGATTATTTCTGCCCGGTTGTAACTGAATATTAGTTGCATTATATTTGCTTTTATGATATATTTACTTATGAGTATAAGAGAGAAATTAATCGAAAGATTTTTACAGCGCCCTAAGGATTTTACCTATCTGGAGCTGCAGGCATTATTAAAGGGCTTTGGTTATCACGAAATCTCTAAAGGACAAACATCGGGATCGAGGGTTGGATTTATTCAGCAGGAAAACCACCACATCATATTACTTCACAAACCCCACCCTGGAAATGAATTAAAAAGATATCAAATAGATTTGATTACTGAGGAAGTCAGAAAACAGGAGTTTATTCCATGAAAGATAGAATTATCTATGAAGACTTCATAGCTTCAATACATTTCAGCACTGAAGATAATACGTTTTTTGGAAAAATCGAAGGCATTGACGATCTGGTCACTTTTGAAGGCGATAACGTTCAATCTCTCAATCAGGCTTTCAGAGACGCTGTCGAGGATTACAAAGAATTATGTAAAATGAAAAATCTTGATCCGCATAAGTCCTATCGGGGTACATTTAATGTTAGAATAAACCCGGAGCTTCATAAAAAAGCGGTACAAATTGCATTAAAAGAAGGGATGTCATTGAATCAATTCATACAGAAAGCAATTGAGGATGAGCTGAATTCCGTAATGAAAAAATAGAGTTGGATATTTCAAACCCGCCCGATGTCCGGCAGTCCTTTCTCGTAGAAGACTATCCCTATCCGTTCAATATGCTCGGTCAACGCCGGATTTGATATCTGCAGGGCAATCGATAGATCGAATATGTACGGCAGGTTCAGGTCGTCCAGTTCACTTTCGAGTTTCGCCATCAGCGCGAGGTCGATCCCTTCTCCGGTCAAGGTCAGATCGATATCCGAACCGTTTTTGAAATTTCCCTTTGCACGCGAACCGTAAATGATCGCTTTTTCGATCTGTGCATAATGTGAAAAAGCTTCTTGAATTTTCCGTATTGTTTCGTCCGGAAGCCCGTATCTCATTGGCCCTCTTTTATCCTGATTATTTCGAATGTTTCCCTCAGGTCTAAAAACTCTTGATAATAGGTGTTGATAATTTTCCCGGTGATCAAATCCGCGGTCTCCTGATTATAGGTATGTACAGTCAGGCCGCGTGAAACGATCATCTCCATCCAAGTTTCGCCGTTTTTTATCAGGCCTCTGTTGAACGCCAATCGAAAAGCGTCCCTACTCCCCCGGATATCTACTTCCCCCTGATTTTCAAAATAGTCTTTGATAGTCGTCCATGCCAGCTCGTAGTTATACTCGAACGATTGTATGAGACCCATCAGCTCCAGCTCGTTTAAGTCTTTTTTCGCGATAAATTTTGTAAGCTGGGCAAGCGCCATACAATAATTATTAAATCTCTGTATCCAGCGGATATCCTGTTCCTCCATTAAATTCTCCTTTTATATCGAACGAATTATTATAACCAACACCGGACGGTTTGTAAAACCTTTAGATGTATGATATTTTCCCGTGGGCAGGCGTGGGAATAATCCGAATCGACCCCCATGGAAGGCCGTATAACGCCCCGTACAAGTCTTCTTTATTAAAGTTCTCCCCCAGAAATATTTTCACTATAGGGATTGACTCCCGCATACAAATATGCTATATTTATATAGAAGAAGTGACCGGGTGGTCATTATACGAGGAGGCGGCCATGATAGAAGTCAAGAATGTTTTCCACGACTACGACGGTAAGGGAAAATTAGCGGTCGACGATATCACGTTCTCGATACCTCGGGGCGAAATTTTCGGATTTCTGGGGCCGTCGGGCGCGGGTAAGAGTACGGTGCAAAACCTGATGACCGGACTGCTGAGGCTCCAGAAAGGAGAGATTAACTACGAAGGGAAATCCATCCGAGATATGGACTCGGGTTTTTTCAATAAAATGGGATACTCGTTCGAACATCCCAATCTCTATACGAAGCTGACCGGTTATGAGAATCTGAAGTTCTACGCCGGGCTGTTTTCTGTCCCCACCGAAGACCCGTTGAAACTCCTCGAAAGTGTCGGCCTCGCGAGCGCGGCCAGTCAAAAGGCGGGCGACTATTCCAAGGGCATGAAACAGCGGCTTGTTTTCGCGCGCTCGATCATCAATAAGCCCAGGATTCTCTTTCTCGACGAGCCTCTTTCGGGACTCGATCCAGGGACGTCCAGCGTTCTCAGGGAGATCATCCGACGCAAGAAACAGGACGGAGTCACCATATTCCTCACCACCCACAACATGTTCGAGGCGGACGATCTTTGCGACAATGTGGCATTCCTCAATAACGGGCGGATCGTCGCGATGGACAAACCCCGCAACCTGAAACTCAAGTACGGCGAGAAATCCGTGAAAGTCGAATACGGCGAGAAAGGTCAGGTAAAAACAGAGGTGCTTTTCCTCGACAAGGATGAGGACGGGAAACGGCTCAAGGCGCTGATCGACACAAGGCAGATCCAGACCCTTCATTCCCAGGAGGCGACCCTCGAACAGATATTCATGAAACTGACCGGAAGGGGGTTATCATGAAACGTTTTTTTAACCTCGCGGCGCAGGAGACCCTGCTCGTATTCCGCAACAAGTTTCATTGGTTCATGCTGGTACTGCTCGTCATGATGGGCGGGGCGTATCATCTGATTCCAGACAGCATCCCAAAAACGGATAACCGTTACTTTATCGATAACACTAAAGGAAAACTTTTGACCGCGGTACTGACCAATCACGGTGTTCCGGCGGGAAATATCCTTACCGATAAAAACTCGATCACCGCTCTTGTCGCAAGTAACCGCGACAATATCGGGATTATCCTCGATCAGGCCGGTGATGCGGCGCCGGTTTTTACCGTCATCCATAACGGCGAATTGAGCGCGCATGAGAAAAATATCCTTCACTCTGGGCTGGAGGAGCTTCTCACGGATTCAACTGCGGAAAAAAAATCCAACGGTTTCGTTACCGTAGAATTGGGCGGACCGGCTCTGAAGGTCCCGTTACGGGTGAGCCTCCTGCCGGTACTTCTGACATTTGAAGTCATGGTGCTGGGATTTCTTTTCGTCGCGGTCGTCATTTTTCAGGAGAAGCAGGAAGGCAGTATCCGCGCCTACCGGGTGTCGCCCGGCGGAGTATGTGCGTATGTCCTCTCGAAAACTTTGGTGTGGGTAGTTCTCTCGGTACTCTACGGAATCGTTCTCCTTCTCGCGACCGTAGGTTTCGGAATCGACTATCTCGCGGCTGCGATGTTACTCACAGCGGGCAGTCTTCTGATGACCCTGTTCGGGATGGCGGTCGCCGTGTTCTTCAGCAGCATATCGGAATGGTTCTTCATTGGGGTGGCGATCCTTGTGATCAACATGCTCCCGCAGGTGTCCTTTCTTTACCCCGTGTTTGCGCCCGCTTGGATCACATTGCTTCCCTCCTACCCCATGATCTTCGCGGCAAGAGATATCGTATTCGGCCAGCCTGCCGGTTCGGCGTTCTGGAGTGTGATCGGCTTACTTGCGGCAGAGTCGGCCGTAATGCTCGCGGCCGCGCTCGTATTAGTCAGACTGAAACTGATGAAGAAGGAGCGTTAGTATGATAAAAACAATGATCAATAACTTCCTTCAGGATTTCACGAACTCGATCCGCGACAACATGCTTCTATATATATTGGTCGCGCCGGTTATCCTCGCGGTGCTGTTCCGGGTGTTCACCCCGTCGGCGGAGACAGTCGAATTCCATATCGCGATTGACGCCTCGGTAGAACAGCATGTAGCGGACGAGTTTCGCGGGTACATGGTTGTCGAGCTTTTCGATACCCCGCACGCCGTGAAGGAACGTGTGAACCGTTACGACGACACAGCAGGAATAATCCTCGAAAACGGCAAATATAGACTCTATTTTCAGGGTAACGAGGACGCCGAAGTGAAGGCGGTTTACGCGGTCGTCATGGACAAGGTGCTCTATGGAAAAAACACCGCGGAGGTGAATTTCGAACAGGCCGGTTCGGCGCGTTCCTACTTCCTCGAGTACAGCCTCGTGACCCTTCTGATGGTTGCCGGATTGCTGGGCGGTCTGCTTTGCGGATTCAATATCGTCGACGAACGCTCCACCGGATCGATCGGCGCGCTGGCGGTCTCCCCTCTGACTATCGGCGGGTATATGGCGTCGAAACTGGTGTTTACACTCCTGATCTCGGCCGCGGCGGCGATCCTGACCGCGACGATCGTTTACGGGTTCGGGACGGACTTCGGCAGGCTCGTCCTCGCGATGGCGGTATCCTCGCCGCTCGCCGCCGTATTGGGCTTCATATTAGGCATCACCGCAAAAAACCAGATCGAGGCGATCGGCATGAATAAAATCCTGCTTCCGGTTTTCATGACCATCCCTATCGTGTCGATTTTCATCGCGAGCGACTGGCAATGGGTGTTTTACATCTTCCCGAATTACTGGATGTTCGTCATGTTTGAAAATCTTTTTCTGGACACCCCGCTCCCGCTCGGATTTTGGGGCTCGGCGTTGATCACGCTTCTATCGGGAACCGCGCTTTTCATATTGATGCGCGGATTGATGAAGAAGAGACTGAATTTAAGATAGGAGGCCTTTATGGCATGGTATTGGTGGGTTTTAATCGGCGCCGGAGTAGTGCTGATCGGGATACTCAAGCTCATGGTGTTCAAAAACATCCTGAAAAAACGTCAGGATAAAAAGAACGACGGCCCGAAACAGGACTTCTGAAACTAATGACATAGGCATTAAATATACAGGAATTCGATTCCGCGATAGGCGGTATGTCCGGTTTGGGTTGAGGGAAAGCTGCTTCCGCCCGGATATTCCGATTGTAAGATGTCTATCTCTACCGCGGCGATGCCGGGAGATTACCCGGCAATATGTCTATGTCAATAAAATATCTGCCTGTATACATGTTTATTTATATCATCCGCATCCCCCAGAAAACTTCATGCACCGAAGTGTAAAATATTTGTGATTCAGACGGCGCGGGGTTATACTTGTTCAGGAGGACATGATGCCGCGTCTTTTTTTATCCGCCGTGATGGCCGTTCTTATCGCCGTTTCCGGTTTCGCCGCGAGCCTGAAGTTTACGGTCGCGATGGAATCCCGTAAAATCACCGTCCAGATCAAGTATAAGTCCGGGATGGAAAAGTGGGCGCAGTATGTCGAGAAATCGACCTCGCTTTACCTTCCCGCGCTCGAAAAGTACTTCGGCAAGGATGTCCCGATCCCGAACAGCTTCACGATCTATGGCGAGGACAAGACTTATCTCGACGGCAAACAGATCGGCGGAAAGAACGACGGCAAGGATGTTTACGCCGAGTATGGAATTTCCCCGGCCGGGAATCCCGCGCTGGTTCTGCACGAGATCAACCACTTCCTCTTCCCTATCCCGAAGGGCGACGAATGGTGTGTCGAGGGCGCGGTCAGTTTTCTTCCGCTCGCTATGCTCGACCGGAAACTGCTCGATCCTGAAATCTTTCCCCTATCGGCGTTTTACTGGCATTGGGGCCTGCACGCGTTAAAGCCCGACAACATAAAGGACTATCCGGTCTATCCGGACTTCAGGGACGAAAATGACGCGCGGGGTTATTTCTATCTTAAGACGTTCAAAGTGCACTACATCCTTTTTAAGGAGCTGGGCGCCGATCTCTACCGTGAGTTCCTCCTGACACTGATCCCGCGCCAATGGTCGGAAAGCGACCTGACATATATCCCCGCCGCGCTGAACAGCGTGAAGGAGAAGGACTGGAAAGCATTCCTCTCCGGCTGGGTGTATAAGGGTAAGTACGGCGGGCTTGGGCCCGACTCGTTCCTCGACCAGGACCATGACGGCCTGATCGATATCGACGAAATCTACGGCGTAAGCGATTACAAAAAGACCGACACTGACGGCGACATGATTCCCGACGGCGCCGAGATCGAGCTCGGGACTGACCCCGTGAAGCCCGATCCGGCCTCGGTAATCGAGAAATACGGGCCGTTCCCTGACGGTATCCCCGGCGACTGGGGCCATATCGCGTCCCTCACCCAATTCGACAATTCCGGCGACGGTTCCGGGGGGTACGATTTCACCGAGATGCAGTACTCGATGCGTGACGGTTTCCTGTACGTGATTGTCAGGTCCGCGGCGGGGTTCAAGCCCAAGCCGGACGATTTCTTCGATATCCTGATGGACACCGACCTCGACGGGACATGGGATTTCGACTGCGCGTTCTACCTGTCGAACCCCGGAGGAAACTGGTTCTACCGTGTCAAGGAAAAAGATTCGTTCGATGCCGTGAATACGACGGGCTCATGGAACTTTCATTCCGGAAGTGACGGTAAAACCGCCGCCTACTTTGAGTTTAAGATATCGCTGGCGGAAATAGGCAGTCCGAAAATGCTGAAGATTCTCCCGATCATCCGCGACCAGAAGGCCGGAAAGAATTACGACGAGATGGGCGGATGGATGGAACTGCTGTGGTTCGACGCGTCCGACACGTACGCGGAGATAGTCGAAAAGTACGGCGTGATTATCGATGGGATGGACACCGAATGGAGTTTTATCGCGCACGAAACCTACACCGACAAGGATATCGTGAAGGCGCCGGAAGCGGCGTTCGACCTTCAGGAGATAGGGCTTTATGTCTCCGGGAACAAGATGTATGTGACCGCGAAGACTCTCGCCACGGAGTTCCCTATCCGCGATGTGAATTTTACGGTCAGGATCGATATCGACGGCGACAGCCGGACGGATTACGATTGCGCGATGAGTGTGAAAAGCCCCGGTTACCCGTGGGTCTATTTTTACTCGAAGGACAACTGGAAAATTATCGCCGGGCACAATGCCGGACTGCACGATGTGTTCGAGATGCAGATTCCTCTCGATGAATTGAAACTTCCGAAGAAATTCAAGATATCGCCCGCGTTCTGGGATAACGGGCAGAAGAAGTACCTTGACGAATGGTACGAATGGATTCCGGTCGAGGTGAAATAAGGAGGTATTATGAAAATCTATCTCCCCTTTATTATTGCACTGCTCATGGCTGTTGTCAGCCTTTCCCATGCGCTTTCAAAAAAAGTAACTTTTAAAACCGTGATAGGCGAACTGACAATCGAGACGTTCTATAAAGCCGGGATGGAAAAATGGGCAGAAAACATTAATTCAGTTCTAAAAGATTATATTCCCAAGGCTTTAGAGTATGTGCGGGGAAACCCGTTTCTCATGAAGAGCATGAAAATCTATGGGGTGGATGCGGATTTATTTCAGGGAACAGATATCGGCGGCGAATTTAATGGAGTAGACCTTCATCTCGGATACCCCAATACTCCGATCGATAACCCTTCGCTTTTAATCCATGAGATCAATCACTTCCTTTTTCCAATTCCGCAGGGAGACGAATGGTGCATGGAGGGCTTGGGAAGCTTTTTACCGGTTGCCATGCTTCAAAGCGGGTTTCTCGATCCGAAGAAATACTCCGAAAAGATATTTAACCTTCATTGGGGTCTCTACCACCCGTTAGCTGAAAATCAGAAAGACCTGCCGGTCTACCCTGATTTTCGGTTCAGTTCTCCCACACAATTTACTTTAGACGCCCCATTTTTCTATACAAAGACATATAAAATTCAATACCTCATTTTTAAAACGCTGGGGCCGGAAAAATACCGCGACTTTTTATGCTGGTTAAACCAACGGAAATATGCGTTGCTAAATCTCGAAGCCATACCCGAAAAACTGAAAGAATTGAAGGATATCGACTGGAAACATGTGCTTTCAGGGTGGGTATATAAAGGCGAATATCACGATGTGAACATCAACAGTTTCGGCGACTTCGATCATGACGGCCTGATCGATATCGACGAAATTTTCGGTAAATCGGATCCGCGTCTTGCCGATACCGATGGGGATTTCATTCCCGACGGTAGCGAAATAAACCTCGGCTCAGACCCGTTAAAAGCCGACGATCCGGATTTCATGAAAAAAAACGCCCCATATATCGACGGTTCTGCCGGAGAATGGAAGTATATCACCTCTCAGAAATTTCAGGACAAAGCCGGAGACGGGAACAAAAAAGCGGGTTACGATTTCACCGAGCTCAATTACACATTGAAGGACAACAATCTCTACATCATTGTTCAAAGTCAGTATCCGATTATTCCGAAAGACAATATCGTGTTCGATGTTTTGATTGATTTGGATCTGAACGGAGCACCCGATTATGAATTCGCATTTATGATGCCGTCACCGGTCGCGAACTGGATTTACCGTGACGGACCGAAGACGATGTTTATTCCGACAAATACCCTGTCTTCGTGGAATAACGAAAAAAACGAGCAGGGTGAAACGATCTCCTATTTTGAAATGAAGCTTCCTATGGCCGAAATCGGGTCGCCGAAAAAACTCAAGATTTTACCTATCGTCCGCGACTTGACTGCCGGTGTAAATTTCGATGAATGGAGTGTTTGGATTCCGGTCGAGGTGAAATAGACTCGGTTACTTCTTCCCGGCGACCACCGTCTCCAGAAGCTCACTCAGCTTTTCGATCTCGATGGGTTTATTGAGGATATAGACTTCCTTTTCTCCGGATTTCATTTCCTTCAACTGGTCTTCCCCGCCGCCGGAGAGGACCGCGATCTCTATATCCACGCCGATCATCGAACGGACTCTGTCGATCAACTGCCAGCCGTTCATCACCGGCATCCCGATATCGGTGATAATCAGGTCGTAGGGGTTGGACTGGATCATCCGGATCGCCTTTTCGCCGTTCTCTGCGGTGTCGCACAGATGCCCGAGCATCTCCATCCTGCGCTGGCCGAGCTGTCTGATCGACTGCTCGTCGTCCACCCAAAGCACCTGAAGACGCTTAGTCTGCCCGACGGGTTCCGGCTTCGGCGGCGTCTTCAACTTACGGTTCTTCGATACCGGAAGCCTGAATCGGATCAGCGTCCCTTCGCCGGGAACGGAACGCGCGATCTCGATGTCGCCCTTATGATCCTGAATCACCGAGTAGACGCCGCTCATTCCCAAACCCCGGCCCAACTCGTAGCCCTTTGTCGTGAAGAACGGCTGGAACACCTTCGCCGCCGTCTCCTCGTCCATCCCGATACCGTTATCTGCGATAGCCGCCTCGACAAATCCGTCGTTTATCCCGGTCGTGATCTCGATCTTCCCGCCCTTCGGCATCGCCTCGACACTGTTCTTGAGAAGGTTGTACACCGCCGATCTGAGCTCGCTCTCGTTGCCGCTGACATCGGGGATGGCGTTCAGATTCTTCACTATATCGAAGTAGACCCCGTTCTGTTCCGCGCTGTCCTTCCAGAGCGGACGGGTCTGCGCGATGACATCGGCGATCACATCGTTCAGGTTGATCTCCACATACGCGCTTTTGTTGGCCGAAGGCTTATTAAAACTTTGCAGCTTCTTGATCCTCGCGGACGCGTCGCTGACGCTCTTCTTCATCGACTGAAGGGTGTCGCGGGTCTCATCGTTGGTGCCCTTGTTCAAAAAAAGGAGTTCGATATTACCGAGGATCGATTCCAGGCTGTTGTTGAAATCGTGCGCGACCCCGGACGCAAACTCGCCGATAGCGTTCAGCCGCTGATTCCTGATGATCGTGTTGTATGTGTTCACCTGATCCGTGATATCGTCAAAAACCCCTATTATCTTGGCGGGCTTGCCGTCCTCGAACTCGTAGGTGTGCGACAATGTCCGGACGTGCCGTTCCTCGCCGTTCGGACGGACGATCTTGATCTGAAGGTCGTAATCCACCCCGTTTCTGAACGCGTTCTCCCTCTCCATCGCGAAACGGTTCCGGTCGTCGGGATGAACAAAATCGACGATGTTCAGCGCACTTGTGTCTGTCGTGTTTTTATCCATGCCGAATATTCCGTACATCTCCGAATTCCATGTCGTCTCGTTTAGCGGGATGTTCGTTTCCCATATCCCGAGGCGGACCGTTTTCGCCGCGAGCGAGAGACGTTCCTCGCTTTTCCTGAGCTCGTTCTCGGCCTTCCGCATCTCAGTGTCCTTCCAAACCGAGTCCATCAGCAGGATCAGCTGGCGGACATCCGAATCCGTATAGTCGTTTTCCTTATTCGCCACCCCGACCACCGCGACAATCCGTCTGCCGATCATCACGGGGATAGTGAGGAACTTTTTCAGTTCGACATGCCCCTCGGGGATACCCTTTTTCAACTCGTTGGGGGCGGTGAAATTGTTATTGATGATCGGACGGCGCTGACGGATCGCTTCGCCCCAGAAACCCGTTTTTTCAAGGTAGTATAATGTCTGAGGCTTCGCTACCGTGCACTCTTTCATCACGTCCTTCGACCATGTATTGAGCCTCAGCTCTTTTTTCTCTTCGTTGTAGAAATAGATGTATCCGATCCTGCTTTCAGTCAGCCCGATAATTTCCTCGAGCGCGAAATCCAGGAACTCCTGTACCGTCCCGGACTCATACCTCGATATCCTCAGCAGTCCCTCGAGCCTCGTCTCGTTCGCCTTGATCGCGTCTTCCTGTTTTTGGCGGTCGATCAGGATTTGCGCGTTATAAAGGAAACTCTCGAGCGCGTGGACATCGGTCTGGGTATAGTCCGTCTTTTTATTCGCGACAGCCGCAATCGCGACGATCTTCTCGCCGGAAAAAATAGGGACAGAGACCAAACGGGTGATCGGGACATGCCCGCCGGGCAACCCGCGTTTACGGGAATCGGGCTTCGCATAGTCGTTAACAATCACCGTTTTCCGCTCACGCACCGCTTCCGCCCAAATCCCCGCGTCCGATATCTTGTAATCGAACGGCTTATCGCTCATAGCGCATTGTTCCATCGCCTGATCCGACCACGCGTATATCTTCATCTTGGTTTCGTCGTCGCTGATAAACCCGTAGAACGAGAATTCGCTTTCGGTGATCCGGTAGGTTTCCTTGAGGACATGGTCGGCGATCGACTTGATGCTGACATTCCGGCTCGTGACAAGGAACCACAGGGAGTTGAGGAGATCGAGCAGTTTTTCCTGCTCGGCCTGCAGACGCATCCGCTCGGTGATATCGCGCGATACGCCCAGCACCGTCTCGACTTCGCCCTGCTCGTTCAACTCGGGGAAGAACTTAAGGTCGAGATAAATACTTCCGTCGGGGCTCTCCCATTCGAAAATAACGCTCTCGGGATTCCCCGTGCGGAAAACTTCGCCGATGGACTTCTCCCAAAGCCCGCAAAGTTCGTCTGGGAAACCCATCTCGCGGTGAGTAAGCCCGATATACTCTTCGCGCTTCTTTCCGGTGACGCTTAACGCCGCGATGTTGGCGTCGATATGCCGGAATTCCCTGTCGTAGCGCATGATATAGTCTTGAATGTTGTTGAAAAGGGTCGAGTACTTCCGCTCGTTGATCGCTAAAAGCCGGTGGTTGTTCTCTCTCTCGGTGATATCTATTCCGTAGACATTGATATAGCCGTTCCCGGTTACCGGCGCAAATACGAGAAGGAATATTTTCATCCCTATCTCGTACTCGATATCGAACGGCTTATTCTTGTCCATGCACTTTTTAATGATTTCGACCCATTTATTGTCGACAAGCTGATCTTTTTGGATTTGTAAATCGCGCATCGCGGCGGCATTGGAGAAAAGGATCAAACCGCCGGCACTTACCCGCATCACGGGATTCGGATTTTCACCCGGGAACTTCGCGAACGATTCGATCTCCTTTTGAGCCTCGTATTCAGTGGTGACATCGCGGAAGACCATGACCACCCCGTAGATCATCCCGTTTTCATCCGTGATCGGGGCGGCGCTGTCTGCGATCTGACGCCTCTGACGGTTCCTATCGATCAGCACCGTATGGTTGGCGAGATTTTGAATCCTTCCCGAACGGAGAACTATTTCCACCGGGTTTAACACCCGTTCCCCGCTTTCGGAATTGACAATCTGAAAAACATCGGTCAGGTCCCTGCCCTTCGCTTCTTCGCTTGTCCATGCGGTATACTCCTCCGCCTTTTTATTCATCGACGTCACTTTCCCTTTCGCGTCGGTCGCGATTACAGCGTCGCCGATAGACTGAAGGGTGATCTCGAGCATCCTCTCGTTATTTTTGACTCCGCTGATATCCGTGAAAAAGGTGATGAAGTGCAGTTTCTCGGGCGAGAAGACGTTAACTCTGTACCAGCGGTCTAAGGGAAGGGAGTACTGCTCGAATTCCTTTTCGCCGCCGCCCATCGCCACCTCGGCGTAAAATGAGACCCAGTCGAAATCCCCATTCTTGATTCCGGGAATGACTTCGGTCACTGTTTTACCGACTATCACGGGATCGTCGAGGCCCGTCATGACTCTAAATGCGGGGTTGATATCGAGGAACTCATAGTCGATAGGGCGATTGTTATCATCAAGAACGATTTTGTGATAGGCGAATCCGACTGGAGACTTCTCGAGCGCAAGCCGATATAGATCCTTTTCCATGTTTCCTCCGAGCCATTTTTCCCCATACTCGAACGGATCACCCCTAACATTCCGGAAAAGAAATTCTTTTAGCTTCATCATTTTACATCAGAACAAAGGAAGTTTCAATAAATATCGTGATTGGATAATATGAATATTTGGAAAATACCGCCCTCAACCTAATCAAATATGCCGCCCCATTCCGGAATAAAAATATCCTCGAAAATTTGCGATAGACCGTTTTTTCCATGGTATAATGATGTGTGATTTTCCGGAATTACATTACGGGAGACCGTTCTTATTAAAATACGGAGGCATATATGGCGACATTGGTATTAAAGACCCTGAACTGCGTGAAGACCGAGGACGCCGAGGGGCATGACGAATGCAGAATCGAGGTGTTTTGCGATACCGGGCTTCAGGTTTTGGAAAAGGATATGTCGGCTTCGGACACATGGCAAATAGATAAACCGTTCGAATTCCAGGGAAGTATCAGTGTGAAGCTGTGGGATATGGACCTCGGGTACTGGCCGGACTATCACGACTACCTCGGCGAGATCAAAATCCAGGCGGCGCCTGTCACAGGGATTGTGCAGGAATACACCGGCGAAGGCTCGCATTATAAACTCACTTATGATGTGAAGTAGCCGGTCATATACTCTCTATTTCGTATCCAAAACATACAATCCGTCCCACGACACGCCGGGCGGGGTTTCGATATACTTCTCGCATCTCGACACGTAGAACCGTGAAAGCGGGTCGTCCGGCAGGTTCATGAACTCCGCGGCCGCTTCCCGGAACTGACGGTTCCTATAGAGCGCAAGCCCTTTTTCAAACCCGTTTTTCACGTTCTCACGGGCTTCCCGTTCGCCGCCGTTATCGAAACACATCACTTCATATATCCGGATGCTCTTCGTTTTACCCTTGACCACCACGTCATCGACTTCTCTCAGCAGGAACATCTCGTTCGGGGCACCGGCGGGAAGCGCGCGGAACGTCGTTTCCGAAATAAGGATGGGGCATTTGTAGTGCTTCGTCAGCCCCTCGATACGCGACGACAGGTTGACATTGTCGCCGATCACCGTATAGTCGATCCTTTTTTCCGAGCCGATATTGCCCGCGATCACATCGCCCGAGTGAATTCCGATCCCTATCTCCAACGGCGCCTTGAGTTCCGGGTGCATCCGATTGAACTCTTTCAGCCCCCTCGTCATCAGCACCGCCGTGCGGATCGCGCGGAGCGCGTCGTCGTCGCTTTTCACAGGAGCGCCGAAAATAGTCATGATCGCGTCGCCGATGAATTTATCGATAGTACCGTTATTCGCGAAGATGATATCTGTCATCGAGGAAAGATAACTGTTCAGGAGCGTCACGACCTCTTCGGCGGGCATGGACTCGGAGATCGTCGTGAATGACCGGATATCCGAGAAGAGGATAGTGACCTCCTGCTTTTTCCCGCCCGGTTCGAGGCTCGCGCTTTTCCTGTACAGCTCCCCCACCAACTGCGGCGGAAGGTACCGCTCCATCATCTTTTTCGTGTTGGCTTCCACCATCATCTTCTTGTTCGACGACGTGATGGAATACCCCATCATCGCTATCATGAGAAAGCTGACTACCATCGGGAACATGTCCGGCGCAAACTCATGATGGATATTCAAGCTCGATAAAACCAAAAGGAGAATAGACAACGCGGCCGAGTAAATCGTCCCGCTCTTGGAATACCTGAGAAGATTGAGAACGAAAAGGAATATCGAGGCGACCATCCCCGGCCAGTTCCCTTCCTTCGGGACTGTCGGGTCGAACAGGAGCATCATCGCGATAATCAGATAGTCTAATGTCATGACGAAGAATTTCAGCGAGTGATAATAGATATTCTTCAAAACGATTATCAGGACGATTGATGAAAACAGGAAAAACGAGAAATCGAGAATCAGCGACCGGATTGTCGGGGTGATTTCCGTGTAGGATATGATTCGGAAAAACGAAAGGGTGTCCAGAATCAGCGTGAATGTGATTAACGTGATACGGGCAATAGCGACTGTTTTTTCGTTCTTGAGTTCGCGTTCCCGCAATATCTTATCGACTATCGTCCCGGCCATATCCCATCCCTCTCTGGTTTTCCAAAACGGCATCATTTCCCGTTCAAGCGGTAAATAATAGAGGTTTTAAGAAGAAATATCAAGAATCTATAAGAGAATGCGTATATCTGCCGTTATTGCGGTATAATATCGCGGATGATGAAGGAATGACTTACAGGCAGATAAAATCCCGATAATTCTCGCGGGTGATAATCCTGATATCGGAGCCGGGATAGGCTTCCAGAAACACTCTCGGCGTCTTCAGCTTGTTTTGACCCCACTTGAATTCAAAGCCGGACATCTTACCGTCCATTTCTTCAATATAATCGATTTCCTGCTGGGAGGTATTCCGCCAGAAGTAGTGATTACTCCAAATCCCGGAATACTCGTTGCGCTTTTTCCGTTCGGCGACAAGGAAGTTTTCCCACAATGCGCCCGTGTCTTGTCTCAGCGCTAACGGATTGAAGTTTTTGATGACCGCGTTCCGGATGCCGTTATCGTAAAAATATATCTTACGCCCTTTTTTGATCTCATTGCGCATATTCCGTGACAGCGACGGCAGGCGGAAGATCACAAAGGCTTTTTCCAGAAGGTCGATATATCGTTCGATAGTCTCCTTATCCGAACCGACAGTACGGCTGAGTTCGTTGTAGTTGACTTCGTTGCCCAGCTGAAGCGCAAGCGCGACTACCAGCTTTTCCAGTACGACCGGTTTTTTAATCTGCGCGAGCATGTACAGGTCTTTATACAAGTAGCTCTCGGATAAAAGGCGAAGTATTTCCTTTGCCTCGGATGGATTGTTGACAACATCGGGATAGTATCCGAAAATCATCCTCTGTTCGAGCATTCTGTTTTCTTCAATATCCGAAGTGTATCCTCTCAGTTCTTCAAATGAGAGAGGATATAGATGATACTCATATTTTCTTCCGGTGAGCGGTTCTTTGATGTTTCCGCTAAGCTCCAATGCCGACGATCCGGTGACGAGGATTTGGATACCCTGAATACTATCCGCCATCAGTTTGATAGTCAGTCCGATCTCGTCGATTCTCTGCGCTTCATCGATAACGACTATCTTTTTATTACCGATAATACCCTTCAATGCGGTAGAAGTCGGGCGCGCAAGAATTTCACGGATATCCGACTCGTCGCCGTTAAGCCAAAGAGTATTTTCTTTTTGGTTGTCGGTTATTTGGTGCAGAAGGGTGGTTTTTCCTGTTTGACGCGGCCCGATGATGAGAATAACCTTCCCTTTAAAGAAATTTCCGAGTATTTTTTGTGAAATTATCCTGTTTATCATAGGAATAGTCTATTGTAACCGCAAAATAATGTCAATAATTTCGGTTTAAACCGAAAATAATAGCGATAATATTCGGTTTCAAATCTTCGTCGGACACTATTCTACTCGTCATCCTCCAGCTCTTCGCGGGGTCTATGTACTTGCCTTTGCCAGCTTCACCTTCCGCTCCTTGACAAAATCCTCGAAACTCCTGATCTTGTAGCCCGGCCCGGAGCCTGCCTCGCCGCCGAAGCGAGCGGCGTTTTTGGGGTTACGGTACGCCTTGGCGCGGTAGAGAGCCTCTTCCGATGCGATCACGTCGGAGGGGGGTTTTTGGCCGGGTTTGCAGACCGGATACGTGCGCTTCATGTTCTCGATGCTCCCGTCGCTGAACCAGACCCGGCTTTCCGCCTGCTCGTGAAGCCAGATCGGATGAGTCCAGATATCGTCCCAGCCGATCCCATGGTAGGCGCGCAGGATGCGTTCCCAGACCACCAGACGACCCGGGTTCTTTTCCTTGGTGCGGCGGATATTGTATTGCGTGATCGCGGGCGTGTCGCCTATCCAACGCTGGTCATACGGCGCGAACGAGCAATGCGCGTCGATCCAGTCGTGCACGACGTCCAGGATGCGCGAATCCACAAGCCAGAGAATGGAGTCCCATTCGGCGATCCTCGGCGCGAACTCCCATTCGATACGCTGACGCGCGATCTCGAACCCCAAGTTGTCGGCTATCCCGCACCTGTTTTGCTTCGAGAGCTCTTCGTAAGTTTTCAGCTGTTTCTCGTACATCTCCGTGCGGAGTTTATCGCCCATTTCGCGCGCGCATTCGAGCTGAAACTCCAGCGCGGGGCGCTGTTCGCCGTTCTTCATCCGCTCGAAGACCAATTCCTCCTCGCACATCCGAAGGAAGACGGGATACGTGACACCGGACTTGGCGATCTCCACCGCGCGTTTGACCGGCGGAACCAAATGCTCCATCTCGGGTTTATCCTTAAGATAATTGTAGCTCTTCTCGTAAGCGGCCAGCGACTGCCTGAGCATCTCATCGTCGTCCGGCGGCTTGGCGGAATTCGCGGCTTGCGCCGCGGCGCCCAACGCCCGGGAGTATGCGTTGCTGAATGCCGTAAACAAGCCGTCGGTGGTCAGCTTAACCGAATACGAGCTCATGTCGTCCATCGATAGCGCCAGGCCTTCCATCTTCGCCATCACGCCCTTCATTTCGTCCACGTCCTTGCCCGTCAGTTTTCGGTCGTCCACATCCTTGACCATGTTGCGGAACGGGTTAAGCATCGAATCAACCATGGATTTGTCGACCGGCATCATGCACCTCCCAGGTAACGCTTGTGTTCTTCGATACGCTGTTTGACCACGGCGTCGGGGGCAGGGATTTTACGCCGGTGACGGTCTTCCCAAACCAAGTCGTAGTTCATTTTCCAATTAGGGTCCCATTCGCGTGCGCGCGGAAGGGTGACTTCATTGAACAGCTTCCGGTGCTCGTTAATATCCTCCTGGGCGTGCTTGCGGCACTCGGACTTCCACGGTTCGCCGACTTGGATAGTGGTGTTCTCTTCCATATTCTCGAGCCAGGTGAAATCGAAATAGAGGTTGCCCGCGAAGCCGTCAACCGCCAGTTCGAGGTTCATCTTGGACATCAGATTGCTGACAGTCTCGGTCAGCTCGTACACGTTAGTGACTTTATCCGCCGCCTCGATAATCAGGCGGCTATACTTTGCCTTAATCGGCTCATTGATCTCCTCGTAGAACGCCAGACGCGCGGTCTCCTGATCCTTGACCAGCGCGATCGCGCACTTGAGTGGCAAGTCGCCCACCCGGGACTTGAAGTCCTCCAGCTTTTCGCACCCCTCGAACGCCGCCAGCATATTCAGCTCGGCCTGGTATGAAAACGGATACAGCGGGTTGTTTTCGTACTTCTTCACCCGTGCCCGGTAATAGGCAAGGTAATCGGCGTGGCGTTGGTCCATGGTGAGCCTCCTTTGTTTATTATGGTCACTTCTATATACCAAGTTAAGGGAGTGACCATTGGGCGTTTCATTACAAATAATAACTCGATTTGTTTAAAAAACGAGGTTATTTGTAATGCCCTTATGCTAAAGAGGATAAAACATATTGTCAAGGGTTAAATTCTTCCTTCGAAAGAAAGATATCGACGGGTTTTACCGAAAACCGCGGCCGAGAAATATATTTAACATAGTACCTTGACAGTCATAGTATTTTATGGTATAATATACAGAGGTGTTAAGATGAATGAAAAAATAAATGAAACCATGATGTCATCGGATCTTTTACGGGGGCATACCGACACGATGATCTTGAAGCTTTTGCTGGAAAACGACAGGTATGGATACGAAATCGTGAAATTGATCGGCCGGAATTCGGGCGGTGAGTACGAGCTGAAGGAAGCGACCATGTATTCCAGCCTCAAACGTCTCGAGACTAACAGCGACATTTCATGGTACTGGGGCGATGAAACGCAGGGAGGCAGACGAAAGTACTATAAGATTACAGCTAAAGGTAAAACTGTCTATTCACAGAACAAACAGAACTGGGAGTTCGCGAAGCGGATCCTGGATAATCTATTATAGGAGGAAATTGAAATGAAGGAAAGAATAAGCAGCTATGTCGATGAGGTTTTTGCGCCCTATGAAAATGTAAAAAGCGTGGATGAGTTAAAGGCCGAGTTGCTGGCGGATTTGCAGGAACGTTATTCGGAATTGAAAGAGGAGGGTAACGATGACGAGACCGCATTGTCCAAGACTATCGAGTCGGTCGGCGATATCGAAGAAATAGTCCGGGAGCTCACCGTCTTATCGTCGTCTTTGGAACGTCATGTACTGACCGACTTCAGCGGGAGTAATCTGGATCATTCCGATTTTAAGGGCGTCACGGTAAAAAGCGGAAAATTCGACGCGAGCGTCCTGCGGGGATCGGACTTTTCAGGCGCGGAACTGACCGGCAGTTCGTTCAAAGCCAGCGATATGCGTGAAGCCGATTTTGACAACGCGAATCTGACCGATTGCAGTTTCTCCACCCTCGACCTGACCGATGCGAGTTTTAACAAATCCATTCTTGTGCGTTCCGAGTTCAGCATGTCGGGAATGGACGGCGCGAAATTCACCGATGTTAAACTGATCGACGTAAAACTGAATATGACCGACCTGAGAAAGACGATATTCGAAAGGTGTATCTTCAGCGGGGTTGTCTTCAAGTTCTGCGACCTTCGGGGATTAAGCGTGGACGGACTGACGTTTATCGGCGTGAGGTTCGACAGATCGTCACTGAACGATGTTTCGTTCAAGGGCGCGACACTTAAAAATGTATCTTTCACCCCGGCATTCGCCCTGACAAACAAATTTTACCGGGCAGTCAAATCCATCTGCTTCGACGGCGCGTTAATGGATAAGCTAACCTACGCCGCCTTGAGAGGGATGGAGGCAGACCTTTCGAAGGTGACGGTCATTTAAGTAAACTAATCTTAGAATCTGAACCGTTCATCACTAACCCCGATTTTACTCAATATGTAGCGATTTTTACTCGGGTGAAACCGGGGTTAGTATATTCATATGGAATGCTTTATTTTTTATCAATATGGGATTATAATCAATTATAAAATTTAGGAAGAATTTATGAAATTAGATACATCCAGTCTCTCAAACGCAATTAATTCTCTGGAAAAAGCTATCAATTACTCAAAAGAGCATTTTGCTTCTCACCCTAATGATGGTATTGGATTGGAAGTTATTCGAGCCGGAGTCATTCAGAACTTCGAGTTCACATACGAAATCTGTTGGAAAATGATAAAACGCTGGTTGGATAATAACTATAGTGAATCATATACAATCGGTTTTTCAAGGAGACAGATATTTAGGGCTGGAGCTGAGAATTTATTGATTAAAGATTTCGAACTATGGCTGACTTTTCATGAATTAAGAAACAAAACTTCTCATACCTACGATCCGGAAATCGCCGAAGAAATCTATAATCAAGCTGAAAATTTTCTAAGGGAAGCAGAACTATTATTGAGTTCACTTGAGGCACGAAATGATTGATCTATCGGAAAAACATCTTCATATGGTAAAAAACATCTTGAAAATTTTTATCCCGGATTCCGAAGTAAGAGTTTTCGGTTCACGTACCAATGGTAAATCGTGGGAATATTCCGATCTTGATATTGTGGTATATAGTAATGAAAAAACGGACAATAATACTCTCTATCAATTAGTGGAGGCGTTTCAAGAATCCGACTTACCGTTCAGGGTTGACGTTTTGGATTATTGCACTCTCGATGAGAACTTTAAAAAGATCGTTGATGAAAAAAACGAGATTATTCAAGAGGGCAAGGTAAAAGTAAACTAATCTTAGAATATAAACCGTTCATCACGAACCCCGATTTTACTCACTATGTATCGATATAATTCGAGTAAAACCGGGGCTATTATCGAAATCAACTCGATACTTACCTTTTAGTCATTGTCCTATTGCCAGGCTATTGAAGCAGCATCACGCTTTGGGACGGATCGTTCGGCAGGTACTTGACTTTGATTTTGTTCCCCACCTGGATATTATACCTGATCACAAATTCGGAACTGAAATTATCAATTTTCCGGACATGCTCGGTTCCGTTCATATCCAGATACTTGTACTCCACGATAGAATAGATCGGGTTTTTATTCACTAAAAGAGTATAGTTTTTATCGACAAAAGTAATAGTACCCTCTGTTTCGGTGCCGTACTGCAGGGCGGCCTTCATCATTTTATTCTGATTGCTGTCTTTCCCCATCCCGGCAAAACCGGCGATTAGAAATATCAGGCCCAATCCCCCCAGCAAACCCGGCACACCGTATCGAACAATCATATTCGCCAACTGTTCTGTTTCAGCGGAAACAGGCTGATAACCGGGCCCGTACACATTCAGCTTCGCTCCGTTGAGGCTGAAAAACACGATAAGCGCCACTCCGATCAAGATGATCCCGGTAAATAAAAAAATTCTGCCCTTCATTCCACACCTCCATATATTGAGTGAACCCGTCATCTCGACTTATGTAAAATTCCAAATCGGACTTTTATCAAAATGATTATATCTAATAATGCCTAGAATATCAATAGGTAGACTAAAATTTAATAAAATATTTGGTGGCGTAACAAACAAGAGACCTCCAGTCTAAACAAGCCTCAGATTGTATAGGAAGCTGAAAATATT
>MIBE01000055.1 GCA_001829415.1 Spirochaetes bacterium GWF1_51_8
AAGCGGGAAAGCTTGACAGCGCTAAGTCCAAGTACGCCGATATCATATCCGAGTACCCGTTATCGGACTATGTCGAAGGGAGCATGAAGGGGTTTGAGAAGACGGTAGCCAAGATTACCGAACAGTCCAAGCCCTCGGGTGTCGACTTGAACGAATTAAAGAAGACACAGAATAAAGAAGCAAAAGACCTTTACGCCAAGGCATCCGCGGATGAGAAGAGCGGAAAATACGCCTCAGCGAAAGAAAAGTATGCCGGTATCATCACCCAGTTCCCGCTCTCGGATTACGTCGGGGGAAGTGTCGACGGTATCGAACGTGTAGTCGCTATCGAAGAAAAGGCAAAGGCTTCGGGAAGTGTCGATCTCGCGAAGATCAAGTCCGAGCAAAACACTGCGGCTAAACCGCTCTTCGATCAGGCGTCGGCGAGTGAAAGCTCGAAGAACTATACCGACGCGAAGGCAAAGTATATTCAGGTGATCGTCACATACCCGATTTCCGACTATCTCAAGGGGAGCGTGGAAGGTCTCGAACGAGTCTTGATGATCGAAGGAGCGAAGAGCGCCGGGCTGAGTATCGCCGAACTGAAAGCACAGCATAATAAATCGGCGAAGGACGAATTCGCGAAGGTGGAAGAGTTTTATAAGAAAAAAGAATACGATAAAGCAAAACAAGGCCTTGTAAATATAATGACACTGTATCCTCTTTCCGATTATATAGATAAGAGTATCGAGAAATTGGAATCGATTGTGATCGTGCTGAATGCCGAGAAACAGCAGACCGCCAAGGTGCAGGAAGAGAACTATCAGGAAAAAGCGGTCGGTCGCGTAGTGGATGTGATCGGAAATGAAATCATCCTCGACGTCTATAAGGGTAAGACGCTCAGTGCCGGACAGACGATTTTTATCTATAGGAAAGACGAGAAGTCGGGCATCATCTATATCGGTGAGGCGAATGTTTCGGTTGTATCGCCGATTATGTCCAAGGCACAGATCGTGAAGAAAAACGAACCGATAAAAGTCGGCGATATACTCTACAGGAAGTGAGGTCAGGGTGAAAGTACGGGGCAAAATTCGTTATAAAATACTGCTTGTCGTGATCCCGATTCTGATAATTACCGCGGGATTCCTTGGTTTTACATCCTATTTCTCCGCGAAGAACGGTATTACCGGTATCGCGAAGGAATTCCTCGGATTCAAACTGCAGGATATCTACAAGTACGCCGCGCAGCAGAATAACTTTATTAAAAACATGGATCTCGCGAGTGATCCGACATTGTTCCTGAACACCAAGCGGTCAGTAGGTGATTATGCTACTACTGTCATCAACTCGCCGACAGGCGGATTTGTGGGCGTAACGCTCAGTAATAATCTTGAAATCGTCTCGATGACCAATTTCAATACTAAAGATTCAGCCGAAATGATAAAAAAGTTCGACGGTAAAACGAGCGGATGGGTGGAATTCGATTCGGACGGCAAACAGTACGTCGGCGTGTTCATCGACTTCTCGGATTGGCATATGGTTTTTGTCATTCTGGAAGACCGCAATACATTTTACCGGACTGTCAATGAAATCCTCGACTTCCTTTTTATCATTCTCTCCGCGAGCTTAGTCGTTTCGACAATCCTGCTCCTCATATTTATCGCGAGAATCACTTCGCCGATCAATAAGTTCGTCAGGACAATCCAGGACATCACTTCCAACATGGACCTCACAAAACGCGTCAAGATATACTATCCCGACGAAATAGGGGTTTTGGGCTTCTATTTCAATAACATGATCGCGGAACTGGAAGGCGCGTACAACCAGATCAAGAACTATGCCTACCAGACTGTACTCGCGAAGAAAAAGGAAGAAAGAATACGTTTCATATTCCAGAAATTCGTGCCCCAGGAAGTCATCAACCAGGTATTGAACCTCGCGTCCGACTCGATGCTGATCGGAGCGCGCCAGAAAGTCAGTATCTTTTTCTCGGATATCCGCGGGTTTACGACTATTTCCGAAAGCCTAAGGCCGGAAGAGCTGGTTCTCTCGCTGAACTCGTACTTCGACCGGATGGTGCGGATCATTATCAACAAGCATGGGACTATCGATAAGTTTATCGGCGACGCGATCATGGCGATCTTCGGCGCGCCGCTTGTCCGTCCGGATGACGCTGAAAGCGCTGTCTCGGCTGCGATCATGAACTCCGACGCTATCGAGGAGTTCAATCAGGGTCAACGCGCCTCGGGTAAGATCGAATTCAAGATCGGAATAGGGATCAACACGGGCGACGCGATTGTCGGAAATATCGGATCGGAACAGAAAATAGACTATACGGTCATCGGCGATACAGTGAACCTCGCTTCACGTCTGGAAGGGCTGACAAAGATGTACCATATGCCGATCATCATCAGCGAATTCACCAAGGACGAGATCCAACCCGGGAAGTTCCATTTCCGCGAACTCGATACCGTCCGTGTGAAGGGAAAAAACAAACCCGTGAAAATATATTGCCCGATGGCCCTGGAAAAAGCGAAGCCGCTCGTTCAATACTTGAACTCGTTCCATACGGCGCTTTCCCAGTACTACGACGGAAAATTTAAAGAAGCCAAGAACGAATTCAGCCGCCTTTTCAAGGAAAGGCCGGAAGACGAAATATGCCAGCTTTATATTGAGAGATGCGATTACCTGATCCTCAACCCGCCCAAGGAATGGGAAGGGGTCGAGACGATGACAACCAAATAAGGGGCAATGGATGGGCGGAATAGCCTGGACTGAAGAAATATTCCTGAGCGTGAATAAGCAGATCGACAAGGATGTGCTGTTTAAGCGTCTGAAAGAGGAAACAAGCGAAGAAGAAATCCACCAGGTAGAACTCAATAAAGAGTATTCCCTGTTCAAAGACCTGTTCGGGGTGAAGATCGAATACGGATCGCTCCGCGTGCAGCGGATTATCATGGAAGACGTGCTCACTTTATTATCGAGCTTCCTTGAAATAAAAAAATCCGGCGGGAAGTACCGTTATATCCCGATCAATAGCATCGAGGGCATCGATTTCGCCGCGCACCGGTTCGGTCTGGAGAAACCCGATCCGCAGGCGATCGAGGGTTATATCCTCAATAAAGAACTCGTACACTATATAGAAGATAAAGATTACAATTACCTGATGCTGAAGTACAAAGACAATCCCGAGAATATCTTTTATATCTATAAGTTCTATTTCACGACAATCAAAGAAGGGCTTTTTATGGTGATCGAGAAGAATATCTAATCAGATATCGTAGGATCCGAGAGTCGTCTTGTAGTTTTCATTCCATATTTCGACCAATCTATGAAAAAACAATTCATCCGTCAGTTCCGACCGGTAGCGTTCGAGCACAAGAGCAGGATCGCTTTCAAGATTCGTCTGCGATATCCCCAAGTCCTCAAGAAACGACTGGTCGCCCACGAAACCGAAATAATCGCGGGTTTCCTGGGTGTCGAAGATGTAATACCCCTTCGTGATACCGGCCCATTTTACGGCGTGGTAACACATCATGCAGGGGAAATGGCTGGTAAAAAGGACGCCGTCCGCGATATGGATATTACCGCGCTTTTTCGCGGCTTCGGCGAGAGTCTCGACTTCGGCATGACGGGACACGTCGCAGGAAGAAAGTACTTTATTCGTCCCGACGCCGATTATCCCTTCGGGGGAGACTAATGCCGCTCCGAACGGGCCGCCGTTGCCGTGCTCGATATTTTCGATAATCGCATCATATATTTTTCTGAAAATCGCGTCCATCTCGGGTGTTCCGTTCAAGAAAAGCTCCTTACTCGGCAAGATGCCGTTCGATAGCCTCGAGAAGTTTTCTGTCCTCATGCGTCATCAGGACTTTGAGCTTTTCGGTGCCGATAAACTTCCAGAGGCGGATCATGTAGATGCTGTCGACAATCAGTTTTTTCGCGGTATGTACCATGACCGGGTTTTTCGAATGCACAGCCTTGGCGGATTTCGGATCGGTGAAATTCGCGATGATGGTTTCGTTGCTGTCCGAAACGATGACAAACTCGGTAGGGATGATTCCCTCGAACATGAAAGTCTTGCGGAGATTGTAGGAATAAAGGGTAATCTCGCGGGTGTCGAGGGTGAAATATGAAAACGCGTCTATCCTGACCCCGTCGTGGAGTTTCGTATGAAGCGAATCGCTGAAAAAGTCGAATGTGTCTTGAAGATGAAGGTTGATATAAATTTCCCCCCGCGCGCGTTCGATCAGCGAGATGACGGAGTTTTCAATATTCTTCTTCCCGATGATATTCCAGAAATAGTCAGATTCGTCCGCGACAAGGAACTGGCTGAGGATTTTCGATATATTCTGCTTGGCTACCGTGAAATCGGTCTCGATGTTCTTTAAAAACGAGTCGATCTCCACGGGCATATAGGTGTCGGGATTGGATTTTACGATCTTCGCGCCGCCCTTTTCGACCAGACGTCCGAGCATTTCATAGACCACCGGACGAAGGATACCGCTGATTTTGGAGAGCTGGTAACCGGTGATCGGGTGATTTTCCACTAACGCCAAGTAGACACGGGCTTCGTTCGGACTCAGCCCCAAGCTTTCAAAACTCTCGATGATTTTCGTATTTTCAGTAAGCCCCAAAAACCCTTCCTTCGCAGGTTCAATTCAATTTGTATTCGAAAATGCCGCTTCCGCCGCCCTGCATACTCATCGTTTCTTTGGCGATATCGACGATAATTTTTAACGCGTTCATCTTTGTCTTACCCTGTACCAGAATTGGATTGCCGGTCAGGATCATCGCCTCGCTTTTAAAATCGTAGACGCCCCATTTCGAGAATGCCTGTTTATCACCGGTAATGATGATGACGTCGCCGAGAAGATTTGCCTTTTCTTCTTTATCGTATTTTTCCATGACGGTGGAATAAGCCTTAATATTATTTTTCTTGAACTCGATCACCGGGTGATCGCTGATCCGTGAATACCCGAGACTCTCGTAATAATCGAGTTTGCCCGCTTTGATTAGATAATTGTCGTTGGTGTTCTCGATCACAACATCGCCCACAGCAGAATAGCTCGAAAGCTGATTTTCCTTCGATTGGACATCGATGGTCTTCGCGGAAAGCACTTGCGACTTGTCGATAGTCTTGGCGTTTCCGGTGACCGTGAACGAGCCGGCTTCCTGGTTATAACGGGCCTTATCCCCGGTGATGGTGAAGTCCTTGCCCTTGATCTCGACATTGCCGTCAACAACCATATAGTCCTTATCCGTGAAGAACGTCATCATGTCGCCCTTCACGGTAGTATTATCTTTTTTCATATAGATGATGGGATTCTTCTGGACGATCATTTTCTTTTCTTTCGCGTAATAAGTCCCTTCGCCCGCCTTCAGGACGGTTTTCTCTTTCTTGTTCTCGAAAACGAGATTTCCATAGGCATAACCGATATTGTTTTTCTGATCGAAGATGATCGTATCCGCGACCAGAACGCTGTTTCCCTGTACGATCTTTGGCTTGTTCTTGTTGGATACCTCGAGTATAATTCTTTCGATCTCCCAATAATACACGCTTTTACCGGCGGATATATCGACAGGCTGTTTCTCGGACACTTTAAGGATCGCGGAAAAAACAAGCGAGGCGGCAAAAAAGAGGGAGAGAAATGAGAAAACCCAGGAAATCCTTTTCATAGAGAATCCTATTTTTTTATCGCGCCGGTCACATCGAGAATCTGGACCTGTTTCAAACCGGAATCGGCCTTCATTCTATAGCCCTTGATTACGGTTTTTCCCTGAATCAGCGTCACCTGTTCGTTCGTGTCGGAATAGAATATCCGGTTCGCGTTATCCCAAAACACCTTTTTACAGATCAGTACCGCGCCGTTCTCGGAAAATATCTTCACATTTCCGGTCGCGGTAACGTTCTTGTTCTTTTTATTCACATAGCCTTCGTCGCTCGAAAGAAAGGACTGCATGACGTTATTGGGATTGTAGAATGTCATCGTCATATTGTAGAGGAATATTTCGCTGCTCGAATCGAACATTTTCGCCTCCGAGGATTTCAGCACCCATTCGCGTTTCCCGCTTCCGCTGAACGACGTGTACTGGAAATCGCCCATAATAAAATCGGGAACGGCGCCCTCGGTCTTCTTTCCGGATTTCAGCTTTATCGTACATGAGGACAGCAGAATCACAATGACGGTCAGAAAAATCGAAACCTTTTTCATTCAAGGCTCCCCCGTTTAGTAGTAGGATCGCTAATACTGTATAATATTATAGGAGATTTATGATAATTTTGCAATCGTTTTAATAAAAATCCGCTTGCGGATGAATGTTTTTTGAGATATAATCCTTCATGCGTATAGAATTGATCGAAAGGACGCTTCAAATCTGCCGTGACCGCGATCTCGACGGAGCGAGGGCGCTCCAGACAGAACTTCAGACTTATCTTAACGATAAACCTATTGAAAAACCGATTCGCATGGTTGCCGGGATCGATACGGCCTATTCTGCTACACGCGCTTATTCGGCGATTGTTGTCTTCGATATCGACAAAGGGCGGATTGCCGCGGAGTACGGTGCGTCGGAAGAAATAATCTTTCCCTATATCCCGGGATTTTTATCGTTCAGGGAGTTTCCGGCGATTTACCGTGCATATCTCAAAATGAACGAAATTCCGGATATTCTCCTGTTCGACGGCCACGGCATCGCGCATCCGCGCGGAATGGGGATCGCGGCGCAGGGCGGTATCCTTCTCGATATGCCGTCGGTAGGGTGCGGGAAATCGAAACTCTGCGGAGTATATTCCATCCCCGGCGGAAAAAGGTTCGACTATTCCGAATTGACCATGAATGATAAGGTGATCGGTCTGGTGATGAGGACTCGTGAGAAGGCTAAACCGGTCTTTCTCTCGCCGGGATACCGTTTCGCGATAGATTCGATCCCCGCGCTGACCGGACAAATTACCGGCGCTTACAGACTGCCATTGCCGGTTCATTATGCCGACAGGCTGAGTAAGAAGCTCAAGCCGGATGCTTAATCCGTTTCTCAAACGCCTTTTTCAGTTCCGCGATGCCGATTTCCTTCAAGCCGCAGTCGAATTCCAACTCATGAAAAGTTTTCCCGATTGTTTCGGGTACGTGCGAATCCGAGTTATAGATGACTGGATATCGATTCAGAACCTCGACCGGTATACTTTTCGCCGAAGGCGTAACCTCGATGGCGTCATAGTCATATAACGGGATATAGCCGAGCTGGGAGAGGATACTGAAATAGGGCCGGTCGATATGCGACGGGATAGCCAGACCTCCCGCGCGGTGGATCGCGGGAATCAGCGCCTCGAGCGAATAAGAGCTCGCTATATCGCCGCCGATATAGTTCTCCACTTCTCCCACGATCACATCGTTCTCATCGACATAAACCTGATCCCCGTAACGTTCGGGATCGTTCTGGAGCGATGGAAGACTCGCATAGACCTTCTTGCCGAATTCGAGCGCGAGTGAGAGATTGTCGAAAATCGACAGGACATGGATTTCTTCAGCCGTCGCGATCTCCATCCCGAATAGACAGCGGATATCCGAACGGGAAGCGCAAATTTTGTCGAGCGCGGTACAATTCAGGCAGGAATGATGATCGGAAATCGCGATCAGGCCGAGACCCGCACGAACAGCTTCCTCGACAATACGCGACGGTGACATCTCGAGATTAGCGCAGGGCGAGAGGCAGGAATGGATATGAAGATCGGCCTTGACGATCATGACCCGGCGAGAACACGGTGTATTTTGTAAGACGAGACATACTGGTTGTCGCCGGTGCAGACAATCCCGATCCCTTCGCTGATTGCGGCATCGAGCATGTCCGTGGGGATTTCACGTCCGTTGCAGATCAGGATGGCGGTGATACCCGATAAGGACGCGACCGCGACGGAGTTCTTATGTGCTTGAATAGTGATCAGGATCGATCCTTCGCGCGCGTTACCCATCACATCGCTCAGCAGGTCGGATGTATACCCGTCCGTGACATCAGGATCAATCTTTTCAGGCGTAGCATAGGTGAGTTCGAGCGCTTTAACAATTTCCGAGAGCTTCATTTTCAATCCTTTAGTTTGACTTCGGCATGCTGTTCGTGATTGAGCATGTTCGGATCGACCAGTTTCAGGTTGCCGAGACTGTCGTCGAGCGCCTCGAGCTGATCGCTCATCGACATGAAATACCTATATATATGCTCGAACACGTCGGAAAGGGCGGTGAAATAGTTTTCCTGGTGCTTGCCGACCTCGTCGATCTTCACGGTAGAACCTTCGAGGGTGGAAACCGATGAAACGAGCTTCTTGTTGCCGGCAGCCTGGTCTTCGAGATTCTGGGTGATGCTGTCGGTGATCTGCATCACCTGCCGCATCTCGTCCCCGCTTGACGACGATTTCTCACGGTTCTCGACAGCGGCCTGTTCGATCTCGCGCACAAGCTTATTCGTAGAATTGACGGCGTCCTGGATGCCCTGCATCGCCTGTGACATTCCTTTCGCCCGGGCTACCAGTGTTTCGATCTGTTTAGTCATCGAATTGAGGAGTTCCGCGATTTCGGTGGTCTGGGACGAAGTGTTTTCCGAAAGCGAGCGTATCTCGCTTGCGACCACCGCAAACCCTGCTCCAAAATCACCGGCGTGCGCGGCCTCGATTGCGGCGTTCATCGCCATGATATTGATTTCGTCGGCGATAGAGTAAATCGTTTCCGTGATGTCGGAAATACTCATGCCGGACGAACGGATATTCTCGATTGCGGAATTCATGTCGGTGATGGATTTCGCGCCTTCTTCCGCGGAAACCGTGAGGCGTTTCCCGAAATCCGAGGCCTTATCGGCGGACTGGGTCAGTGAGTTCATGGACATGGCGAATGCCGCGAAGGAGTCGCTCGTGTTCTTAATCATCGCGGACTGACGGCGGATTTTCAAAATATTGTCTTCGATGATATTCACCAAGTCTTTAATAAATCCCGATGTCGTTTTGGAAACCTCGACCTGCTGGCCTACTTCCTTGGATACTTCCTGTGTCAAAGTCTGGATTTCCTCGTTGGAGCGCATCAGTTCCTCGACATTACTCTGCTCCTGACGGGTCTGATCGATCAGACTGCGGGCGATTTTGAAGATACTGAGGAACATCCCGTTGAGGTTCAGAATGAGTTTATTGATCAGCACCTGCAATTCGCCGATATCATCGTCGGTCGTCTTGACAAGGAAATGGGACAGATCGCCCTCGAGATTGACAATATCGCGCAAACGGGCGTTAATGCCCTGGAGATGCGATGATAAATTGAAAATCCATACCCCGAGGATGAACCACAGCACCGCCATAAATCCGAATGAAAGCACGGCGAAGATCATGTTATTTGTAGGATATTCGGCATTGACTTTTTTGATGAAGGCTTGGGCTTTTTCTTTCAGCACCGGGTCGGTAGACTGTTCCGCCGCGAGGTAGAACTCCCTGTACTCGTTGGTATAAGATTCTTTAAATTCCGGGTTTAACTTGATCGCGATATGATCGACGCCGCTCAGAACTTCGTTCTGACTCAGGATGACCATGGTAAAATTGAGCGAGATAGAGAGGGTGAACGCGATAATCATCGCGACCGATCTTTTTCTCAGGTTTGCCGGTTTATCGAGAAGCTGAAATTCCTGAAGGCTGATTTTTTCCTTGATCTTCCGCATAATGAAGCTGAAGTACTCTTTTTGCAGGATACCGAGCACCGGGCCGACAGCGACCACGACAATATTAAACCGAACGGTCGACCAACGAAGGACACCGTCGGCGAACATAGTCGCGACTATCGCAATCGGTGTGACCACCATAAAGCCGATGATATTGACAAGCATGAGGAAACGGTTTACGAACGCCTCTCTTTTCAGGAAGGAGACTCGTTCTTCCGGGGTCAACCGCGATCCCAGAACCGTTTTATCGGCGAGAGTGCAGATAGGTTTGAGAAACTTGCGGATAAAAAACCCGACGATCACGAAAACGGAGAGCATGATCGCGACAGCGGGCCCCATACCGCGAAGAACCATATTGAACGGAAGGCCGAGGAAGGGGTATACGACGAAAAAGTCGAATATGACGAAAAGAATTTCCGAGAAAAGAAAGAATGCGATCATCGAGCGAATTAAGGAAAACTTTTTCATATTCATTCCTTTTGAAATACTTTCTCCATTGTCAATCGTCCTCTTTCAGGAGAATGATCGATTTTACCGTAGTTCCTTTTCCGACTTCGGATTCTATCTTAAAATCGTCCGATACCTTGATGACGTTAGGAAGTCCCATTCCCGCGCCGAAACCCAGAGACCTGATCCATTCGTTCGCGGTGGAATAGCCGGGTTTTATGACTTTATCGGGGTCTGCGATTCCCGGCCCGTTGTCCTGCGCGGTGATTACGAGATACTCGCCCTCGAGGTCGAATAACATCTTTCCGCCTTCCGAATGAATGGCTATATTTATCTCCAGTTCATAGGATGCGATAGCGGCGCGGCGGATTATTTTCTGCGGAATATTTTCTTCTTTCAATATTTTTTTTATTTCGAAAGAAGCCTTTCCGGCATTCTCGAAATCGAGTTTCTTGATAAAGAATTCCCGGTGAATTTTGTTGGGGCTATGAAGAGGGTGTTCGGGATGGATTTTATCTTCGAGTTCCTTGATCTCCTGGTTTAGCGCCTGAACAAGCGACATGAGGATATCGCGGCTTGTCAGTATCCCGACAAGCTGTTTCTTTTTATTGATGACCGGGAAACGGCCGAAGGAGTACTTATCGAAATAAGAAATAGCGAAAGTGAGCGGCATATCGTCCTCGAGGAAGACGACCGTTTTCGTCATATACGGCTCGATCGGGTCGTCGATATAACCCTTGTCGAACGCGTTCAGGATGTCGTCGACGCTGATGATGCCGAGTAGCCTATCGCCCTCGACAATCGGGATGCCCGAAATACGCTTTTCCTTCATCATGTTCTGCGCTTCTTTCAGCGTATTGGTCTTTTTCGCGGTATGCAATGCCTGCGACATAGCGTCTTTGACTTTCAGGCGGAGAAGGATTTCAGTGACAACACTCGGGAGTTTTTCGAGCGATATTTTACCTTGCATCGGGCGGCTCGACGGGGAATAGTTTACCCAGCAGAACGCATGCCTCGAAATTGTAGTGCGGTGTCCAGAGGAGAGTAATCTTTAGTTCGCGCGCGAGTTCTATCGTATCTTCGGGTACTTGTTTTCCGTTTGTTAATAGGATAGCGTTGGCGACTACCATATCGGCGGTTCTGACAACCTGCGGGGTGGTCAGTCCGGTCACCAGCAGGAATTCTTCCTTATCGGTCGTGAGGACATCGCTCATCAGTCCCGACGCGAGAACGCCGATTACATAATCTTTCTCGCCGCCGAACAGTACTTTTCCGTTTAAAAGAGTAACGATATCGCTGATTTTTACTTTCATCAAAACCTCATATTGCTTGCTTAAAATGATATCCTCAATAACCCTTTTTGTCAAGGACGCGTTTATTGCTTGATAACGATGTTGATCAGTTTGTCCGGCACCGCGATCACCTTGACGATCTCGGCATTGCCGATCCATTTCAATATCTTAGGGCTTTTCAGCGCGAGAGCCTTCATCGTTTCGATATCCGTTCCGCGTTCGACATCGATACTCTCTCGGAGCTTGCCGTTAACCTGCACGATCATCAGATAGGTCTCGTCGACAACCAGCGCCGGATCGTACTTCGGCCATTCCGCGGACGAAATGCTCGGCGGATTGCCGAGGATTTCCCAAATCTCCTCGCAGAAATGAGGAGCGTATGGCGCAAGTATCCTGGCGAGAACGGAAAGAATATCGCGATTCTGTTCTTTCAGACGAGTCAGCTCGTTCACGAGGATCATCATCTGGCTGATCGCGGTATTGAAGTTATTGAGAGAATCGATATCGGTCTCGACCTTTTTAATCGTTTTATGGGTGAGGCGGAGTACGTCATCGGGTGCGGGAGTGGACGTGATCGTTGAAGAGGTAAAAAGCCGCCACACCTTTTCGAGGAACTTGAACAAGCCTTTCAGCCCGTTGGTGCTCCACGGCTTCATGACATCGAGCGGCCCCATGAACATCTCGTACATCCTCATCGTATCCGCGCCGAAACTTGTGATGATATCGTCGGGATTGATGACGTTACCGCGCGACTTGGACATCTTCTGCCCGTCCTCGCCGAGGATAATCCCCGGATTGCGGAGCTTCATAAACGGTTCCTTCGTATCGACGATACCTTCATCGAAGAGGAATTTATGCCAGAAACGCGAGTAGAGCAGATGGAGTACCGCATGCTCCGCACCGCCGACATAGAGGTCTACTGGCATCCAATATTTCTGCTTTTCCTTTGACGCGAATTCCTTCATGTTCAGGGGATCGAGGTAACGCAGGTAATACCAGCAGGAACCCGCCCATTGCGGCATAGTGTTCGTCTCACGTTTCGCCGGCCCGCCGCACTCCGGGCACTTGACATTGACCCATTCCGTGATCGCCGCAAGCGGTGATTCTCCTGTTCCTGTCGGCAGATAGGTCTTGACATCGGGAAGGACAAGAGGCAACTCGGATTCAGGCACTGGGACGGTTCCGCACTTTTCGCAATGGATGAGAGGGATAGGTTCGCCCCAAAAACGCTGGCGGGAGAACACCCAGTCCCGGAGCTTGTAGTTGACCGCGAGTTTCCCGATTCCTTTTTTCTCGAGCCACTCGGTAATTTTTTTCTTGAAGTCGGCGGTTTTCATCCCGGTGAATTCGCCCGAATTGATCGCGATGCCGTCTATCTCGAAGGCGGCGTCGAGCTTGTCGAGCGGTTTACCGTCGGGTGAAAGCACCTGAATAATATCGAGGCCGAATTTCGTCGCGAATTCGAAGTCGCGCTGGTCGTGAGCCGGGACCGCCATGATCGCGCCCGTCCCGTAGGAGATAAGAACATAGTCCGATATCCAGATCGGGATTTCCTTACTGTTGACAGGATTGACCGCGAAGGCGCCGGTAAATACGCCTGTCTTCTCTTTATTGAGGTCGGTACGTTCGAGGTCGCTCTTCATCTTTGTCTTAAGGATATACTCTTCGACTGAGGCTCGTTCGTCCTTCGACATAATCTTCTCTACTAACGGATGTTCCGGGGCAAGCACCATATAGGTCGCGCCGAACAGGGTATCGGGACGGGTAGTGAAAATTTTCAGCATATCGCCCGTGCTTTTGACCTGAAAATCGACCTCGGCGCCCTCGGAGCGGCCGATCCAGTTCCGCTGAAGATGCTTGATCGACTCCGGCCAGTCGAGGGGTTCCATGTCTTCCATGAGCCTGTCGGCGTAAGCGGTGATCCGGAGCATCCATTGACGCATATCCTTTTTTACAACAGGTTCGCCGCAGCGGTCGCACCGGCCGTTGACGACTTCCTCGTTGGCGAGCCCGGTTTTACACGAGTTGCACCAGTTGATCGGGACATTCGCCTCGTAAGCCAATCCCCCTTTGAAAAGCTGGAGAAATATCCACTGCGTCCATTTGTAGTAGTCCGGTTCGCAGGTCGAGACCTCGCGGTCCCAGTCGTAGGAGAAACCAAGCGATTTTAACTGGCGGCGGAAATTATCGATATTGGCATGGGTCGATTCACGGGGGTGAGTCCCGGTTTTGATCGCGTAGTTTTCCGCGGGCAAGCCGAACGAATCGAAGCCCATGGGGTGAAGAACGTTGTAACCCTTCATTCTCAGGTATCGGCAGATAATATCCGTCGCGGTATATCCTTCGGGATGGCCGACATGGAGCCCGGCTCCGGAGGGATAGGGAAACATATCGAGGCAATAAAAGCGTTTCTCTTCCGGTACCGAGGGGTTCTCGACCGTCTTGAAGGTTTTATTTTTCTCCCAATAATCGCGCCATTTTTTTTCAATCGCTGAAAAGTCGTAGTCCCTGCTCATAATCTACTCCAGAAAAGAATTAGCTATTATTTTACTCTATTTCGGGCGGAATATCAATTTTACTGGATGGAATAATAGAATTTTGACAAGAAGGAGATTCCTCCTTAAACTAAACGTGAAAAACTGCGGAAGGGTGTAGATATGAAAAAGATATTGATTATCGATGACAATTTGACGGTAGTGAAGAATATCACGAAGAAGATTTCCGACAACATGGACGTCAGTGTAGACAGCGTAGGTAGTTTGGCCGATGCAAACGCCCTTCTCGTGAAGTCGTCCGGCGACTATCTTCTCGCGATAGCCGGGGTTGTCCTTCCCGACGCCCTCAAGGGCGAGGCGGTCGATCTCTGCCTCGAAGCGGGTATCCCCGTGATCGTGCTGACCGCTCTCTACGACGACGAGATACGCGAACAGCTTATCTCCAAAAACGTAGTCGATTACATTATCGAAAAAGACGCCGGGTATGCCGACGAGCTTCTGAGCGCGATCAAGAGAATTATCCGTAATATGAACCAGAAGGTTCTGATTGTGGACGATTCGTCCTTCCATAGAAAATTCCTCGACCGCCTGATGCACAGCCAGCAGTTTAAAGTTTTCGAGGCGGAAGACGGTGAAAAAGCTCTTCAGTTCATCAAGGACAACCCGGACATCAGTCTCGTAATCGCCGATTACGACATGCCGAAAATGGACGGGTTACAGCTTCTTTCGGAGATCAGGGCGAAGCATGGTAAGGACGAAGTAACTATTATCATCCTTTCGGGCGAGTCGAACGAGGAGATCGTGCCGAAATTCCTCAAACACGGTGCGAACGACTATGTGCAGAAACCGTTCAACCGTGAGGAATTCCTCTGCCGTGTGAATATGAACCTCGACAATATGGAAATGATCCGGCGGCTGAAAAGCATCGCGTATTTCGATGTAGAGACCGGGCTTTTCAACCGGAGCTATTTCTATGAAGTGGGACATGCGGTACACTCCAATGCCCAAAGAAACAAATTCGAGATCGCGGTCGCGATTGTCCGTATCGACGATTTCAAAGAGTTCGGTCAGACCTACGGCACGGAGTTTACACACAATATCCTGAAAATAGTCGCTAACGTGTTCGACATGAGCCTGAAGCGCCGTTCGGACGTGCTGGCTCGTTACTCCGGCCCGTATCTTGTCGTCGCGACGGAGTACCAGAACATCGCCGAATTGACCGCGTTCTACCAGTCGATTCAGGAAAAGGTCAGACTGAGAAGCTTCAAGTATAAAAGCAGCGAGGTCAAGCTCGGAGTGAGTATCGCTCTCTGTTCGAAGCTGGATACCTCTCTGGAGAAAATGGTCAATACCGCGCTGAATGTCATGGATAAGATCGATCCGAATGCAAAGGGGATCGTTTTAAATGACAAGGATGCGGGGCTAGCGAAATAAATCCCGTTTTTCATTTTAATTATGTCATGGAGCGATAGATGAAGCACAGTGTCGACGAACAGATGAAAATTATTTCCCGGGGCGCCGTGGAGATTATCCCCGAGGAAGAGCTGAGAAAGAAGCTGGAGAAATCGTTAAAAGAGGACAGGCCGTTAAGAATAAAGTTCGGCGCCGATCCGTCCGCGCCGGATATCCATCTCGGGCATACGGTTCCGTTACGGAAACTTCGCCAGTTCCAGGAACTGGGGCACGAGGTTTATTTCCTGATCGGCGACTTTACCGCGATGATCGGCGATCCGACAGGGAAATCCGAAACGCGCAAACGTCTCACCCGTGAGGAAGTTCTCCGGAACGCCGAATCCTATAAACAGCAGATTTTTAAAATACTCGATCCGCGGAAAACGAAGATAGTTTTTAATAGCGACTGGTGCTCGAAGATGATGTTCTCCGATGTTCTCGAGCTGACGTCGTTCTACTCGGTGGCGAGGATGCTGGAACGCGACGATTTCGCGAAACGTTATAAGGAAAACCGTTCGATCTCGATCATCGAGTTTATGTACCCGCTGATCCAGGGTTACGACTCGGTGGCGCTTAAGGCTGACGTGGAAATCGGCGGAACCGACCAGAAATTCAACCTGCTTGTCGGACGCGATCTCCAGACCGCTTACGGTCAGGATACGCAGGCTATCCTGACGATGCCTATTATCGAAGGGACGGACGGCGTCCAAAAGATGAGTAAGTCTCTCGGGAACTATATCGGCGTATCCGAAACCCCGAAGGAGATATTCGGGAAGGTCATGTCGATCCCGGACAATCTGATCGCGAAATACTTCGAGCTTCTTACCGATGTCCCGCTCGAAACGGTAAAGGACTATGAGAAAAAGATGAAGGCCGGCGAGAATCCCCGCGATTTCAAGGTAAAACTCGGTCAGGCGATTGTCGAACAACTCTATACCAAAAAAGACGCCGAAGAAGTGCTGATAGAGTTCGAACGCATTTTCAAGGAAAAGGGTCTTCCCGATGTGATGCCGGAATTTATCATCGACAAACCGATGAGCATTGTCGATATCGTAGCGGCGGCAGGGGTAATCAGCTCGAAAAGCGAGATGCGCCGAATGATATCCCAGAACGCGGTTTCGATTGACGGCGAGAAGATCAAAGAAGAAGTAGTGCTCTCCGGCGGAAAGGAACAAGTGATAAAAGTAGGAAAAAGAATTTTCCTGAAGGTGAAATAAATGATATTGGAAGGTCTCGATCTGTTCATGGATACGCTGTCGCGTTCCAAGTATATCGTAGCATTAACCGGGGCGGGTATTTCTACCAGCGCCGGGATTGCGGATTTTCGGGGCCCCAACGGTATCTACAAACGTAAGGATATACCCGGCGAAAAAATATTCGATATCGACTATTTCCGCCAGAACCCGCAGGACTTCTACGGCCTGTTATCCGAATTGATCGACAGTTTTACCAATGCCGTACCCACGAAGGGTCACATGTTTTTAAAAAAGCTCGAGGATATCGGACGGCTGAAAACGGTGATCACACAGAATATCGACGGACTCCACAAGAAGGCTGGGAACACAAACGTCATCGAGGTGCATGGGTCATTCTCGCAGTATGTCTGTATAACCTGCGGGAAGATTATCCCGGCCGACGATAAAATTATCGAAACGATCCGAAAGGGTAAGGTACCGAAATGTTCAGCCTGCGAAGGCATCCTGAAACCGGACGTCGTGTTTTTCGGGGAACCGGTGCACGGCCTCGAAAAAGCTCTCACTGAAGTCCAGAAGGCGGATATGGTGATTGCGATGGGCACGTCTTTGTCGGTATACCCGGTCGCGACATTGCCGTCCTATATCTCGGATACGACGATGCTTGTCATTTTAAATAACCAGCCGACTCAGTATGACCGCAGGGCGAAGATCGTCCTTAACGAGGATATCGACACCCTTGTCGCGAAAACGAAACTTCTCTAATCGTTCAGATTGACAATGAGTTCGGAGAGCGGCCTTTTCGGCACATGATGAACTCTTTGTTCGTCCCGCCAGTACTTATGGCTCCCGTCCGCGGGCATTTCTTCTATGACTATTTTTTCCACAGGCTTACCGATTGCGAGGCAGAGCAGTAACTCGAAGTGATCGGGTATCGCAAGTGCGTTCATCAGAATATCGCGTTTAACTGTAGCGATAATGATACCGCCGAGGCCTATTTCAGTTGCGCCGAGCAGGATCGATTGCGCGGCAATTCCATGATCGCAGAAGAAGTTCTGCGTGAGACGCTTATCCCCCAGTATCAGGATGTATCCAGTAGGGCGTTCTCCGTCTGCGGGACGTCCCGCCGGTCCCAAGGCGGCCGCCCAACTCGTATTTTCGAAGATGATCGAGTTGATCTTCGGATCTACAGAGATATAGTAACGAAGCGGCTGCATGTTCATCCCGGACGGACAATAACGGGTCAGTTCGACAAGATCGATCAGAGTCTGTCTGTCGATGACGTGGCTTTCGTCGTAACGCCTGTAACTGCGGCTTTTCATCAAGAGGTCTTTGAGCATAACCCGCTCCTACTTTTTATCCTCGAAAAGAAATCGTTTCACGGTACGTTTGGACGTCTTCGGCAGTTCTTCGGGGCTGATCCTCAGTCCCTGCGGGACTTTGTACGAGGCAAGGTCGGCGGTCAGCCTGCGGATATCTTTCCTGATCAACGCCTCGATATCCTCTTCTGTGTAGGCTTTCTTGAGTTCCTGCTCCATCGCAGAAATCGTTTCGAAGTTAGGATAGACGATGGCAAACGGGACTTCGCCTTTTTCCGCGTCATGCTTTCCGATCACGACGGCTTCGGCGATATATTCGCTTTGGAGGAGAAGGTTTTCGATCTCCTCGGGATAGATATTCTTTCCGCCCCTTGTGACGATGATGTTTTTTATCCTTCCGGTGATGAACAGGTAGCCGTCGGAATCGATTTTTCCGAGGTCGCCGGTGTGGAACCATTTATTCTTGTCGATCACCTCCGCGGTCTTGTCCGGCATCTTGTAGTAGCCGAGCATAACGCTTCCGCCCTTGATTAGGATTTCACCGTTGCCGTTAGCATCGGGATGATCGATCATGACTTCGATATTGGGAAGCGGGAGACCCACTGAGCCAGCGCGGTTAAGGGTTGGAGTGGTACTTGCCGCGACCGGAGAGGTCTCGGAGAGGCCGTATCCCTGCATAGTGACAAGGCTGAGCACTTCCATCCCATCGATGACGGCCTTCGGAATGGGGCCGCCGCCCGAGACAAAGAAGCGGAGCCTGTTCAGCCCGAGGCCGGAACGCACGCTTCCGAAAAGGGCTTTCCCGATCTTGACTTTAAATACTTTATAGAAAAACTTACTGATCGCGAACATCAGGTGGAAAACGATACTGGTCACGATACCCTTCGCTTTCACTTTGGCGAATACGCCCTTATAGATTTTTTCAATCAGGACGGGTACCGCCGGAATACAGCTTGCCCCGGTGTCAGCCAGTATCGGGATGAATACGTTTGTCTTCAACGATCCGATGGGGATGATGCGGCCGTGAGTGAGGAGCGGCACGACAATTCCCATCATCGAGGGATAGGTGTGATGGAGCGGCAAAAGTACCGCCCAATGGTCGTCGGAACTGAGCGCGGTGGACATCTGCACCCCGTCCGCGTTAAAAAGGAGGTTGTAATGTGAAAGCATCACTCCTTTCGGCAGACCGGTAGTCCCGGAGGTAAAGATCAAGGCCGCGATGTCGTCGGGATTTATTTTCTGTTTCTCGAAAAGATTCTCGTGATTTTGAATCATCCTTTTACCGGTCCGGTAGAGCGCGAAAAAGCTCGGGAACTCATATTCTTTGTAGGGGGTTTTCTGTTCGGCCTCATAATCGGCAATCTCGTTCACCCTGAGCGCAAAATTTCCCGGGGTAAGCGCGCCTTTTTTATCTTTGCATTTTGCCGACATATCTTTCAGCATATTCGGATCGTCTTTATCGAAGACGATGAATTTTTCGATATTTTTCATCATCGTCCGGTTTTCAAGAAGTTTTGTCAGGTATGCCGACGAGCAGAATATCATGCCCGCATCGCTATTTCTGACTATATGCAGGGTTTCTTCGGACGACAGGAGAATATCGAGAGGGATGACGGTAGCGCCGATATACACGATTGCGACATACGAAATCACCCATTCGTTTCGGTTTTCACCGATCAGGCCGATTTTATCGCCTTTTTTTACACCCATTTTCAATAGAGCATTTCCGATGTAACGGACATAGTCCTGAAGTTCGCCGTAGGTGACAGTCCAGTAGCCCTCGTCAGTCTTCCCTACTAATGCGGGTAAATGAAGCTTGTCCGTATCGAATCCTTCCACCATCTCGCGAAAAGTTTTAACATTTCTCGGCTCGGCTACTTTGTTGACTAACATATGCCCTCCGAAATCTATTTTTGTAATAATTCTCCTAACGACTTTCGAATATAGTCGGTAAACGGAAAGAGCTTGAGATTGGCCTCGGTCAACAGTTCTTTATCCTGTTTCGCTTTATTGAGGAAATCCTTCGCTTTTACTGTGTCGTTCATCCGGTAATAGTCGAGAGCGATCGTCATCGGTACAATCGAATCGGCATACCCCATCGACATCGCCTTCTTCAAATCGATCAGCGAATCCTTATAAAGGAGCGAGTTGTAGAGAGCGAGTCCTCTCAGGGCGTAAGCCTGGGCATACGAAGGCTGAATCTCAATCGCCTTAGTCCATTGAAGCGCGGCATTTTTCCAGTCCCCGCTGCGGTAAAAAGCTGCTCCGCAGAGAAAGTATGACCAGAAGTAGGCAGGATTGAGTTTCTGCGATTCGAGGAAGTAGGCGGGCGCCTGATCGTCCTTCGCGGTTTTAATCGAAAGCATCCCGAGGTAATAATACGATTCCCACGACTTGGGATCGGACTTCAAGCATTCTTCGAAATCCTTGACAGCGAGATCGTACTGTTCGGTTTCGAGATAGGTCAGAGCGCGGTTATAGAGCATTTTCGGATTATCGGGATCGGGTTTAAGACCGTTTTCGAAAAATGCCAGCGCGGAAGGATAGTCTTTTTTATGGAAATAGATCGCGCCACTGTAAAAATTAGCTTCGGGGGATAACGGGTTGATACGGAGAGCGTCGGCGAATGAGCCGAGGGCTTCGTTGAATTTGCCGTACTTGTACGAATCGAGGCCTTTTTTTATCAGCGCCGTCTCCGCCGGATCGGGAGGAATCGTATCGCGATGGCATGCGTTTAACGATATAAGACTGAATACACAGAGAAGAAATATCCTTCTCATCCGCACCTCAATGAGATTTATTTAGTTTTCCCCATTCCTTTACCATATTTTTCCAGTAATTCTCATAAAAATACACCGATATATCGGAGTAGTTGTACTGCTCCCCGATATAACCCATACCGTGCGGGAAGATTTTTAATTCCATGGTCTGACGGATAAACTCTTCTGTCCTCCAGAAACCTGTATTATACACGCAGGAATAAAACCGGATCATATATTCCTTCGTCCAGTCCGGTTTCGGGGGATAGAAATGCAATGCGATCTTCGAGAAAATCAGGAGATATGTGATCTGCCATTGCAGTTTCATCAGCCGGGAGAGCCGTTCCTTCCTGACAGCGGAAAGGTCCTGGGGATTGCCGTATTTAAGGAGATTCCTGAACTCTTTGAATGCATCGTTTGTGCTCACAAGGTTTTCCATCCGTTCCACGAACGACGGTTTCATCTGGAAGATGCCGACTGAAAAATCGTTGACACCGCTCCCGAAACTGATGTAAAAAAGCTCCATCGTGACTATCTCCATACTATCGCGAAAGAGCGAGTAACGGAGCAGCTCCGGGAAAACGATGGGTAGAATAAGTTCGGCATCGGCGGACATCAGCTTGCATTGCGCGAAAACCTGCCCCTTGATCTCGTTCACCACATTCAGGGCCTTGGTAAAATCCTCGGCGAAAATCGACGGGTAATCGGGCGAGACCCCGAAAACCTTCACGGTTAATAAAAGCCCGAATATGAAAGATATTATTATTTTCATTAGACCAACTTTCTATTATCGATAACGCGCTTCGCCTTACCCTGACTGCGCTCGATCGTTTTCGGTTCGACAAGTTTTACATCCACACGGATGCCGAGTTGTCCGTAGAGCTTCTCGACGATCAACTTCTCCAGTTCGACGAGCTTCTTCATCTCGTCGGAGAACATGTTTTCGTTCGTTTCAACCCATACCTCGAGGGTATCGATATTGTTCTTTCTCTCGACGACTATCTGGTAATGCGGGGCGACGCCCTCGATTTTCAGGAGCACTTCTTCGATCTGAGACGGGAATATATTTACACCGCGGATAATCAGCATATCGTCGGTACGGCCGCGGATTTTCATGATTCTCGACGTGGTTCTCCCGCAGGCGCATTTCGAGGTGTCGATATACGAAAGGTCGCGGGTACGGTAACGGAACAGCGGAAGCGCTTCCTTGCCGAGCGGGGTGATCACAAGTTCCCCGATCTCCCCATCCTTGACCCATTCGCCCGTCTCTGGGTCGATGACCTCGATGAAGAAAAAGTCTTCGTTGATATGCATCCCGTTCTTTTCGAGGCATTCGCCGGATACTCCGGGCCCGATAATCTCGGAGAGGCCGTAGTTATCGGTGGCGGTAATATTGAATCCTTTTTCTATTCCGGTGCGGATCGACTCGCTCCACGGTTCCGCGCCGAACAATCCGAATTTCAGCTTCAGGTCTTTTACCGGATCGACACCCATTTCACGGACAACGTCCACCATATAGAGGGCATAGGAGGGAGTACAGATAAGGACGGTGGAGCCGAAGTCCTGCATGATCTTGATCTGGCGTTCGGTGTTCCCGCTCGAGACTGGGATGATAGCCGCGCCGATCTTTTCAAGCCCGTAGTGGAGGCCGAAACCGCCGGTGAATAATCCATAGCCGAACGAAATTTGCGCGATATCGTCCGATGTCACTCCGCCTGCGGAAGCGAGTCTCGCGATACACTCCGCCCATAGTTCGAGGTCGTTTTTAGTATACCCGACTACGGTCGGCTTTCCGGTAGTCCCGCTGGACGCGTGGATACGGACGACATCTTTCATCGGGCGCGCGAAAAGCCCATAAGGGAAGTTCTCACGGAGTTCGTTCTTCGTCGTGAACGGCAGTTTGCGGATGTCTTCGAGAGTCTTTATATCTTCAGGTTTGACCTTCATGGAATCGAGCTTATTACGATAGAATTTCACGTTGTCGTATGTGTACCTGATTGTTTTTTTCAATTTCTCAAGCTGAAACTCTTTCAATTTTCCTTGAGGCATTGTTTCTATTTCAGAATTCCAGATCGGCATACACGCTCCCGCGAAGAATTATTCATGGGCACTTCAAATAACCACCGATTCTCGGTGGCAAGGAAGTGACCATTAGGCGTAATTTAAAGATATATCACTATTAATGTTAAAAATGTTAAAAGTTTTTTGAACCGCCCGCATTATTTTACACCAAATCCGGTTTTCTATCAATCTTTATTTGATTGACGCTGAACTTGCTTTTTGTTGGCGCGTCTGCAAATATAGACATAATCGCAATGTCCGCATTTATCGTTCGATTCGAGCGGGGTTTCGTTGTTCTTCTTCGAAACGTAAAATCCCGGTATTTCAATGTCGTCCTCGAAATCGCAGGGGAGAGTGTAGGGTGAGAGATTTCCCTTCTCAAGCAGACTCATGAGAAGTTTGATCTCGCGTTTTTTCAGTTCCCATATCTCCGGAAAGGGTGTCTCGTCGTCATTTGGGAACACACGCCCCTCGGTCAATTTTTCCGGTGATATCATCGAGATATACGACAGCTCCCGGATCACATCCTTGCCCTGAAAAACCGCCTCGAACGCCGCCGCGTAAAGGTAGAGCTGGAATCCCAACAGCGGGATCGTTTTCGTGTCTTTGGCTTTTTGATCGACCTTGCCGGATTTATAATCGATAATCCTGTAAGTCTCCCCCCCCGCGGTCTTGTCGATCCGGTCTATCTGGGCTTTCATCACGAGCTTATCGCCGTCGAGATCGAGAGAGATTTTATCCAGCGGAAATTCGAAATGCTCGGGGGTGTATTCGTTTCGCAGTTCCTTCTCGGCATTGCAGAAATGGATGAGAAGAGTGCGGTAGTACTCGGATTCGAAATCGAATACGAGACCGTGAGAACGATGTCTTTTGAATTCATCGACCGCGAGGCCGATCGCATTCTCCAGTTCCGTAGAATCGGGCAATTCACCGGGTTCGTGCAGACGGGTAGCTGTCAGGTACTTCTCCATTACATCGTGCAGGAAGAGGCCTTTATTGACATCCTTGATTTTATTCTCGGGATAGTCTTCCTTACGGACTCCGATCAGGTAACGAAGGAAAAACGCGTAACGGCATCCGCCGAGGTTTTCGAGAAGGGTCGCGCTTAAGGGGTAATGCGACTTAAACTCTTCGATACTATCGGAAAACCCCTCCGCACCGCCGAGAATCCCCTGAATCCGCGCCCCCGGGGGAATATCACCTGTTTCGGAATGCGCCTTCTCGGCATCGATCTTCTTCATATACGAGGACATCAGAAGGGAATTTGCCAGGCCGGGCAAGTGCTTTTCCAATTCGCGCCGTCTCGCGGGATCGTTTTTAAACCTTTCGGACAGCATCTGGTAATGGGTGGCGAAGAAAAAGGCCGGGTCGTGGATTTTGATCCATTCCACGGACGGGACGATATCGAAAAGCCTGAGAGAGAATTGTTCATCACCCTCGACAGGCGGGATCGAGATAATCCGTCCGGAGATATTTCTTCGGATTTCATTGATAAACAGGGACGGCAGATGGAACTCGCCCTTTTCATCGAAGGAGTTCCTGCAAAGATAGAGATTGTCCGACGGGCGGGACACCGCGATATAGAAATCGAATCTTTCCTGCCCGGTACGCCGCTCCTCGGTCGGGAGCAGTATTCTCCGCGCCCGTTCGTTCAGCTTGATCCGTTCACGCTGGTCGAGGATAGAGACCGGAAGACTGCCCGGAAACTCGCCGTCATTCATCCCGGTAATAAACAAAGTTTGGAAACTTGTTTCGCGGAGATCGTAGGAAGTGAGTATTTTTACGCATTGCTCCGGGAACAACTCGTAACGGTACCGGGTGTCCGAGACGATTTCGGAGAACAGGTCGAAGAGATCGGAGAAAATAATCTTGTCCGATTCCATGTATTTCATCGCGTTTCTGAGACCGGTGAGAATTTTCTTGAGTTTCTGGAACGCGGTGAAATCCTTCGAGACGATCCAGTAATCCGACGAGTTCTTCGAACGCTGGTTCTCGACCGCTTTTTTCATCCCGGACGCGTCGATCAAGTCCGCGATCCAGCGGTTGAAATCGTGAAAGGTAATCCGGTCGTTGTTATCGAAACGAAAAAGAAGTTCCAAAAAACTGAAATAGTTCTCCCGGAAACGTTCCAATGTGTCAATGTCCAATTCGTCGTCGAGCAGGTCTTTCCGGGCGAGGTTTTCGGCGCTCTCACGGTAAAACGCAATTCGGCCGTCGATATAGTTTTCCCATTCCGTCCGCCTGCCGTGAAAGTATTCGTCGAGGAACGACCCCGAATCGGCTAATCCCCGCCAGACGTTCGAACGGGTATAGCCGGAATTCGAGATCGAAATGAGATCGACACTGTCGATCCCTTTGACCGCGCATCTAAAAAGGTGCAGAAGGTATCCGACGGCGGGATTGGATTTGAGGGGTTTATCCTTAGTATTGAAGAACGGTATATTAAAATTTCGGAAGCAGTTTTCTATCAGGTGATCGTAGTCGCCGGAGTTTTTCACAAGTACACCGATATTGTTATACTCGACGTTTCCGGTCCCGGCAAGTCGCTTAATCTCAAGCGCGATCAGCTCGACCTCACGGGCTTTCCCGAAACCGTCAATCAGCGTCACGTTTCTATCCGACGGCAATTCGAGAGGTTTTCGGCTATTATCGAACGATAGGATTCGTTCGGCGAGCAGGGAAAACGTGTTCTCGGGATCGGGGAGCCTCTCCGTTTCTACATGAAAACTATCGTGAAACAGAGTAAACGTATCGCGGATTAACGGAAACTCCGAGTCGGGAAGAGCGACGGTCACAGGCTTATTCGCGCGTTCGAATTCGTCGATCAGCGCCTTGATAAACAGAAACTGCACGGCGGTAAAGTCGTAGAACCCGTCGATATAAAGCGAATCGAAATCGGTTATCCCTTCCTCTTTCACTATCTTCGCCGCCGTTTCAATATAGAGCATCTCGTCAAATAGGTTTCTTGAGAGTAGTAGCTTTTCATACTCCGCGTACAGCAGGCGGATGTCTTCCCATTTCGCGGGGTTTTCTTGTTCCGGCGGGTTAATTTCCTTATGCAGCAGGGTCGCGGCACGGAGCTCGCGGATCAATCCGTGAAGCAGTTCGATCAGACCGGGATAGCTATGGATATTTTTAAAATACTTGAATTCGGATGAAATATCCTGCGCGATCAGGCGGATGAGGAGAAATGTTTCGAAATCGCTCAGGACGGCGATTCTGCCCTGTTTCCTGAAATCGGAACGCTCGACGACGGCGCGGACAATCTCGTCGAAAGTGAATAAAGTTTTTCCGGCAAATCCGCCCATTTCTTTCGCGAGCCGCAATGTGAGACTGTCCTTCAGGTATCTCGCGGGCAGAAGCAGAAGGGGCTGCCGCCGCGCTTCGATGTCCTTGCGGACTGTTTTGACTATTCTGGATGTTTTGCCGCTCTTAGGTTTGCCGAAAAGTATATTCATTTACGCCTCGCGGATATTTTAACACGCCGGGGCGAATAGTCAAATGATAGGGTCTTCATTCGGTAAGCGAATCGTAAGGCTGGAGTTTGACTCGGTAGGCTTCACAGAGTTCTTCGTACTTAACCGTGTACTCCTCGAGATCCGTATAGAGACGGTCGAGTTTCCGGTTACAGTCGTTGAGAGTGGTTCCGAGATCCTTGAGTTTTCCGGTATCGCTCGCGGCCGCCGCGTCGATTAGTGCCTTGTTGGTGGAATCCGCCAGCGCTTCCAACTCGACTATCGTTTTTTCCGTTTCATCCATTTTTTTCTTGACAGGATTGAGTGTTTTATTCCGTTCATCGAGGATTTCCGCGCGTTTTTTCCGCAATTCCTTTTTATTGACATTCAAATCGGTCTGTTGCTTTTTTGCGCTTTCGGTCATGGCGATCCGTTCGTCAGCCCAGCCGTATTTTTCGAGGAACTCGTCGTAAGTGCCGAGGAAGACGTAAGGGTAAGATTCGCCGCCTTTCATCCCGGGAAGCTCGTCGAAAACTATCAGACGGGTGGGGATCGAGCGCAGGAACATTTCGTTGTGGGTGACCATGACGACAGCGCCATCGAACTGGTCGATTGCTTCGAGCAACGCGTCCGCGGACTGCATATCGAGATGGTTCGTGGGTTCGTCGAGGAAGAGCATACTGCACGGCTGGGCGATAATCTTGCCGAGCATGACACGCGCCCGTTCGCCGCCGGACAAGACTTCGACCTTCTTCTGCGACATATCGCCCTCGAAAAGCATGCTCCCTGCGATACTGCGGGCGCGTTCGCGGGTGGGATCGTCCATGGCGTGATAGATTTCTTCTTCCACAGTCATATGAGGCGTCAGTGTATCTTTATTTGTTTGACCGAAGTAGCCTGTTCTTGTCTGGGGATGCATAGTGACCGTTCCGGCCTTCGGCGTCAGTTCCCCGTTCAGCAGGCGGATCAGTGTCGATTTCCCTTTACCGTTTTTACCGATAATCGCGATCTTCTCGTCCTTCTCCAACGCGAAGTTGAAGCCGCGGATAATGTTTTCGCCGTCATATCCGAAAGTCAGGCCTTTCGATTCGATGATCCATTTACCGGCAATGGAAGAAAACTGGAACGAAAAATCCAGGTCCTTGATCTCCGCGAGATGATCTTTCTTGTCCTTTTTCGCGAGCGTCTTGATACGTGACTGCACCATTCCCGCCAGACGCGCCTTCGCGCGGAAGTGGGTGATGAATTCCTCAATGCGTTTCCGCTCCTTTTCGTCGTTGAGGCGGGTTTTTTCGTAGATTTCCTCGTCCTTGGCAATCTGAAGGTACATTTTAGATGTATCGCCCTTCATCTTGCGGATATTCCGCCGGTGGATCGCGACGGTATGGGTAATGACCGAATCGAGAAATCCGCGGTCGTGTGTGATCAGGATAAACTCTCCGCGCCATTCGCGGAGAAAACTCTTCAGCCAGCGGATCGAGACGATATCGAGGAAGTTGGTCGGTTCATCCAAAAGGAGCATATCTGGGGAGGCAATCAGCAATTTGGCGAGATTGATACGAACCTGAAAGCCGCCGGAAAAGATATGCGGGGAAGAAGCGAGGTCGTCTTGTGAAAAACCGAGGCCGAAAAGCGTCTTCTCGATCAGCCAATGGTCGTCCTTGTGCTCTTCGGGTAAGACGGAAGCGCATTCTTCCAGAAGCGTGGCGCGGGTGAAATGGATTTTTTGCTCCATAAAGCCGATAGTGTAATCTTTCGGAATAGTGACTGTTCCGGTATCCGGCTCCTCGAGCCCGAGAATAATCCGCAGGAGCGTGGATTTCCCATGCCCGTTACGGCCGGTCAGGCCGATCTTTTCCCCGGCTTGTACCGAAAAGGTGATATTCTCGAATAATACTTGATTGGGATAATATTTTGAAACGTTGATCAGTTGAATCATGTTTACTACCGGAAATTTTACAGATATTTTATAGGAATAAACACTTTTCGTCAATAAAAATAATTCAATAAATTGCTTGACTGATTATAAAATGAATCTATAATCAATAGGATTGAACAGGAGGGATTTTATGGAAAAACCGAGATGCGCTTTGAAACTGATCTATAGCTGTTTCGATTGCTTTTACTTTCAGAATCGTTCTTCCAATGTCGATGTGCAGAAAGAAAAATATCATTGCATAGTGGAAAAAAAAGATTTTTCGTTCGATAAGATGTTCCCGAGCGGCGTTCCTTCATGGTGCCCGTTGCCCGAATTTGAAAAAATCAAGCCCGCGAAGGAATTCGCTACATTCAGCGAGATACTCCGTAAGCTCGAACAGGTGAGTCCGAAGAAGTAGTACTTCCGTTCAATCCGCTTGCAGATGAGTCTTCGAATTGTCTATTTGATTTTTTTCTGGTACCAGCGTGAAATATTGAGAAGTAACGCGGGGAACACCGCCTGAGGGCTGACATTTCCGTACTTCACCTTTTTCCAAACCGTCTCGATTTCGGCGGACAGTTCCGATATCTCCGCGGTCGTGGTTTTCCTGATTAAGGTTTCCGAAATATCCTGATACTCGATGTCGATGAAATTCTTTATTTCGATATTGTGAAGAATTTGTTGACGGAGCAGGTGAAGATTCCTGAAATAGTTCGCGATCTCCTCGAGAAGCTGGATTTCCATCCCCGGGGCGGAATTATCGCAAACCCTGTCGATGAACTGGAAGACTTCGAAACCGAATTGCACTTGCGGCGCGACCTTGGTGAAAAACTCTCTGACACTCGCGCGCCGTTTTGTCCCGAACTGGTAGACTTCGTCGTTCATCAGATCGAGCGTCGAACGGTAATTACCGGGGTTTTCAAAAAATATCGTTTTAACGGATTGCGGCGAGAGTTCGTCGAACTTGATTACGATGCTCCGGGAAAGGATTGTCGGCAAAACCTGCCCGATATCCGAAACGGTGATGATGATGAGAGATGTCGGCGACGGTTCCTCGAAAAGCTTGAGGGCGGAGTTTTGGGCCTGAACAGTCGCATTCTCGAAATCGCCGATGATCGTAATCCGGCGATTTCCCGACGATTTCCGTGAGTGGAACTCGATCGCCTCGCGGATGAAGTCTATCGGAATTTTCTGCTTCTTGGAAAGCTCATCGGAAATTTTCTGGAGCTTTTCTGCGAATGCGGTATCCGATCCGAGCCGTTGGATGAGGCCGCCGTTCAGGATGCCCGTCTCCAGTTCTTCACGGATCGAGGCGATGTCTATTTTCTTCTCTTTGAGTTTGTCGGGGATTTCCCCGAGGAAGACCGCCTGCGAGATACGTCCGAGGAAATAACGGAAATATCTTTTAACAAGTTCGTGTAGTTTTTCGTTCGCGGTATTGCGGATGAAGTAACGGGTTTTCAGGGCGAAATCGTCGTTGCGGTAGAAGAGGAAGTCGGGCGAGAGGAACGGGTCTTTTCCGAGGATTTTTTCAGCGAAAAGGATTCCCGCGGTGAATTTCCCGCATCCCGGTACGCCGGAAAAGACCAACGTCCGTCCCTGAAAATCCTCATTTAGGAGTTTTTGCAGGAGCGCGGAAGGGTGTTTCTGTCCGACCAGGCTTTTCTGCATCTACTTCTTCCCCCGGATATCGGTAAAAACGAGCCTCGCTTCCGATACGCCGTTGTATGTATTCACTTCGGGATAGGCGATTATATCGAAAAGCGTGTATTCTTTCAGGAGCTGAAGTACAGTTTTCGCGGCGTTCCACGCAACCATCCTGATCGTCGATTCATTCTTTTTCAGCGTGAGCAGGGCGTGATCGTTCTCTTTTCCCATATAATAGGTGTCGGTGATCTTGACGTTCTCAAAAAGGTAATTGGGGAATTCGTTGGAATGCCCGACCGGTTCGAGGGTATTTTCGAGGTATCGGATATTGTTCTGGTTGATCTCGCTGAAATCGCTCATCACGGAATCGATCAGGATTTCCTCTTTCAGCACATCATTCTCATGGATCGAGACGTATTCATTTGCCTTCGCGATAAACTCCTCGACCTTTTCGGTTATTAACGTGAACCCGCCCGCATACTTATGTCCGCCGTATTGGGTGAAGTACTCGGACATATTTTCGAGCATCTTCACCACTTCGAATTCGCCGCTGACCCGCATCGATCCGGTATACTCGCCGTTCTCCATCGAAATGATGATCGCGGGTTTCTGGTACTCGTGAGCGATCTTGTTCGCGAGCAGTCCGGTGATTCCCTTGGGGATTTTTTCCGAGGCGAGTATCAGGATTTTATCCGCATGACGATTGTTTTCGATAAAAGAATTTTTAATAAACTCTTCGGATGTCTTCAGGAGATTTTTTCTCTGCACGTCCTTTTTCACAATATCCTTAGCGAGGGTTTCGCCCTCGTTGACCTTGTTGCTGATCAGGAGTTCCGCGCTCAGGCTTCCGGTTCCCATCCGGCCGGGGGAATTCAGTAACGGGGCGATATTCCATCCGACTTGTTTCGACGTGATCTTTTCGAGCGGCAGTTGGGTTTCCCTGAGAAGCGAGATAAGCCCCGTGGGAGCGTGCGCGAAAAGTTTCAGCCCGTTCTTGACGATATTCCTGTTCTCTCCGGTCAACGGCATAATATCCGCTACCGTCCCGATTGCGGCAAGCGGCAGGAACTCGCTGATCGTATCGACGAAACGGGTGTTGCGTGTCAGAAGAAGCCTTCGGTAGACCTCGGCGCAGACTTCGCAATCCGCGATACTCCTGTGCATCTTCGCGGGGTCGGGATAAAACCCGAGGTAATTCGCGATCGTAAGGAGCTGATGGTCTTTCGCTTTCCGGAGCATCACTTTTGACATCTTGAGCGTGTCTTCCATCGGGTTGACGATCTGGGGGAGACTTGCCTTTTTCAGGTGATGCTGGAGAAACTTGAGGTCGAAGTCGATCAGGTTGTGCCCGATGATTTTTCTATCGCCGATGAACTCAAGGAGTTCTTTCAGCGCTGTTTCTATCGAAACACCGTCGGTCAGCATCCCGGCGTCTATCCCGGTGATCTTCGTAATCTCAGGCGTGATCGTTTTCGCGGTCTTGATCAGTTTCTGGAACCTCGCGGTCACGATACCGTTTTTAAGCATGACCGCGCCTATTTCGATAATGTCATCATAATGAGGATTGAGGCCGGTCGTCTCGAGGTCGAGAACCACCAGTTCTTTATCGAAGTACTCGGGAAGCTCTTTCTTCTCGAGCGCCGCCCAAGCAAGTTTCAATGCCACGCCCGCCCCGCAGAGTGAACGGAACGGATACGGGTCTTCGGCGATCTTCGGGTTGATTACCGCATAGGCCTCGGGAATAGTATCGCGGGGCTCGTGATGGTCGGTGATGATGACAGTGAGGCCGAGTTTGTTCGCAAGCTCGACTTCCTTCAGCGCGGTAATCCCGCAATCGACCGTGATGAGAAGACTGATCTCGTTCATCGCCGCCCATTCGACAGCGTCCTTCGAGAGCCCATAGCTCTCGTAACCTTCAGGGATGCGGTAAGTTACCTGCGCTCCGAGTTTATCGAGGAGTTTGTAGATAATCGCCGTAGCGGTCACCCCGTCAACATCGCGGTCGCCGAATACTAAAATCCCTTTTTTATTCTTGATCGTTTCTTCAATTTTAAAAATAGCTTTATGGATATCCCTGAAAATGAAAGGGTTGTGAAGATTGAGAAAATTCGGATAGAGGTATTCCATCGCGTCGAGATAGGTCTCAATTCCGCGATTGGCAAGGACATTGACGATAAAATCAGGCAGAACGAGGCTTTGCTTGAGTAGTGTGATTGTTTCCTTACGGGAAGTGCGCATTTTCCAATCGTATTCTTTCATCGACCGTTCCCTATCGGTTTTCGAGCAGTATGGACAGGAGCGCCATACGGATATAAAGCCCGTTGTGGGCCTGTCTGAAGTAGGCGGCGCGGGGATCTTTGTCCACCTCGTACTTGATCTCGTCGACACGGGGCAAGGGATGCATCACTATCGATTTCTCGGGCAGGACATCCATAATCTCGTTGTCGATGATGTAGACACCGTGAGCCTTCTCGTATTCCTCGATACTGGTAAAACGCTCGCGCTGGATACGGGTCTGGTAGATGACATCCACCTTTCCGGCGACATCTTTCAGGTCGGGCGATTCCTCGAAAGAAACGCCGTGTTTCTGAAGGTGCTCCTTGATATCGGAACCCATCGTGACGTTAGGGGGTGAAACAAAGTACATCTTTACATTGTCGTACTTTGAAAGAAGATATGCTAACGACCGGACGGTGCGTCCGTTGGAAAGGTCGCCGACCATGGCGATCTTCAGGCCGTCGATACGGCCGATTTCTTTTTTAATCGTATAGATATCGAGCAGGGATTGCGACGGGTGCTGTCCGGTACCGTCTCCGGCGTTGATAATAGGGATTTCGCTGACTTCGCTTGCCCGGTGGGCGGCGCCCGTCTCGAAATGACGCAGGACGATCACATCGCCGTATCCGGAAAGGACACGGATCGTATCCTCGAGAGTTTCGCCCTTAGCCGCAGACGAAAAGTTTTGCGCGTTCTCCGTCGATGCCACGTTTCCGCCGAGACGCATCATAGCCGCTTCGAACGACAAACGAGTCCTTGTCGACGGCTCGTAGAACAGAGATATCATGATTTTATTAGCGAGAGATTTCACCTGTGTGGACAGTTTCTCCATACCCCGCGCGACATCGAATAACTCCTCGAGCGATTCGCGGGTGAACTGCTGTGATTCTATGACATGGTTTAACTTCATCATTCCCCTCCGGAATAGACAACAGATTATTATAAAGCAAAACTTCCGAAAAGAAAAGAATCGGCATTGGAATGGTTGTATTGCGATAAAGACTATATCCCGAAGTAGGTTTCCACGGCGATATTGTATCCCTGGAAACCGAACTCGCCGGGGTACCTTCCGAGTTCCTTCCCGTAAAGCGAGAAGTGGACTTTAAGATGGAAGTACCAGATCGGGATGAGATTGAGCACGGGGACGTTTCCCATGATCGCGGGGGTGATATGCACCGTAAACCCAAGCGTGGGATAACCGGCGTTGATACCCGCCCCGATATGAAAAATATCGAAGAGGAACTTTATATCGAATCCGGCATGGATCTTCGCGAGGAACGATACGGGATAAGTATAGAGAAGGTCGTCGAACTGGAAATAGAATGACGGCTCGTTAATGATAAACCAGATGGACTTTGTCAGCGGGAGAGTATAACGGAAACCGAGTGAAAGATCGGG
>MIBE01000056.1 GCA_001829415.1 Spirochaetes bacterium GWF1_51_8
TTGTGGTAATCTAAGAATCGGATGAAAAGCCTCTTTTATTTATACAGGTCCCGTCTTTGTTACGCTACCAAATAATTTACAATCTGAGAACTTTGAACAATTCCTTACCCTTTTTTCCTTAATATATCTTATAACTTTTACTGAAAGAGTTGAATGAAAACTATAATTTTCTTTGATCGATGCTGGCATTTCATTATAAAATGTTTTAAAATCAGGAATCTCAATTGCTTTTTCATCTAGACTTTTTTCAACAATTCTTCTTTTTATATCATTTACAAAGTCATCGGGATTATTAAAATCAATAAACTCTGATTCAAAAAACAAATCTTCCTTAATAATATCTTTATTTTTTAATAGAATTTTTCTATAATAATCTTTATAAATTTTTGATCGGGTAAGGGAAATTTCATCATTTTCAATATCTTGAATTGAATCAAGAACACTGGATGGTAATACAGTAATATTAAGCTTGCTAAGCTTATCGTTTAATTCATCAATAAACTCATCAAGCTGCGCAAAGGATTTAAAACTTCTTAAGACAGATCCCTCCAATCCATCAATACTATCAAGATTCTTTTCAACATTCTGCTCATATTTGTTTTCAAGCATATTTCTACGAATGTATAATAGTTTATTCCTAAGCTCATTATAATTTTGTTCAAATGTATAAAATTTAAAATTTTGCTGTTTCATAATATCGTATAATTCTCTTGCAGCGGAATTAAAAAACGGTTTTGTAGTTCAAGAATTCTGAATAAATAGCTTGTGTCTAGATATACAGATAATGGATTTAAAATGTTTATTTCTTTTCCTTGATTTTTTATTAGGTTTACTAAGAGACCCCCAAAAAAAATGTCTTTAAATATACCGTATAAATGATCATTCCTATCCCTAATATATATTATATAACTTACTAATTCATGGAATTTCGAATCAAAAACGATACCTGATGGAATATCATGGAGAATATCGAAAAAATCAATACTATACATGATTAAATCATTAATTTGCTTTAACACATTTTCATCGGAGATTTCTTGCTTATAAAAATTGTTTTTATAATATGAAATGAATTCATTTAAATCTCTTCTACTTTTTTCATAGACTTTTAAATATTCTTCATTTTGATTCTTCATATCCTTTAGAATTTCAATATTTTCACCTTTTAATGTAATATAATTGTTAGTTTTTAAAATGTTTAACATGGTAATTAATGAATTTTTTGGGATTTCAATTTTATAATTACTGATAATAAATTCCTGCAATTGTGAAATGTTATCATTTTCATAGTTAGAATACAAACAATGCTCAATAAAAGGTATATAGGATTCTAGTACATTTTTTTTCTTATCATGAAAGGATTTTATTGTTGCGCATAAAACCGCCAACTGATCAGCCATTATTTGTTTCCCCTCTTTCCATTTTTTACGATTGTAAACCCTTTTAAATCTATTGTCAAGCGTTCGGCGGAAAAAATATGAAGAATCCCCCTTTCTTTCTCACAGGAGAAAGAAAGGGGGGAAAGAAAGACTGCCCCGCCTTGATGCCGCTTAAAAGAAAAAAAAGACCGCAAAACGGGAAACGCCAAACTCCTCCTCGTTTCACTCGTCGTCAAACAGTGGCGTTTCTGATCCGTTTTGCTGAGAAGAGACGCGGCATAGAGGCGGGGGAAAAACAAAATGCAAAATACCGATTTCCCTTTCCCCTTCTTTGTTTTTCCCGCGCACTTTAAAGCGATTTTTACTTTCCGGGAAATCCGGCAAAGGGTGTAAGTCCGGTTACACACGCGGAAACCTGATCATGCTTCGTATCGTGTTACACCCGACCCGGATTTCCCGGCTCTTCTCCTGAGCTTTATCCCGCGCGGTGTGTCTTTCTTTGGAGCTTTCTTTCTGCACAAGCAGAAAGAAAGCGTTAAACGGATTTGTCTGATTAAAAAACGTAAAAATTCCGCCTCCACGATTGGCATACTATTAGGAGGAACACTATACATCACAGGGAAAATCAAGATAGATAAGAGGTTTTTTCAAAAAAGGGTCGTTTTTCTATCCCTTTTATCCCTAATTCATGGAATATATCCCTTTACTTTTCCGCCATCCGTGGGAGTCGTCGGACAAATGCCTTTTCTACGGATTTTCCCGGTAGAGAAACGCGCTTTAAAGCGCGCGGCGACACGCAGGGATGAATTAGTCCCGAGCGCACCACGACGGCAACAACGCGAGGGAAACAGCCGAAGACAAAAATAAAAAGGGGTTGTACTTCTATATACAACCCCAGAATAATTCAACATTTTTATTTAATCTATAAAGTCCATTAGTTCTTTCACGCGCTTCGGGTTGCGGAGCTTGCGTAACGCCTTGGCTTCGATCTGCCGGATACGTTCGCGGGTGACCTGGAACAGGTAGCCGACTTCTTCCAACGTATGCGCGTAGCCGTCCTCGAGGCCGAACCGCATCCGCAGGACACGCTGTTCGCGGAGCGGGAGCTCGTTGATAATCTCGGCGAGTTTCTCTTTCAGCATGTTGTTCATCGTGATATTGATCGGGCTCGCGGCCTTGACATCCTCGATAAAGTCGCCGAGGGCGGAGTCTTCGTCGCGCCCGACAGGCGTTTCGAGCGACACGGGGTCGTTCGCCACGCTCTTGATATGCTTCACCTTGCTGACATTCCACCCGATCTTCGTGGAAATCTCTTCCACCGACGGCAGTCTGCCGAGGTCCTGCGTGAGGTCCATTTCGGCCTTTTTGACCTTGTTGATCTGTTCGATCATATGGATCGGCACGCGAATCGTGCGGGACTGTTCGGAGATCGAACGGGTGATCGCCTGGCGGATCCACCATGTCGCGTAAGTGCTGAACTTGTATCCCTTGCGGTACTCGAACTTCTCGACCGCGCGGATCAGGCCGATATTGCCTTCCTGGATGAGGTCGAAAAGGTGCACGCCGCGGTTGATATAACGCTTCGCGATACTGACCACGAGACGGAGGTTCGCCTGCACGAGGTCTTTTTTGCGGTCTTCGACTATAATGAGGCCGTCGCGGATCTCGCTCGCCCAGTGCAGGTGCTCCTGCGCGGAACACTTGAACGCGTTCTCGATCATCTTGAGGCGCTCTTCCTTCTTGTTGATCGTTTCGATCAGGTTCTTCACGCCCTCGTTCTCGGGATGCTGGGTGAACGTGTTATAGATATCGGCGATGGACATACAGTTGATCTCTTCGACCTTGCGGAAGTACTGGTGGATCACGTTGATCTCGTCGCAGAGCATCAGGATGTGCTCGGCGGCGTTGGTGACCAGCTTCTGATTGAGCTCGATCGTCTTGATCTGGTCGATAAATCCGCGGCGGAGCTTACGGATCGCCTCACGGAGTTCGGTGCGGACTTGTTCCTCGCGCGCGTTCTCCCATGAATCGTCGATATTCTCCATCTTGTTGTAGTAGTCCTTCAGCAGGTCCTCGACCTGATACACCGTTTTCATCCGCTCCTTTCGTTCGCGGGCGGTGATGTTGCAGATTTTAGGGATGTTGAAGAAATTATAGAGCTTGCCGTGTCCCTTGAGGATTTCCTGGATGATTTCGTTGATCTCTTCGATCAGGAAGCCGGAATCGTACACCGCGCCGTTGATCTTGAGTTGACCCTCTTCGATCTTCTTCGCGATCTCGATTTCTTGGGTCTGGTTCAGCAACGGGATTTTCCCGATCTTTTTCAGGTAGATTCGCAACGGGTTATCGGACTGCTCGTCCTCGCTCTCGATAATAATCGAATCGAGGTCGTCGTAGCTGTCGTCGAGAAAATCGTCGAACTCGTTGAGGAACGCATCCATAATGACGACATCGTTCTCTTCGAGCAGTTTCAGGACATTATCGATACCTTCGGGTGAAGCCGCGATTTCATCGGGGAGACGTTCGAGAATTTCCTCATAGGTGAGCATCCCGCTTTCTTTTCCGTACTTCAAGAGCTTATTAATATCTTCATTCTCCAAAAGCTCATCATACATACTCTATATCTCCTCTATATTTTTTCAATTTCAGACTTCGAGATAAATGACTTAATCTCTTCCTGCTCCAATCCCCAATCCTGCATTTCCTTACGGATTTCGTTGATCCGTTTATCGATCTCTTCGTCCTTGGGCAGTCGTTTTTCGAGGACGGTGACTTCCCGCCGTAACGCCTCGACCCGGCTTCTGACATATTTCGCTCGGAGCCGGTATGCCGAAATATATCCCGGGTTGTACTCCGGCGACATACTGTAATGCGAGACCTTCTCCATGAGCGGCTTATCCGTGACATTGGAAAGGATCGCCTGAGTCGAACGTGTCGTATCGGCCAAAAGAGCTTCGTAGAGCTCTCTATACTCCGGGCTGACGAACATTTCCGGTTCGACCACCCTCGCCATTTCATCCAAAAGTTCCGGCTTCGAAATCACTGTCGCGAGGTAATCCAGCTCCAGCGGATCGATCGCCGGGGAATTGTCCTTGTTCTGCTTCCGGACAAATTGCCCCATCGGGCGTTTATTGAGAAAACTGTTATACTCTTCCTTAATAATCTCCGTTTCCAGCTTGAGGAAATCCGCCGCGGACTTCAACGCACCCTGACGGAGCACCGCGCTCCTGAGCTTCTCGATATACGAAAAGATATGGAACAGAAATTTCAGCTTGTTCGCTTCCGCCCCGACCTTACGGGAATAGTAACGGATTTTAAAATCTATCGGGGAGAGACGGTTTGTACCGACAAAATCGGTAAACGCCTGTCCGCCGTTCTTCATCGAGAAATCGTAAGGGTCCATTTTGTTCGGCAGAATGACAACCCAATGGTTAATATCGGTTCCGGAAGTCGCGGTGAGATCGATAGCCCGGTCTGCCGCTTTTACCCCTGCGTCGTCCCCGTCGAACACGAACGTGACGTTCTCACAGAAGCGTTTCAACACGACAAGCTGGTTTTCCGTCAGAGCGGTCCCCAACGGCGCGACCGAATTCTTGATCCCATTTTGATATAATGCGATTACATCCATGTAGCCTTCCACCACCAGAGCGTGGCTGGAACGGGATATCTCCTCCTTCGCGAAATTCAACGCGAATAACTGATTGCCTTTGTGAAAAATCGCTGTTTCGCCGCTGTTCAGGTACTTCGCCGACGTCTTATCGTCGGTAAGAATTCTTCCGCCGAACGCGATTACCTTATCCCTGATGTCGAAAATCGGGAATATCACCCGGTCTTTGAAACGGTTGAAAAACCCTTTCTCGGTCTTCGCCGCCACCGACGCGGCCAGCATCTCCTCCTCGTTATATCCTTCCCCTCTGAGATGTTCGATCAGCCCGTTCCATGACGAGCCGCCGTATCCCAGACGGAACATTTTTACCATATCTCCCGTGATCTTACGTCCCTTGAGATAGTCCCGCGCAATACTTCCGCCGTCCGTTCCCTTTGGATCCATCAGGTTTCGGTGAAAATACTTCGCGGCGTCGGAATGCAGTGAGTAAATTCGTTCCTTCTGGCGGGAATCGGCCGATTCAGCCTCATCGCCGAACTTGTCGAGGTCGATCCCGGCGATCTTAGCCAGGTCGTCGAGAGCCTCGCGGAACGTAAGCTTGCGGAACTCCTTCAGGAACGTGATCGCGTTACCCGAAGCCCCGCATCCGAAACAATGGTACAGACCTTTGTCATCGCTGATCGAGAACGAGGGAGATTTTTCGTTATGAAAAGGACATAAAGCCAAATGGTTTCTATTACTGCTCTTCTTAACCTCGATAAATTGGCCTATTAACTCAGAAATCGAGACCCTCGTCAGGATTTCATCGATGACATTTTGGGGTATCACTCTTACCTCGTTATATCACGATGGTGCTAATATATACAGGGAAATCATTAAGAATCCTAAATATTCAGGAAATATTTTTTTGATTTCATCCCGGTGTTTCAGTATAATTTACTAGACTAAATCGAATACGGCAAATGAGTTTTTACAGCCGTTCTAGATTTTCGGAAAAAGGCATCCTGTTCTGAAGAACTATTCTTTCAGGTTGGAGTTTGTATGGATAACAAGAAAATCATCCGCCGTGCCGTGGAAAGAATTTCTGCCGGTATAGATGCCTATCTCTTGGGACGGAATAGTCCGCCCGGACAAAAATATAGCCCGCGATATTTCGCGAGCGAATATTATCCTGTACAGAGCGCTTGTCCTCGGCATAGCCCGGGAGGGGCGTGCCCTCGCGACCAAATTATCCTGCCGGGAGGTCGCTGCGCGACAGCTAATCCCGTTATCACAATACTCACCGGACAAAAATATAGCCCGCGACGTTTCGCGAGCGATTATTATCCTGCCGGGAGGTCGCTGCGCGACAGCTAATCCCGTTATCACAATATCCGCCCGGACAAAAATATAGCCCGCGACATTTCGCGAGCAATTATTATCCTGTACAGAGCGCTTGTCCTCGGCATAGCCCGGGAGGGGCGTGCCCTCGCGACCAAATTATCCTGCCGGGAGCGGGGGTCGAACCCGCACGAGCATTACGCCCAAGGGATTTTAAGTCCCTTGTGTCTACCAGTTCCACCATCCCGGCGGGTGAAGAAAAGATAGGGGATGAAGGGAATCGAACCCTTGATAAAGGCTTTGCAGGCCTCGGCCTTACCACTTGGCTACATCCCCATGTGGGCCTTTATTATAAGGGGGGATATCGAGAATGTCAACTGTTTCCGCCGAAACGGGATTGAGGAGAATTGCAAAAATATAGGTTCAACAAGGAAGTGCAAAATTCGAATTCAATGTCTTCATCCTTTTTCCAACAATTCATTTCTTGATTTAATTCAAAACATCTGTTAATCTAAACATGCGGTCGAAAGCTCGAGGGGGCCCTATGAAAAAAGTATTCTTTATCTTATTAATGGTTTTTCTTTTCGGTGCATGCCAGCTCCTGCATTTCCTCTCCCCCGCCGCGCAGAATCAACTTCTCGAATTCGCCGACACCTACACACTGGAACAGATCGGGCAGACCATTTCAAATTTATACGGCTCGGAGACATATTCTATCGACGTCGATGCGATGGGCGTTCTTCATGTGCTGGTCCAGCAGAACGGATATGAAGCAAATCTTTACTCGTACAAAATGTCCGCTTTGAACTGGGAACTGAAAAGCACCAATTCTATCCCGAACACTATGTACTTTCCGGTATTGGACTTCCACGGTACATCGCCGTATGCAGCATATATGCCGAACGGGAATCCGCCGGTAGTATATGACTGCAGTACCCTCCCGGGTACAGGCTTCGGCCCGGCTATGTTTTACTACCCTAATGCCATGGATTTTATTGTAACTTCCACCGGAAAAAAAATCATCGCAGTATCGTCGAACGAAGGAAGCGTTATCAGTAATTATATCAGAGTCATGGAGTATAACGGCGCAACATGGCAATCGTACACAGGATTTAATTCCTTAATTTTTTCAAACTACATCACTTCGATCGATTTGCAGGAATCTCCGAACGGCCAAATCTTTGTGCTTGTGAATAGCGACGGGATGAATAGACTGTTTGTCACAGCCGGGACCGCGTGGAGCGGCACTTATATATTTGAAATGAGCTCCAAGTTCATCTCCTATGCTTTGGACGGCGCCGGTAATATCTATTATATCTATCATAATCAGCTTGTAACGAATGTTGTTTATTACGACATAAGAAACACCGGGGCGCCTGCCATTTCCGCACACTATACGAAAAAATTCATTGACGGCGCGGTTTACAACAGCGAAAAAACGTGCGCCGCAACGAAAAACACGCCCTATTACTTCTATACTTTCGCCGGGGTATTGGGCTCGTCGGAAACAAACATATCTATTATGAGAATTTCTCCCGACGGACAATTTAAAGAAATTTTTAAAGTTTCGTCTTTCATGGGCGATATGCCGGGTTTGAAAATGGCCTGCGCTCCCGACGGTACTCTCTATTTCGGGTACGCGCAAAACACAAACGCGATGAACTTCCTCACGGTTTATAAGCTGGATTAGTTCAGTTCGTCGCGCCCTTGCTCTTCAGGTACTCGATGATCGCGGTATTGGATAAACGTATCGCAATCGAGAGTGGTGTTGTAGTTGGGCTGCTAAAAGTCACCGCGTTAACATCCGCGCCGTGCTTGACTAATAGTTTTACCATTTTTATATCGTCATGCAATACCGCATACATCAGCGGAGAAAAATACTCCATATAACACTGAATATTAACATCTGCGCCATTTTCGAGAAGATAGATTACCTTCTTGTAAGATTTCTTCGTCACAGCCCCAAATAAACAACCGGAATCTACGCGTGCGCCTTTTGAGAGCAGGTATTCCACCATATCCATATTTCCCGAGCCGAACGCGAAGGTGAAGACGGACGCAGAACTCGCGTCATATTCCTTGATCTGGTTGACGTTTGCGCCGTGCTCGACCAGATACCGCACGACATCCATGTGGTTGTTCTTTGCCGCCATCATCAACGGGGATAATAGATCCCAATCCTTTTCACTGGGTGGGAGATCGGGATTTGCCCCTAACGCGACCAGCTTTTTTACCGCCTTGAGATTTCCCGCCGTCGATGCAAAAACTAGATTATCGTTCAAGTCTCCCAAGGTATAATCGATTTTTGCCCCATGCTTCTCCAGGAGAATCCATGCATCAAAACTGTGAGAATCCATCGCGTAAATGATCGCGGTTTTTTTATTATTATCCTGAAAATCGATATCCGCGCCGTTTTCCAACAAGAACTTCATAAACCCGATATCGTTTTTTTCCGCCGCTTTGATCAACAGAGTTTTCCCGAACTGGTTCTGGAAATCGATATTGATCTTTTTATCTTTTAAAGCTTTCAGAATATCCGGGTCTTGATTCAGCATCGCGTACCTGAGAATAGTATCGCCCTGATGGTTTTCGTGCGTGATATCCGCGCCCCGCTGGAGCAAATACTTAAAAACCTGAGTATCGGCCGTCCAGAAAAGCGCGGTGTTTCCTTTTTCATCTTCGGCTTCGATATCCGCACCCGCCTCGATTAAAATCTTGACTACATCGAGGTTGCCGTGCATCGCGGCCTTCATCAGAACTGTTCTTCCCTCTTTATCGGCGGCGTCGGGACTCGCGCCTTGTTTCAATAGCTCGAGGATTTTATTTGTGTTCTTTGTTCTCGATGCGTCGATAAGCGCGGAATCTAAAAGTGTATTCGTTACCGGAGCGCTGTAAAATACCGAGTTTGTTGTCCTGATACCGTTTTTGAATATATGAAGCTTATTCTCCTTATCACCCGACTGACAGCCGGGCAATAGCAGTAATATCCCCGCAAACAGAATAAAACTACAAAAGAGTTTATTTCTCATATTCACTCCCTCTCATCTTAGCGCGGTAGAAGAATTTCACACGGATTACGCGGGTAGGGGTAGCAAAGCAGTCTGTTTAATTTATATACCCAATAATTAAATAGATTACCTCGGCTATGGTTCGGCAAGCTCACCATGACACGACAAGACAAGTTCTTCAACACCCCCTGAGGAGAGTCTGTTGTCTTATCTTCCCGTCCCTTGTGCTCGGCGGCGATAAACGTGATGCCGTCGTACATCCCCTTCGTCCCGACATACACCCACGGTTCATCGTTCACCCCGCTGCTCGTCCTCTCGATATCCGGCTTCGCGTACTTGTCGAACAGTCGCCCAAACGCCAACATTACCCCTTGCTGTCAAACGGCTATTCTTCGACCGTGATACTCTTCCATTTCAAGTGAGGATAGTTTTTCCCCACCCAATGATCCAGTATTAACAACTGCACTTTAGCGAGTTGATTCCCGAGGAAAACCTCGTCAAACGTCCATTCCATTCGATTGCGGATCATTTCCCATTCGGGTATATTAAACGGCAAGGTTGCGTCCTCCAACTGTAGTACGAACGGATCGCTGAGATAATCGATGGATGCGAGGTGCGGCTGATTCTTGAGCAGTCCCGGGATATCGAGGTACTCATTCGAGACGACGAGTGACTGTCGGGCCGGCAAAGACATGCCGAACCTAATGAATTTTTTCATACTGGCAGGCTTCGCGAGGAATTTTACGAGTTTCCACGCCGCTTCGGGATGCTGGGACTTCGCGCTTATCGCGAAACCCCTGCCGAGTATCGAGGACGCATTCACGGAATTGCCCGGCAGCGTACAATAGCCCCACTGGAAATCATCGATCTTGCTAAACATCTTCATCCCCCAATACCCTGCCATGCACATCGCTATCTTCTGTTGCTTGAACGCGTCGATGCAACCTATCCCTGAGAGCGCGCCGTCGACCTGAGGAGCGACCTGATGGACGAAGATCAGGTCGGCCAAGAACTGGATCGCCCCGGAATTCCGGTTGAGGTTCTCGCCGTTTGCCATTAACCATTCCCCGTTCTCGTCGAACACGCTGCCGCCGTTCAGAAACACCCAATTCAGGTACCAGTCCGCCCACGTTTCGACCATAAAGCTATACCTGTCGATAACGTTATCGGCGTTCGTATCCGCCGTCGTCTTTTTCGCGACGTTCAGGAAATCGTCCCATGTCCACGACGAGGACGGCTGCTTCATTCTAGCCTTAGCAAAAACATCCCTGTTGTAATAGATAACGAACGTCGTCCAATCCTTCGGTATACAGTAGAGGTTGTCACGATAGGTGAACATGTCGATCAGCTTGGGATAGAAGTCGCCGATCTCCAACTCCGCGTCGGACTTGTAACCGTCGATAGGCAGAAAGTAACCCTTGTCCGCCCATTCGGCGAAGTACTGTACCGACACCATGACAACGTCGGGAGATTCTCCCCCCTCGCACATCGTCCTAAGCTTATCGTGATATAACAGCCAATCCACCTCGATTTTCTTGACTGTAATGCCGGGATTCTCTTTCCGGAATTCCGCGATCAGTTCGTCGTAGACCTCTTGTTCGTCGGGAGCGCCGCTGGCGGCGAGAAAGGTCACCTCGACCGCTTCGTCGTTCTTGGAATTGGCGGTTGCCTGCGTCGACGGTAAAGAGGATATCATACAGGCAAGTAAAAAAGCAATTAGTGTTTTCATTATTTGTTCGTCCTTCGGCGTTTTCCGATATTGTATCGGGCAAATTCCATTTGTCAACTTAATTCCCAAATTACATTCCCGTTATTATTTTGTGTCCAGTCGCATTTTTTGGCGTAATTTTCGTAAACAGTTTGTTATAAACACTACACAAAACTACCCCCTCGCAGTCCCGCAAGGGGGTTTTCTTGGCTTTTTCAGTAGCACTAACGTGTCGTAACCGGGAATACATCCTACACGGCTGGTTTTCCGTTGCCAGCGTTCCCGCAGACAGAGACAAAGGCGATGCACAGGGGAAAAGTGAACTGTAAAAGTGCTTTACGATTCATTCAAAATCTCCCCTAACATTTTACCGCAATTTTGTATCCTCGTCTTTCCTGATCGCAACCTGTTTCGATGATCGCGGTATTGGATTAACTTATCGCGATCGATAGTGGTGTAGCAGTAGGGCTGCTGGAAGTCACTGTCAATATATGTTGAACCTTAAAACGACGAATTCGGGATCGTCTTCCCGGGCTTAAGCTGTACGATTCCCTTTTTCGTCTTCGCCCAGAGGGTGAGCTTGCCCGTATTCGTCATCACATCGCCCGTGTTCTTCTCGGCCACTGCCTGTGTGGCCTCGATATATTCCGCTACTTCGAGCGCCGTCGCGAACCAGATATCGGTTTCCTTGGCGAGGGTCGCGCACGTATTCTCGATCGCCGCCCAGTTCTTCTCCTTGTCGCCGTTATCGAATTCCCACGCGTGGCCCCAGATAAACATCAGTATCATCTCGTTCCGGTTGGTCGAGACGAACTTCTTGATCCAGTAGTCCGCCGCGCCGGTGTGGCAGGTCGGGTCCCATGCGAGGAGATTTTTCGGGAGCTTGAACGACGTATTCATGACGACAGTGCGGGAGTACTTGATCCCGAGTGACGGCAGGATATCGAGCACAAGCTGGTTGTAGGTGCCGAACGGGTACGACATCCCGGGAATGGTGTATCCGAATACCGATTCGAGCTTAGCTTTATCGTCGGCGACTTCCTGGATCACCTTGGCCTCCGGCAGGAACTCGAGGTGCGGATGGCTGACAGTGTGCACCGAGACCTCGTGCCCCTTGTAGTATTCCTTCATCGCGTCGAGCGCGGCCTTGCTCTTCCCGGCGAACTTGCCGGAATTGAGATGAAACGTCCCCTTGATCCCGTACTTCGCGAAGATTTCGATCAGCCGCTTGTCCTGATCGGGGCCGTCGTCGAAACTCATGATGACAGCCTTCATCTTCCCGCCGGGGAACACGAAAAACTTAGCGATCTTGTCATGATCGATCTTCTGTTCGACTACTACGGGTTTCGGTTTCACAGGCTTCACCACCTTTTTTGACGGTTTCGTTTCCGACGAGCACGCGCCCGCGACAAAAATCATGCCGATGATTACCGCTATCCAACGATTTTTCATTTATGCCCTCCGTTTTCTGAAAGGGCATTATATCCCCGTTGTCCTGACAAGTCAATACGGTTTTCATTTACCCCTTGTTATTCCGCCGAACCCGAACCGGATAGCCGAACGGCTGCATGCGGAGGTACATTCCCCGCAGAGCACGCATTCCGCGCGTTCCATCTTTCCTGCCCGCACCATCTCCCCGACCGGCAGACTCATCGGGCAAGCCCTTTCGCATTTACCGCAAGCCTCGCAGCTCGACGGAAAGGAACGAAGCCTAAGCGACGGCAGGCGGAGCAAGTTCGACAGTTTCCGCCCGAGCACCATGAACGGCGCCATCCAACAGATACTGTGGCAGAAGAGGCGTCGTCTGAAGAAGAGCGCTGGGACTGCGATCAACGCGAGGATTGGGAGATATATGAAATATGACGTCGGTTCCGCGACCGATATCCCGAGGACGGTTCCGTAGAAAAAGTCTGTCCTGCGTATCCCTCCCGCCTGCGCGATTAAGACTACTACGAGGACGATCCACGGCACCCAGATCAAGTATTTCACCCAATCCGCCTTCTTAGAACGGAGCGGCCTGTCATTGACGAAACGGGATGCGTCCTGCGCGCCGCCGGCCGGGCATATCCATCCGCAGAACGCGCGCCCGAAGAAAAGCGACACGACGAACATTCCGCCGAATACGAGCATGCTCCCGGCGGCAATTCCCTCCGCGCCCGCCATCAGGATCAGGTAGGGCGAGAAGTAGAAGATCGTAACAGGAAAAAGCAGGAACGAGATAAAAATAAGCGTGCGTCTGATTTTTTGTTTCATAGTAATTTTTCTCCTGAAAATATAGTGCCGTATAACAATACTTCCACCCGAGCTGAAAGGAATTCGTACTTTTTCATTCCTCTGCCTCCTCTTGTTCTCCATAGATACGTTTTAACAACCCGCGCGCCCATTCGCGCGCGGCGGCGGACGATTCCGCTTCATTGCGGACAAGCGGCTCGAGGAAACCTGCTTCCCCCGTGACGATACAGCCGTCAAGCATCGTCTTCATTTCGGCGAACGTATTCTTCACCGCTCCAGCGAAACAGCAGAACAAACCGGCCATCTTGATCTTCAGCCTGTTTTGCACGAGATAGGCGCGCATCGGCGGCGCCATTGTCGAGTTCCAAACCGGAGTGCCGAGAATTACGCGATCGTATCCCGACGGATCATGCGCGGCGGGGCCCAGCTTCGGTTTCATTTTCATTGCGGCCATCGCTCCCCCCAAAAAATACTTAAAGAAGCCTCGGGAATTGATATCGTGCACCGGGGCGATTTCATCTATATCCGCGCCCAGTTCGTTCGCGACAGTTTCCGCGATCATCCGCGTATTTCCGTCATGGCTGTAATACACAACCAGAATTTTCGTTTTCATAGACACCTCGTTTCGTTCATCATTTCGTAGTATTATAGGCGATTCAGGAATAGAAAAGAATAGGGATTCCCCCTCAATTTTCATGAAAACAGGTAGGGGATTCCCCCTATTTTAACGGTTCGATAGGATCAGGTTGAAAAGTTCGATCCGGTTTTTCACTCCGGTCTTCTGGTAGATATTATAGATATGGTTTTCGACAGTCTTATAGGAAATAAACAGCTTCTCTCCGATCTCGCGGTTACTCGAACCGTCAAGAAGCAGAAGAATGATCTCGGCTTCCCGTCCGGTGATCGAATACTGCCCGGTGAGATACCCGGTCAGTTTGCCCTTCTGTAGATACGGCGGTTTATTGAAATAGAACATCGTGAAAATAATGCTCAGGATATTAATGACAAGATAGTAGGCCGGGAGCGCGAAAAATCCCATCGGGAAAAGCGTAATCCCGAGTATCGCTGAATCGAACATATCCGCGAGAATCAACGGAAAGAAGCATGCCGTCACGATCAGGAAGGTCCTCACGGAGTTCTTCAGGCCGCGGTCGGGAATCCGCCGGAAATGAATAGCGATCAGCACAAGCCCGTAGAGAATTGTCAGGGCAAGAGAGGGTATCAGGATACCGAATCCGATTGCCGGCAGGCGGGTGATGTAGTAAACAACTGTCGCGGCAAGGACGACAGTATCCGCGAGGAAGAAAAAAATCTTCTTTCCCCGGCCGATCTCAAGCCCGAGGATATAATGGTAAAAGAACGGAGCGACAACAATAAAAGCATAGGAACCGATATACTGTATCAGCAGTACGAACGGATCGTCCGGCATAGTCCCCAAATGCGTGGCGACCCCGCCGAAATTGTGAAAAAAGAAATAGAGAATAATGAGAAATAAAGAAAAAAGGAAGAAAATATAAAATAATACCGCTATCTTTCGATACTTAAGATAGATAAAAAAAGCGAGCAGGATCGACGCGAAACCCGTGATTAAAGAGAAGAGAAACACCCAGAAGGCAATCGCCATAATAAACCCCTCCGCATATTATAACAGAAACCGGGTGATTATGGAAGTCAAAAAAAGAACCGCCTTTTGCAGGCGGTCCTATTAAAAGGGGGTAATAAAGGGTTTAATGAATGGGCTTTGTGACGAACTCAGGAAATACTTGGGTTTCCTGTCACTGCGATACCGCGCTAAAACAATCTTCTGTAGCGTGTTAGAAGCAGTCTATATAAAACCTTATAAAATAATAAGAAAGATTGCTTCGTCTTTCGCCTCGCAATGATAATATGATTTCGTCAACAGCCCTTAGTCCATATTGCTAACTATATAATAACATAAATATGTTCTTGAGTCAATAGATATTATAAAAAACGAGGTAAATATGCGTAATAGTTTTATCGGGAGACACGGACTTCTATTATTTTTCGTAATCTTAGGTATCTCGGCGTCGGTCGCGATCTCGGTCGCCACTGTCCCGGACGGCGCACTCCCATCCGATCCCGGCTCCCCGCCCGTCGAGAACCATCTCGATATGATGCTGTCGCCCGAGGATGAGATCGTCCCCAAGACTATCGACGTCCCGTCGGGCACGGGCGCGGCCGTCTCAACTCCCGCCCCGGTCTACACATGGATGCCGAAGGACGCCCATGTGAGCTACCGCATCGCCGATATCCCGTTACCGCAGGGATATACGCGGGTGCAAGCCGAACCCGGCTCGTTCGCGGAATGGCTCCGTTACCTCCCCCTTCAGCCGAAGGGTTCGCCCGTTCTGCTCTATAACGGCAAACAGAAGGGCAATCAGGAAGCGCATTACGCCGTAGTGAATATCGATGTCGGGAAGCAGGACTTGCAGCAATGCGCCGATGCGATTATGCGTCTCAAAGCGGAGTACCATTACTCCAAAAACGAATACTCGAAAATCCATTTCTACTTCGTGAGCGGGTTTAACGCCGCCTACTCGAAATGGGCGCAGGGCTACGGGATCAAGGTCGCCGGAAATAAAGTCCAATGGGTCGCGTCGTCATCCTCCGGGAAAAGTTACACCTCGTTCAAGAAATATATGATCGCCGTCTTCAACTACGCGAGCACATTATCCCTCGGTAAAACCATGAAGCCCGTCGGGTCGCCGGCGGATATCCGGATCGGCGACGTGTTCCTTAAGGCCGGAGCGCCCGGTCACGCGGTCATCGTGGTCGATCTGGCTGAGAACCAGTCCGGCGGGAAGATTTTCATGCTCGCGCAGAGCTATATGCCCGCGCAGGAAATCCATGTCCTGAAAAACTACAGCGGCGTGTTCGACGGACTCCCGTGGTACCCGGCGGAGTTCGGCGATTTCCTCTACACGCCCGAATGGGAGTTCAAGGCCGGACAGCTCATGCGGTTTACGGAGTAACATACGCGCCGCGCTTCTACATTTCCATCCGCGGCGATCTGTAAAATCCGTGTACATCCGCGTTCTATTGGGATATTGTACATAACCTCAATTCCACACAGATCACACGGATGCTTCGGTATTCCGCGAGAAACGAGGGACAAACCTTCTGTATTTTCCGTTTTGCATCCCGCCTTATCCAATTTGACTTGTAACTTTCAACTTTTCACTGGATTAGGGATATTAGGGATAGTTTTTCGCCCTTTTTTCAGCATTTTCCGTTTCCAACTTGTCACTTTCCACTTTTCAGTTGTCAGTCCTATTATATAGCCAATCCTGAGAGCGGGATTTTTACGTTTTTTTTACCGCAGAGGGTTCGGAGGGCTCGAAATATAAGTTTTTCCCTCCGTGTCCTCCCCGTCTTTGCGGTCTTTTCCGCTTGCTTTTCCGTATTCATCTTCGGAGCATTTTATCTGTCAGAGAGAGAAAAAAATATTTCTCCGCCCATGGAAATATTTAACAAATGTATTATAATAAACTATCTCTAAAACTGGAGGATTCTATGAAAAAAGCCGCTTTGGCAATACTATTCTTCTTCATCATCCCGGAGTTCGTTTACCCGAAAGTAATTAAGACCATTCCGTATAAAAAAGGGGATTATACCTACCAATCCCTGATGTTCCTGAAGAACACCTCGATTCTCGCGGGGCAGTTCGATAATACGAAACTGAACAAAATATTCATATTTTTCGACGATCCAAGCGAACTATGGGAAGTGAAAGCCAGGACGATGGGTATGTACGACAGCGGTTATAACATATTATCTCATTACCCGAATATCTTTTGCGTGGTTTACGAGAAGGATAACGCGCAGTATCTCAGATTGATCGATAAGATATACGGACCGTACACTTCGGTCATGCCGCCGACATTCGCGGCGGATACATCCTATTTCTGGTTCCGTTATACCCTCGGAACTGAGCACTATGTCTTCGCGAATGGGAAAACTTACGGCCCGTTCCAGGAAATGATCGAATTTTTCAAGTACGCGCTGGATAATCCTTCCCGCTTCGTGTTTGCGTTCAAGAAGAATAGTAAAATCTATGTCCGGTACAGCGATCAAGTTTTAGGTCCCTATCCGTCCGTCGAACCGTTCATCTCCCCCGATGGGGAACATACCGCGGTCGTTTATGCGTATCCGAAGAAAATGCCGGGTTTTTATATCGAGATCGACGACGCGATACACGGCCCTTACAAGAACGCGGTATTCCACGCTTTTTCGCCCGATAACAAGGGGTACTGGTACACATACCAAAAGATGGACGGTTCCGGCGTCATGGTCGTCGACAATACCGAGTTCGACCAGCTTCCGGGCGCGCCCGGCGGTGTTGTGTTCTCGAAGCAGAATCATAAATTCACGTTTTCCGTGAGAGGCAATGACGGATGGTACATTTACTATGAAAATAAATTCTACGGCCCGTACAGCGATCTGAAGAGGCCCGTCTTCTCCGACGATGGTTCCACGATGGCGTATGTTTATGTCATGCGTAAGGGTAATAAAGAGACATTTTATGTTTGGATTAATGGAAAAGTCTCCGGCCCGTTCAACTACATCTCCAATTTCGACATAGCCCCCGACGGCAAGAGCTTGGTCTATATCGAGGAGCAATTAAACGGCGACGACTATATCGTTTACGGGGATCAACGTTTCGGGCCCTGCTTCATCCAGTCCGATTCGGGGGACAATCTGGTATTCTCGCCCGACGGAAAACACCTCGCGCATTTCTACTGGACTCTCGATAAGAAACAGCAGAAAAAACCGGCCTACATGAAATATGACGATCTGAGCTATGGGCCGTTCTACAACGCCTATCTCCCCTCGTTTACACCCGACGGTAAACATTTTTATTTTACTTTTAACAATAAGCCCGGCGACGAATCGTTGTGGATAGACGGAAAAGAAATTTCGCCCGGGGCGTTTTTTATCCCGGATGTCAGGTTCTCCCCGGACAGCATGAAATTCGTATTCAGGATCGAGAAGGCCGAGACGGACGATCAAACCTATTTCTATTACGGCGGTAAGACCTACGGCCCATACCCGTGGGGCACGGATTTTAACTTTTCAACGGAGAACCATTTGATGGTTGCATATTTAGACAAAAAGAAAGGCCTCGTCGTTATCGAGGATTTGGATATCCAGTAGACGGTGAACGCGCCTCGGCTTCCCTTGCCCTTCGGTCAGGACGAGCGCTCGGCAACCGCGCCCCGGCTACACCCTGCTTGCCTCATCGGAATACCGAACCGTGTGGCTAAATCTCCCGACTCCGCTATGATTTGATATATTTTCTTACCCGATATACAATATAACGTATTTTCGGAGGGCTTATGAACGGAATAAAAGAATACGCCGAAGGTTTGGCGAAACGGGCGAAGGATATCGTCTATGAGGTCGCCGGCAAGGGCACGAACGACAAGAATGCCGCGTTAATCGCGATGGCGGAAAGTATCAACGACCACCGTTCCTACATCATCGACGTCAATAAAAAGGACCTCGAGTTCGCAGAAGCATCGGGAAAGAACGCGGCTTATCTCGAGCGTCTGATGCTAAACGACAAACGGATCGACGGGATGATTCAGGCGATCCGCGATATCGCGGCGTTACCCGACCCTGTAGGGAGCGGAAATATGCTCTCTCGCCGCCCCAACGGCCTCAAGATCATGAAGGTGCGCGTACCGATCGGCGTAGTGATGATGGTCTACGAGTCACGCCCCAATGTCACCTCCGACGCCGCCGCCCTCACTCTCAAGTCCGGCAACACGGTCATCCTGCGCGGCGGAAAGGAAGCGGTCAATTCCAACCAAGCCATCGCGAATTCGATCCGTGAGGCGCTCGAGCATACTGGCTTTCCCCGTGACGCCGTCCAGCTTGTCGACCGTACCGAGCACGAGATCGTGAACGAGCTCCTCAAGCTCGATAAATATATCGATGTTGTCATCCCCCGGGGCGGCGAAGGCCTGATCCGCGCGGTAGTCGAGGCGTCGAGGATCCCCGTGATCAAGCACGACAAGGGTGTCTGCCACGTCTTTATCGATCAATCCGCCGATAAAGCAAAGGCCGAGGCGATCACTGTCAACGCCAAGGTGCAGAGGCCGTCGGTGTGCAACGCTATCGAGTCGCTTCTGATCCATAAGGACTATCCCCATGCCGCATCCGTTGTCAAGGCGCTTGTGAAGAACAAGGTCGAAGTGCGGATCGACCGGAAGAGCATGAAGGCTGTCGAGGGGCTTCCCGCCGGGCTGAAGGACGCGACCGAGGACGACTGGTACACCGAGTACCTCGACTACATTATTTCGGTCAAGATGGTCAGGGATGTCGACGACGCGATCGATCATATCAACACCTACGGTTCGCACCATTCGGACTCGATAGTGAGCGAGGACTACGGCAATGTCCAGCGTTTCCTCGACCGTGTGGACTCCGCCGCGGTTTACGCCAACGCCTCGACGCGGTTTACCGACGGCGGCGTGTTCGGATTGGGCGCGGAGGTCGGGATTTCGACCCAGAAACTGCATGTGCGCGGCCCCATGGGATTGGAAGGCCTCACGACTGAAAAATGGGTCATCTACGGCGACGGGCAGATAAGGGAATAGCCGGGCATCGAGCGCCGAGCTTTCTCCTTCCCGCGGGAGGAAGCCGTGATGTCCAACACGGAGCATCGAAAAGCGAATGGATAAAATGTTATGAGGGGATATTATGCTTGAAATCGAGCAAATAGTTCAATTTCTTCATGAAAACAAAGAGTTATTCCGCCGGGAATTTCAGGTCTCCAAGATAGGGGTATTCGGCTCGTTCGCGCGCCGTCAGGCCAACGAAAAAAGCGACATCGATATCCTTATTGAGTTTGATCATAATAATGATCTTTTCGATACCAAGCTCAAGATAAAAGAAATTCTTGAAAAACGCTTTCACCGCTCGATTGATATATGCCGTGAGAAATACCTGAAACCTTATATTAAAGATCAAATCCTGAAAGAGACTATTTATGTCGGATAAAAACTTTTTATCACTAAAAATCTCACTGCAGAGCCACAGAGACGCTGAGATCTCAGAGAAAAACAATAAAGAAAAAGTACTATAAGGGCGGGTATATATGCCTAAAAAAGAACTTTCTGTAAACAAAGGGCCTGATTTCATTAAATACTTTCCGGCAATTGTTGAGGTTCTAAGGGAATTAGGAGGCTCAGGAAACCCAAGAGAAATATACGATAGTATAATTGACAGATTTCAAATTTCCGAAGAAGAATTGGATAAGAAAAATAAAAAAGGTGAATCGAATTATAGAAATAAAGTTGCTTGGGCAAAATTCTATTTAAGTAAAGGCGGCTTCGTAGATTCTTCAAAACGCGGGGTTTGGGCACTTACAGAAAAGGGAAATAATGAAAACATTACTGAAAACAAAGTCTATGAAATTTTTAAAGAGATTCATACCCAGTTTTTACCAAATAATGCAGAGAATAAAGAACCTGATAAACTAGAAAATGTGCAAATTGAGAAGAAAATTGAGAAGAAAATTGAGGAAGAAGAAGAAAAAGGGCATAGAAAAAAACTTTTGTCTACAATTCAAGAACTTTCACCTTCAGGATTTGAAAAACTGTGTCAAAGATTGTTAAGAGAATCTGGATTTACTCAAGTTACAGTTACAGGACAAAAGGGAGATCAGGGAATAGACGGATTTGGAATGTTGGAAATTAATCCGTTATTAAGCATAAAGGTTTATTTTCAATCTAAAAAATATACGAAAACAGTAGGCCCCGATAAAATAAGGGATTTTCAGGGAGCAATAGGCGGCAAGTCAGAAAAAGGGATTTTTATTACTACTGGACGCTTTACAAAAGAAGCAAAAGTTGCTGCTGTTCGTGATGGAGCAATTCCTATTGAATTAATTGATGGTGATAGATTAGTTGAGAGGTTTGAGCAGCTTGAGTTGGGTTTAAAACCAAAAACAGTCTATGAAATAAATTATAGTTTTTTTGATGAATTCAAGTAGGTTTTCTTTTATACCCCTGTTTTCTCTTCCCCTCCGTGTACTCTGTGTGAAACTCGAGGTATTTCAGTAGTCCGGGCCCATGGAAAGTTCACGCGGAGAACGCGGGGTGCCGTTTCCACTTTCCAAAATCTCTTGCTTTTCTTGCCGCTCCGCTCTATAATAACGCAATACTCATCGAAATATCGAGGGGGCGTTCATGAAAATCGTCCTGCCGGTCGCCGGTAAAGGCAGCCGTCTCTGGCCGCACACCCATGTTATCCCGAAAGCCCTGATCCGGGTAGCGGGGAAACCGATCATCCGTTATATCATCGAGCAGCTCCAGACCCTCGATTTCTCCGAAATGATCTTCATCATCGGCCACCTGGGCGAGCAGATCCGCGACCATCTCGAATCGAACTATACCTTCCCGATGAGCTTCATGCGCCAGCGCGAGTACAACGGCCTCGGGCACGCGATTTACCAGTCGAAGAAAGCGTTCGATAAGGACGAGGACATGCTCGTGGTGTTGGGCGATATCATCTTCAATACGGACATCCTCGCCGCGATAAAGTCGCCGCACAATATGATCGGCGCATGGGAAGTGGAAGACCCGCGCAAGTTCGGGGTGCTGATGACGGATGCCCAGGGATTTGTCACCAACATGCTCGAGAAGCCCGAACGGCCGCCGTCCAAGCTCGCTATCGCGGGTATCTACTACTTCAAGAGCGCATACAAGCTCTTCTCGGCGGTCGAGTACCTGATGAAAGAAAAAATACAGACACGTAACGAATACCAGTTGACCGACGCGATGAAGAACATGATGTACGGCGGCGAGAAGTTCCAGACATTCGAGGTGTTCGAATGGTACGACTGCGGAGACAAGAACTCGCTGCTGGATACCAATAGAATCATGCTCGGCCGTCACGCCACGAACGACCGCGTGCCGGGAAGCATCGTCATCCCGCCCGTGTTTATCGGGAAGGACGTCCTGATCGAGAACTCGATCGTCGGGCCCAATGTTTCGATCTCGGAAGGGTCTATCGTCCGCGACTCGATTATCAAGGACACGATTATCGGAAAGGAAAGCCGTGTCGAAAATACGATTTTGGAAAGCTCGCTGATCGGCGACGAAGCGTTCCTGAGGGCGTCGTCGCAGGAATACAATATCGGCCCGCACTCCGAAATTACCACTTCCGATTGAGGATATCATGCGCCTGAACGTCATCCACATCTATTTTTTCCTATTTCTCCTGATTGTCGTCGCGCGCGGAATCTTCATGTTTCCGCTGCTTCCGCAAAACCAGGATCCCATGACGACTAACGGGATTGTTCTGACGAATACTCTTATCACGAATACGATGGCCGCGAACGGAATCCCAGTCGAGCCGCCCGATCCCCGTTATATCTATTCGTGGGCGGAATACATCCCGATCATCATCTTCGACCTGATCGCCCTGATAGGGATTTTCTGTCTGGGCGCGAAAAAGGAATTATTCGTTCCGATTTTCTGGAAGATATTCCTCGTTTTATTTTTCCTGATAGAAGCTTATGTGATATACCGCTCGGCATGGAACTCGAAGTTCTGGACGTTCCTATGGTCGCTGGCGATGATCCTGCCCGCGCCCTACGCGATCTGGGGATACGCGTTCGGCTTCCGGTGGGTGGAGTATGAAAAACGGAGGAAAGAACATGACGCAAATTGAGGCGGCAAAAAAGGGAATCCTTACCCCGGAGATCAAATGGGTCGCCGAAAAGGAAGACATAGACGCAAACACCCTTCTGGAAAGCGTGGCCTTCGGCCATGCCGTGATCCTGAAGAACAATATCCACAATATCAAACCGGTCGGTGTCGGTAAGGGACTCACGACCAAGGTCAACGCCAATATCGGCACGTCGCCGGACAGAATGGATCTCGAACTCGAACTCGCGAAGCTCAAACTCGCAGAAGACTTCGGCTCGGACACCGTCATGGACCTGAGCCTCGGGGCGATATTGAACAATGTCCGCAAGCGAATCCTCGAGCAGAGCAAAATCCCGCTCGGAACCGTTCCGATCTATCAGGTCGGGTTCGAACTGTCGAAGCAGAAGCGGCATATGTCCGAGATGCGGATCGACGACTTCCTCGGGGTGATCGAGAGCCAGGCAAAAGAAGGCGTGGACTTCATGACGGTGCATTCCGGCATCACGCGGAAGGCGTGGGAGTATGTCCGCACGGGCGGGCGTATCCTCGACGTGGTCAGCAGAGGCGGCTCGATGCTCTGCGTGTGGATGGAAGTGAACAACGACGAAAACCCTATTTATACCTATTACGACCGTATCCTCGAGATCGCGTACCGTTACGACGTGACGCTGAGTCTCGGCGACGGGATGCGCCCGGGAGCTACCGCCGACGCGAGCGACCGCGCGCAGATCGAGGAGCTGATCACTCTGGGCGACCTCGGCCGAAGGGCGCGCGAGGCTAACGTTCAGGTGATGATCGAGGGGCCTGGCCATGTCCCGCTCGACCAGGTCGAAACGAATATCCGTCTCCAGAAGACCCTTTGCGACGGAGCGCCGTTCTATATCCTCGGCCCGCTTGTGACCGATATCGCGCCGGGTTACGACCATATCGCCGGGGCTATCGGCGGAGCTATCGCCGGAGCCGCCGGAGCCGACTTCCTTTGCTACCTCACCCCGGCGGAGCATCTCTGCCTGCCCGACCTGTCCGACGTCCGCGAGGGTGTGATCGCGTCGAAGATCGCCGCGCATGCGGCGGATATGGTGAAGCTCGGCAAGAAGGCCCGTGAACGCGACAACAAGATGTCCCGTGCGCGGAAGAAGCTTGACTGGGACGAGATGTACCGCCTCGCAATCGACCCCGAGAAGGCCCGCGACCGCCGTGAATCCAGCGGTATCGCCGATAAGGACTATTGCTCGATGTGCGGGGAATTCTGCGCGGTCAAGTCATTGAACGAAATCCAGAACAAGAAGTAATATCCCGTTTTCCTCCCCATACCCGCGTACTTGAAGAATGCCTAACGATATAATTGCGATTCCGCGCCGCAATTGTGTCTTGAAGAGCGGCGGAGAGATCCTTTTTTATCACAGCACGATATGCTTCGCCTGCCTTCTCCTTCGGAAAAGGAGACAGACAGGGCGTCATGGCGACAAATTATCGCTCTCATCCTGTGATTTTCAGTCCGCTGAAACAGGCCATTCCCCGATTCCAGCCTATCGTTTGCCTCTCCTGACAGGAAAAAACCCTTTTTCACCCGGATTTATCCTTTTACATAAAATATTTATCGATAATCGATAAATACTCCTTGACATTCGATATGTTTTATGGTATCATATAAAAAATCGAAAGGAGTTTCATATGAAATATTTAGGTGAAAAGTCGGTTTCCTCGTTTTTCAGTAAGCTGTTAGCCGTGCTGTGGTATGTCGTGCTTGTCTTCTCGATTATCGGATTCTTTATCCTGATCATCCTGATCGTGATTACCTCGATCGAACTGCCTGTTTTCGCGGAAGCCGCCGCTAAACTGAAAGACCCCGATTGGGACAAGTTCAAAAACATCCCGCTTTTCTTTAAAATCCTGATCGCGCCCTACTGTGCCGTTCTCGTGGTGTTCGTGCTGAGAATCATGAAATCCGCGCAGGCCATATTCAGTAATTTCGCTAAAAACATCGTATTTGACAAAAACAACGTGGAGAAGATCGCGAAGACCGGGAAGATGATGATCGTACTTTCGATCATGACCTTCAACTTATCGACGTTTCTCGTGAGCGTCATTCTGCTCATCGTCTGCGAGATATTTAAAAACGGTACGGCTCTCCAGGAAGAGCACGACCTGACAGTCTGATAGGGTACCGGTATGAGCATCATATTCAGATTAGACAGGATGATGGCGGACCGGAAGATAGCATTGAACGAGCTCGCGAAACGGATCGACCTTACCGACGCAAATCTTTCGATATTGAAGACCGGGAAAGCGAGGGCGATCCGTGTGGCGACATTGGACGCGATCTGCAGGGAGTTGAACTGTCAGCCGGGCGATCTGCTGGAGTACACGCCGGATCAGAATACGAGTGAGAAATAAAAGGAGAAAAGGATGAATTCGAACAAAAAAATCGCAAGAACAGCGGGGATATTGTATCTCGTCGTGGCGGTATTCAGCGCATTCAGCATGATGTATGTAGACCCAAAATTTTTCGTACCCGGCGACGCCGCTACCACGGTCAGTAATATCCTTGCATCCGAGTGGCTATTCCGTCTCGGCTTCGTCAGCAATCTTGTAGCGCAGGTCGTTTTCCTGTTTTTAGTCTATACGTTCTACAATCTGTTCAAATCGGTCGACAAGGATACTGCCAGATTGATGGTGATACTTGTGGTGGCGAGCGTCCCTATCGCGTTTCTCAACATGCTCAACCAATTCGCTCCCATCCTGCTTCTGAGCGGCTCCGCATACCTTTCCGCGTTTCAGCCGGTCCAGCTTCAGGCGATGGCGATGTTTTTCCTCGAAATGCAGAAAGCCGGGATACTCATTGTCGGGGTGTTCTGGGGTATTTGGCTGTTTCCGCTCGGTATTCTGGTCGTCAAATCGGGCTTTATACCGAAATGGATCGGTATCTTCGTACTAATCGCGGGCGCGGGGTACGTCGTCGATTCTTTGGGAAAATTCCTCTTTTCCAACTTCAATATCGTCATTTCGATGTTCACTTTTATCGGCGAGATATTGCTCATCCTCTGGCTCCTGATTATTGGCGTGAAGGAGCAAAAACCCGTGCTCAAGCAAGTGGCGTGAAGAGGGGAATATAAACATAGGAAGAAATTTATGAAATCGATAGTGTTTGATAATTACGGACCGCCGGAAGTATTACGTTACATCGATGCTGAAAAGCCCGTCCCTGAAGACGGCGAGGTGCTGGTGAAAGTCCATGCGTCGTCCGTGAACTTCAACAACCTGACGTTTGTCATAGGGAAACCCTATTTCGCGCGCTTCTGGACGGGTTTGACCAAACCTAAGGTGCGGACGCCGGGGAACGATATCGCCGGGACGGTGGAGTCTGCCGGCGGTAACGTGACCATGTTCAAGCCGGGCGACGAGGTCTACGGCGACATCTTTAGCTGCGGTTACGGGGCTTATTCCGAGTATGTCAGCGTCCCGGAAAGCATGATCGCGTTCAAGCCGAAGAATATTTCGTTCGAGGAGGCGGCGACGGTTCCCGAGGCGGCAAAGGTCGCCCTTCAGGCTCTCCGCGACGGCGGAAAGATCGAAGCCGGGATGAATGTATTGATCTACGGCGCCGCCGGAGGTATCGGTACATTCGCGGTGCAGATCGCCAAATCATATGGGGCCGAAGTGACCGGCGTATGCGGCACGAGAAACATGGATATGGTACGCTCTATCGGCGCGGATCATGTCATTGACTATACAACAGAAGATTTCACGAAGAACGGCCGGTCTTACGACCTGATCGTCGCGACGGCGGGATACCGTTCGATCTTCGACTACAAACGGGCCTTAAGTCCCCACGGGATTTATGTCGCTACCGGCGGTTCCATGAAGGGCCCGAATTCCATGAAGCAGATATTCCAACCCATGCTCCTCGGGCCGTGGATATCCCGTAAGGGCGGCAAGAAGCTGTCCGCTTGGAGCGCCAAGCTGAGCCGTGAAGACCTGGATGTGTTGGGGAAACTGATCGAGGCCGGGAAGGTGAAACCGGTGATCGATAGGACTTATCTCTTGAGCAGGACCGCCGACGCTTTCCGTTACTACGCCGAGGGGCACGCCAACGGGAAAATCGTAATCCGGATGGAGCATGAGTTGTCCGGCGTGAACGCGGGCTGATTCAAACTATTCGCGATAAAATCTGGCAATCTTATAAATTTGTATTATAATAACAAGTCGAAAAGAATACTTGGATTCTCTTTGTCACTTGTAACTTGCGGCTTTTCACTAAAATAAACAGGAGGACAGATATGGAAATCATCATCGTATTGGCTGTCGCGGCGTTTGCGCTTCTTATCATCATCGCGTCATCCATCAAGATCATCCAGCAAGGCCAGACCATGATTATCGAAAGGCTCGGGAAGTACAAGAAGACGTTGAAACCCGGTATGAACATCGTGCTCCCGCTTGTCGATAAGGCCAGAAAGATCAGTTGGAAGTATGTCCGTGAATCGCGCGGCCAGTACTGGTACGAGAGAAAGGAGATCGATGTTATCGACCTGCGCGAAGTCGTCATGGACTTTCCCCGTCAGAACGTCATCACCAAGGATAACGTCACTATCGAGATCAACGCCATGCTGTACTACCAGGTCACCGACGTAGTCAAGGCGACGTACGAGATCCAAAACCTGCCCGACGCTATCGAGAAGCTCACCCAGACCACTCTGCGTAACGTGATCGGCGAACTCGAACTCGACGAGACCCTAATCTCCCGCGACGTCATCAACAATAAGCTCCGTATCATCCTCGACGAAGCCACCGATAAATGGGGCGTGAAGGTCAACCGTGTCGAACTCCAGGATATCAATCCGCCTCAGGATATCAAGGCCGCTATGGAAAAGCAGATGCGCGCCGAACGTGAAAAGCGCGAGATGATGCTGCTCGCCGAGGGCGAAAAGAACGCCGCTATCACCCGCGCGCAGGGCGAAATGGAAGCCCGGATCAAACAGGCGGAAGGTCTCCGTCAGTCGAACATCCTTCAGGCCGAGGGCGAGGCCAACGCCCGCTTGAAGCTCGCCGAAGCCGAATCGCTCGCGCTGAAGATGATCGCCGGCGCGGTTCCCGGTAACGACCCCACCCAGTACCTTGTCGCGATCAAGTATGTCGACGCTTATAAAGCGATCGCCGCTACCAACCAAAACCGCGTGGTGTTCCTGCCGTTCGAAAGCTCCGCGCTGATGGGCGCACTCGGCGGTATCAAGGAATTATTGGAAAATGTATCCGGCGGTACGAAGAAGTAAGTACTGCGTACGGCTTATCCCATTACGGTAAAAAGCAGTCTGAGAAGTACCAGCCTGCGGCGAATGGGTGTACCATTAGAATCAAGTACTGCGTAATAGAAGAAAAACTCCGGCCTGAACAGCCGGGTTTTTCTTCTATTACTCTTGCGGGTAGTTTACTTCACTAAACAAGGCGGTATTTTGAAGACCTGGTCGGGATAGATCAGGTCGGGGTCTTTGATCTGATCGGCGTTCGCCTCGATCTTCGTCCAGTCCAAAAAGTATTTCTCCAGCTTGATGTATCCGTCCCCGAATAACAGTTCCACCATCGAGTAAAATATCTCCCCGATTTTATCTTTGATCGATAACCGAAAACGGTTGATTGTCCTGAAATCCGGCGTGTTCCATTCGGCTATCCAAATGTAATTCAGATTCTCCCTGACCGATTTCGCTATCCGCCGGCTCGAATAGACTTTATCGGCATAAGCATACAGTACACTTTCAGCATCATCCGCGGGTGGTAGCTGGAACTTCCGCCGCCGGGTATCGTCTGATTATCGATGATAAAATCAGTCTCTCCACAAACCTGTTGACTACCCGGACTAAATGTTTTTCAGGTATCGTTTCCCCGATATCCGGCGGAAACATGATCAGTTGATCCAATTGATAGGTCTTGAAAACTGCTCCGATTTCTTTGCCATAGATTTCCCCTCCCCTATGTTTTACATTTTCATCTATCCTATGGCAATAAAAAAGGGGCTGCCTTTTGGGACAGCCCCAATATCATTATTTAATCTTCATCAGTTGGTAACTGTAGTCCGGAGTCAGCATAAAATTATCGTACGGGGACGAGGTCGCGCCCCATCCGTTGTAAGTATAAGTATACTTGATCGTCTCCTGACGGGACGACTTGACATTGGCGTCGATAAACAACTGGTAGTAGTTCGTATCGGGCCCGAAGACCAGATTTGTCTGGTTCGTCCCGGCGCCGATCACCTGAATCGAGTAATCGAACGTATAGGAATCGATCTGCTTATTGATCTCGACATGGAATTCCCAGTCATTCGTCTGCTTGACTACAAGCGACGTCAGGTTGGTCGTGACCGTCACATTCGTAGTCCTGTAGTTCTCCGTGATATTCGTCTTCACGATGTACTCGTTAGTCATATACCCCAGCACCTTGAACGGCCCTACCGGTACGACATATCGGATCTCCTCGGTGAACTGGGGCTTCTCGAGGTCGATCCTGAACCCGTAGGCATTGGACAGGATCGTATACTTATAGAGATTGGTGACAATCTCGTAAACCGTCCCCTGCCCGTTGTAAATGATCTTATTTACATACCCGTCGAGGAACTTCAGCGAGTAAGCACCGTCCATCCCGTCGTTGGAGATAGAAGTGTAAACATTGGAATTCTTGAACTGGATATAGATAATGTTCGAGTTAGCATCCATGCCGTTGGAAATGTCGGTGAATGTCTCGAGCGGGACAAACCATTCGCCCTCGACCGCGTTCATCAGGTTGACATCGATATACTGGTCGGGCGTGTTCGTGATTACGACATCGGTGAAGTTGCTGATCCCGGTGTAATTAGTCACGTTATAGTGATTCGTTACCGTCACCGAACTCCCGTCAACCGGCCCCCCGCATGATAGCGTCATAATGAAACATAAAATAGTGAGAAATGTGAGATACCTTTTCATTTGCATACCCCTTAATAGTTCTACCAAGATTTTTGATAGATTTTTATTTTATTCAAATCTTTTACATAAATATAATTTCCACTTACTGAGATCTCACCCGGGATATCAAGTAGCTCATCTCCACTACCTGTATTTCCAAAAATAACCTTTAAAACCCCTTCAGTATCAAAAACCTGTATACGCTTGTTTCCTGTATCCGCAACGTAAATATAGTTCCCATCTGCAAAAATTCCACTAGGATTCTGGAATTGCCCATTCCCCGTTCCGGTAGAGCCGAAATTAAACATATTCCCACCTGTATCGGTATAAACTTTTACAGTATTATCTACAAGAGCATACAATCTTGAAGTACCCGAGCTAAAGGTAATATCTTTAAATTCATATCCTCCAGTATCCCAGTAACTTAGATAAGTGCCGGTTTTATTAAAAACCTTAACTCTTTGAACTGTTGATACCCCATTCCATGCACCTCCTTGAATAAATACTTTTGTATAAGATTCAGCTATTGCGAAGGAGTTTACATAATTAAACTGGGTGATATTCGTTCCCATTCCAGAAAAAGAATATAGAAAGCTTCCGGTGGAGGGACTATAAACTTTTATTTTCCTAGTGTATCCATCAAGTACGAACACTTCCCAAGACCCTGAGTAAATCTGGATATCCCGCGGTGAACTATCAGCTTGTTCATACAATTCACCATTATTCGTACCAGAAGTCGCAGTATTCCATTCAACCGCACCATAGCTTTTATACTTTGTCATATAGTAGATATCACCCCATGGTAAAAAATCTCTCAGTAAATATATATCCCCAAGATAATCAGTATCAATTGAATGAGCCCATCCCGGTACGTCAAAGCAACTGTTTATTTTTACAGGAGAAATTCTAAAATTAACTATGGAAGTAAAGCTTGTTTTATTCACACTATCCACACAATAAACAGATACGGAATGACTTGTGTTGTTTCCCAATGTAATATTTCTCACCCAGTTTCCATTTGCATCGGGAGTAAGTTGCACCCATCCTCCCGTGTCAATTTTAACATATACATATTGAGCCGGGAGAATACCGCCGGTTTTTGCCGTTCCTGTGATATTGATATTAGTCGATCCTGCACTAGGGTGACAAAGAAATACTTTGTCCGGAGTGGGATTGGCTATTTCTACCATAGGTCCATTTGTACTTGCCCCTTTAACATATAATGATACTATCGAATTGGTGCTATACCCAATGTAGTTTTTAGATTTAATTTTATAGAGATAATTCTTTTCATATTCCAAGCTGTTGTCAATATACTCAAGGGATGAAGTGAAATAATATTTTTTAATCCCGGAATTCGTTTCGGTCCTCTCAAGTAAATAGCTTACAGCGCCAAGTGAAGAATTCCATTTTAACTTCACCATAGTAGCGGTTCTTTGATCAACAGATAAACCACCAGGTGCCCCTGACAACGGGGCGCTTTCCGATAAAACTCCGCTGGCGTCGCCCTCTCCGGCATGGTTGATACTTTGCACTTTGTAGCTATATAGCTTATTCGTCGTCAGATCGGTGTCCTTCATAAATAAGGATGAAGTGTAGTATACTTTATCGGGAAGCGAGGGCGCGGTACGAATCACCTTGTACTGAAGCGCGCCAGTTACACTATTCCATGCGACCGTAATACTTCCGCTCGGGTTGGATGTGAGATTGAACCCCGACGGGACCGCGGGTTTGGGATTGGTCACGGTAACAGCGGTAGAATTTGAACTTTCGACCGTGCCGTTAATCGCGCTGACCGAATAGGTGACCGGGACACCGTGAGCGACATTTTTCGTATCGGTATAGGCTATTTCCTGAGAGAAATACCTGTTTACAAAAACACCGTTCGTTGCTTTGTAGATATAGTAACCTGCCGCGAGACTGACCGGACTCCATGCAAGCTTGATCGAACCGTCATTATTCTTTTGTACCGTGAAATTTTGCGGTTTAGTAAGGCTACTTACCTTGGCCGTATTTACATCCCATTGCCAATGATAGATATTTTTCTTCCAGTCGAATAACTGACCGAGATCCCAACGTTGATACAGCCCAAGCCAGTCGACGCCTATCGCGGCCCATACTGTCCCCTTCAATCCGAAATTCAGATCGAAGGCGATATGACCTGTATAAAAAGTGGGTGTAAATTTTACATTTCCTGATAGCACTCCCTGGAGATAGGGTTTTATATCCACGCCTGCATGAAGAATCCATGCAATGCTGACCTGGGGACTGATACATACATAGGGAGCGACGCTGACAGAACCGCTAAACTCGCCCTGAAACGGAGTGACCACCGTTCTATTCACCTCGATCGGAATTTGCCCGGCGCAGGTTGGAATTCCCACCATCGCAAAGATTGTCGACCCGGATTCGGTGTATTGATTGATTCCGTATTTAAACCATCCGCTAGCCTTAGCGTCCACCTCGACTCCGATATAGACAGGCATCGAAACAACGATCGGTATCACGCACGGGAGTATCATCGACGGGCATGCGATCATCTGTCGTGTGTCGTCATAAAACGAAGCATTGAATTCACCGGATATGTTAAACATAGAGTTATTAATCAGTTTGACGGTGACCTGCCCGCCCGCCCAGAGAAATCCGCATTCCGCGTGTGCATCCAGATAGAGATCGATATCGCTCATGTAATCCAGTTTAATCTTTAATTTCGAGTTATTAATCAGATATCCATGGTATTCAGGATTGAGAATATGAATCAGTTCCGCTTTAAAACGCATCAATTCCTGAGGAGCGTATTTTTTCACAATCTCAGATACTGTTCCCTTTACCTTCATGAATAGTAATTCATAAGGGGATGAGTTTTCCATCTCGCTTGCTTTTATTTTAACAGTCTTCCCATAAACAGCACTGATCACCCTGTAGTTTTTTCCATTGAACATATTCACCACGAAGTCGCCGGATTTCAACGGCGGCACGGTTCCGGTATCCGCCTCGATATTGAACGGCCCGGCGCCGGTCACATTCGAACTGCTGATATTCACCACGAGCGCTCCCGAC
>MIBE01000057.1:0-32747 GCA_001829415.1 Spirochaetes bacterium GWF1_51_8
TTCAGGATCATCGCGGGAATGGTCGGGTAATAGATATGGTCGAGCCCGGTGTTGCCGAGCATCCTGAGGAAGTGTGACGAGAAGAAGCCGTCGAACTCCCCGCCGCAGAAACGGAAATTAAAAAATCCGCCGCCGTCCGACTCGTAGTCCTGAAGGTCGATATTGCCGAGGTAAAACCCAATCACAGAGTCCTGGTAGTAGATATACGATTCGTCGATGCTGAAGTTGTAGTTCGAGACGATGACGTTATTGACCGGCGCGTAAACCGGCGTCGTGCCGAAAAACTGTGTCCCGTAAGAAGCATTGAGACGGAATTTTAAAAAGAGATTGGTGACCGGCAGGCTCAATTCGGTATGGAGCTGGAGCCTTGCGATAGGCGGGGAGACCGCTCCGAGCGCGGGATAGTTCAATTGCGCGCCCGCCCAGATATCGCCCCAGATTTTCGCATAGCTGTTTGCGATACATCCGATAGTCAGGAATAAAGAAATAACGACGGTCTTTTTCATTTCAGCCTCTTTATTGTTGTCTCGAACTTTTTAATAATCTTCTACCGGCTGCTTCTACCGCGCTTCAAAAAGTTATTGAGGCGCGGTATCGCGGTGACAGGGAAATACTGCACTCTATTTCAGCCTCTTTAATAAACAAGCATTTGCAGTCCGAAACGCTGCTGGAGGTCGCGGAAGTCCTGCCCGAGCCCGTACTGGTACTCGTAATGAAGGAGCAGGTGGAGCTTTCCGAAATCCGCTCCGACCCCGATATTGAACGCGGGATGCCAGCGGTTCTCGTAGAACAGCGCGAAATCCATCGCCGCGATCAGCGACGTGACGCCGTCGAGAGGAAGGGTATAGTCCGCCGCGAGATGCCAACGGAACAGGAGCGGCCTCGCCATTTGGTCGAGCGTTTTATTCGGCGGGTAGATGTAGAACAGCATCCCCGATGTCAGCGCCGCCGAACAGAGTTTGTAGGTGATATCGAACCCGAGATACTCGTTGGAGTCGAAGACCTTGTCGGTCGCGATATCGCCCCTGTCGTATCCGTCCACAAGGTGGGTGGACTCGTGGGAGATAGGGTAAAGCAGAAGGTTCAGGTTCGGATCGAAGAAGTTCGTCTTCTCGATATACAGCCCCACATAACCGATCAGGTTGTCCACCGGATACGCCCCCCAGAAACTGTCTGTGGGATGGATGAAGATGGTGATGCTTCCCATAAACCCGATCTCCCACCCGAGGATAGTTCCGAACGCCACGGTCTGGGAAATCTTCGCCTCGATCTCGGTCTTTTGGTAGGTGAAGTTATAGTTGAAACGGAGCCGGGTGACATAAGACTTCGGGTCCTCGGCGTGATGGTACTCGAATGCCATGGCGGACGAGACCGTGAGAAGGAGAATAAGAGCGGTAACACGAAACATAGATGCCTCTTCTGTTAAAGTGGGATATTATAGCTTATTTTTCCCTTCCGCTCAAATTAGACGGTCATTCTTTGAGTATTATTCCGTTTTCTGGTAAAATATTGGGCGAGGATAATATGATAGATTTACACACGCACACCCTTTGGAGCGACGGGGAACTGATTCCCGCCGAACACATCCGCAGGGCGTTTATGAAGGGATACGAGGCGATAGCGATCACCGACCACGCGGACGCGTCGAATATCGACATGCTCTGTCGTCAGATCGTCCAGTTTTCCGACGCGATGGCGAGGGCGGAATCGGATATCACGGTCCTGCCGGGCGTGGAACTGACACATGTCATGCCCGAGGAGATCGCCGAACTGACGCAGTACGCGCGCGCCCACGGCGCTAAGATCGTAGTCGTTCACGGCGAGACGATAGTCGAACCGGTACGCCCGGGGACGAACTGCGCTGCGATCGAGGCGAAAGTAGATATCCTAGCGCATCCGGGCCTGATACTTCCCGAGGAAGCGGAGCTTGCCGCCAAGAACGGCGTGTATCTCGAGATCACGTCCAAGTCGGGGCATAGCCTCTCCAACGGTCATGTCGCGAAAACCGCGCTTGCCGCCGGGGCTTCGCTTGTGATCGACACCGATTCCCACAGGCCGGGAGATTTTATCGACGAGGCCTTCGCGGAAAAGGTGCTGATCGGCTGCGGACTGACCCCTATGGAGATCGACCGGGTTTTCGAGAACTCCCGGCAGATAGTCAAAAGAAAGCTCTCCGGCGGTTAGGATATGGATACGAAACGCTTATTCCTCTTCAGCGTATTGCTCGCCGTTTTTTTCGCCGCATCGGCTTGTTCGAACATCACCGGTGAAAAAAAGCAGATCCTTTACGAGCTCGACGCCGAAATCTCACAGATAGTGCAGTATAACGAACTCGCCAATGTCGGCGACTCGGACGCCGCGGATAAGATCGACGAGATTATCATCCGGATCGGCAAGATGCTGAAGAAGGCCAAAGAACTCAGCCCGAAACTCAATCCGAAAGATAAAAAGGCTTTTGACGAAGAGATAGCTTTCCAGATAAAAAGGCTGGAAAATTCTATCCAGGACCCGTTATATCAGGAACTAATGAAGTATAAAAATCAATAGCGAGGAAAAAGATGAAAGGAATGAAATACTTTTTTACCGTTATTACAGCGTCGATAATCCTTACCGCCTGCGGGACGCCCCAGCCCGAATGGAAGTCGTGGATCACGGAATATGACAATCTCGCGAAACGTTATTGCGCCATTCTCGAGAAGGCCGCTCCGATGGACAAATCGCTCGATAAGGCTTTGGGCGAGCTCGAGTCCGAGATGAAGGTATTGGACGCGAAGCTCATGGAAAAACGCGCCTCGCTGAAGATTGAAGAGCAGAAAGAGCTTGACGAAGCTGTCGCCGGGATAAAGGGACAATTGGTCACGGCGAAGGGCAATATGATCATGAAGCTGTTCGGCGGACTGATGGGCGGGCCGATGGGCAACCCTACGAACAATCCGCTTATCGACGCGATCAAGGAAGCGGGGTCGAACAAGTAGATTTTTGCATCACCAAAATAATAATATAAGGCTTTAGGAGGAAAAATGCTCAAGAAAGTTTTAAGCGTCGTGTTCGTTCTGACCGCGCTTGTTTATCTCGGTTCCTGCGGTTCTTCCGACTGGAAGAAATGGGTCAGCGAACTGGACGATACCGTCGACGGTTATATTCTTGCTTTTCTAAAAACCAAAGAATCTGGTGATGAAAATGAACAATTAGCAAAGGCTTATGGTGAAAAAGCTCAGACTTTATTTGCCGATGCACAAAGGGTTCAGGAGGCAATAATAAGCTCAAACGAACAGGAAGAATTTTCAATTCTTGTGACCTTTAGCTGGATTAAGTATCTAGGAGTCAAAGAATTTATTGAGATGATGCAGCAGCAGATGGTACTGGATTACGGTTCCAATGCCGGGATGCTCGATACGAACACGATCCTTCCGTAAAGAAACCCTTTTACCGGCGGAATCGCTCTTCGGGATGACGATGCCGGAGATCGCATCTTATGTTATTTTCAGGAGTAAGAAGAAGCAGTCGATACAGAGATTGCTTCTTCCGCGCTTCCGTAAGTCTGCACGGATTTCGCCTATCGCACCCGTTGTCCCAATCTATTTGGTCACCGGCACAAATTGATATCTATACGGCAATGAATGCTGAATCGGACTTTTACTTCACGTCGACGTTGATATAGATAATCCGCCATTCGGCCTTTTCCTCGCGGAAATCGAGCTTGAATTCGATGGTCTGCGGCGGGTTGTCAAGGAAATACTTACCGCGAAGGACTAGGTCGCCTGCGGCGTCGATAACGGGCATCTGATCGAAGATAGGGTGATAGTTAGTGACCTTCGAGACGTCTATTTTTTTCGCGATGAAGTCCTTGAAGATATCGAGAAGTTTCGCGGGAGTAAGTTTCTGCTGGAGCGGCGTGGAAGATTTCGCGAGGAACGACGCGAAATTCGTCGTCCTGATCGCCTGCTGTAACGAAACCATCGTTTTATTGATATTCCCGATAATCACATGGGTAGTCGGAAGTTTCTCCTTATAGAAGGTCTGGAGCTTGAACGAAAGCGGTTTCCACTGCGAATCCTCGATCCGGAACTCGATGGTAAACTGGATCAGGTTCGGGACGCTCGATTCGAGGACGTAGAAACCCTCGACGATCATATCGCCGAACTCGTCGATCACGGGGATGGAAGTGAAGAGCGGGTATGAAGAACGGATACTGCTGATATCGATATTGTTCTGGATGAACTTCTCGAATATTTCCTTCAGCTTCGCGGGCGAATAGTTCTTCTGGAACTCCTTGGCGCAAGTGGCGTGGAAGTTGGTAAAATTCTTTATTTTAACCGACTGGTCGAAATTCAGAAGGGTGGTGGATACGAGACTGTTCAGCAGGGTCTTGTCGAGGGGAAGTTTGCTCTGCGCGAAAAACGCGGCGGAAATCGATAAAAGAAATACGATGAGTAAGGCTTTCCTCATTTGACTCTCCGGTAAAATTTTGATTATTATAACCTGAAATATCGAAAAAAACAAGCAATCGGTTTACGGGATTCGCTCTAAAACTTTATTTTATGGCAAATTCATGCTATCCTATTGTTTAATAAATCATAGGGGATAACAATGAGTCTTTTTACTAAAATCTTCGAGCTGGTTTTCGGCACTAAGCAGCAGCGCGATGTTAAAAAATTATTACCGCTTGTTGAAAAAATAAACGAATTCGAACCCGCGATCTCCGCGCTCAACAACGACGAATTGCGGAATAAGACCCGTGAGTTCAAAGAGCTTCTCGCCGGGGGCAAGACGCTCGACGATATTCTCCCAGAAGCCTTCGCGGTAGTCCGAGAGGTCTCCCAACGCACCCTCAAGATGCGCCATTTCGACGTCCAGATGATGGGGGGTGTCGTTCTGCACCGGGGTGTCATCTCCGAAATGAAGACCGGTGAAGGTAAGACCCTTGTCGCTACCCTCGCGATTTACCTGAACGCCCTCTCCGGGCTGGGGGTGCATCTCGTGACGGTCAACGACTACCTCGCGAAACGCGACGCCCAGTGGATGGCGCCGATCTACCGTTTCCTCGAACTGACCGTGGGGATCATCAATCACGAGAAATCATACCGGGTCGAATGGGAAGACGTCACGCAATACAAGATGATGACGGTCGAATGTACGCGGAAGCAGGCTTACGAATGCGATATCACCTACGGGACGAACAACGAGTTCGGTTTCGACTATCTCCGCGACAACATGGTGTTCCAGCCTCAGCAGAAAGTCCAGCGCAAGCACAACTATGCCATCGTGGACGAGGTCGACTCGATCCTGATCGACGAAGCCCGCACACCGCTGATCATTTCCGGCCCGAGCGACGAAGCCACCGATTTATACTATAAGGTCGATAAAATTGTACCCCGCCTCACCGAGGCCGAGATAAATGAAAAGAAAGAACCTATCGAGGGCACGGGCGATTATGTTGTCGATGAAAAGGACAAGACAGTCGTGGTGACGGAAATGGGATTGCAGAAGGCTGAAAAACTTCTCGGTATCACCGACATCTTCTCGCCGAAGAACAGCAAGCTCGTGCATCACCTGAACCAGGCGGTGCGGGCGCATAAGCTGTACCAAAACGACGTGGAGTATGTGGTCGAGAACGGCGAAGTGGTGATCGTGGACGAATTTACCGGGCGTAAGATGCCCGGCAGACGCTGGTCCGACGGACTCCACCAGGCTATCGAAGCGAAGGAACGTCTCGAGATTAAGCGTGAGTTTCAGACTCTCGCGACTATCACTTTCCAGAACTATTTCAGGATGTATACGAAACTCGCCGGTATGACAGGTACCGCCGAAACCGAAGCGACCGAATTCTATTCTATCTATAAACTCGACGTGTCGGTCATCCCGACTAACGTGAATGTCACGCGTCTCGACGGGGCCGATAAAATCTATATCAACGAGAAGGCGAAGTTTAACGCGATTGTCCGCGATATCGAAGAACGCCACAAAAAGGGCCAGCCTATTCTTGTGGGTACGGTCTCGGTCGAGAAGTCCGAGAAGCTCTCGATGTTCCTCAAACGCAAGAATATCCGTCATAACATCCTGAACGCGAAGTACCACGAAAGGGAAGCGGATATTATCAAGGACGCCGGACTTCCCGGGGCGGTGACTATCGCGACGAACATGGCCGGACGCGGTACCGACATCAAGCTCGGCGCGGGTGTGGTCGAAGTGGGCGGTTTGACGGTGATCGGCAGCGAGCGTCACGAGGCTCGCCGTATCGACAACCAGCTCAGAGGCCGTTCGGGACGTCAGGGCGACCCGGGTGAATCCCAGTTCTATGTTTCGCTCGAGGACGACCTCATGCGCCTTTTCGGGATGGACAGGCAGATTGGGCTTATGACCCGTTTCGGTTTCAGCGAGGAAGAGGAAATCCAGAGCAAGATGATCAGCCGCGCTATCGAACGCGCCCAGAAGCGAGTGGAAAACCGCAACTTTGAAATCCGGAAGAACCTTCTCGAATACGATAACGTCATGAACGAACAGCGTACTTATATCTACGGTATCCGCGACAGGATACTCGATATCCATAACAATCTCGGCATCATCGACGAGATTATCGACGACGTCGTCGAAAGTTTTGTCTCGACCGCCAGCAATCCTAATCATCCCGACACGTGGGATATGGATGAATTGGGCAGGTGGTTCCGTGTGAATTTCTATCACGATCCGAACCTCAATCTTTCCGATATGACCGGCGACGAAGCGCGTGAGATGCTCCACAAGACGATCAAGGGGATGACATGGGAACGCCTCGAGGGTATTCCCGACAACATCCGCGCCGAGGGATTCAAGTACGTGATGCTGAATACTCTCGATACCAAGTGGAAAGAACATCTCCGCAACATAGACGCATTACAGGAAGGCATAGGCCTCACCGGCTACGCGCAGAAAAACCCGATTGTGGAATACAAGGTCGAGTCGTCCCATATGTTCCTCGAAATGCGCGAACGGTTCAAAAACGAGGGGATGTCCCTGATGTCGCGTCTCCAGATTCAGTCCAATTTTGAAACCAAGGAAGACGATTTCGAGGCGATTCCCACCCGCACTCAGACCGTGCACAGCGAGTACGGGCAGTTCGACAGCGTGTCGAGCGGAAGCGCGAGCCAACAGAACGCGGCCGCCGCGATGGGGCATTCGAAACCCGCGCCGGTCAGGAAGACCGAGAAGCCCGGCCGAAACGAACCGTGCTGGTGCGGAAGCGGTAAAAAATACAAGCATTGCCATATGGACGAAGACCTCCGGAAGGAACGTGTCGGACGGGTCGCTCCTCCGCAGTGAGGTGATTCATGAAAATATCGTTGATCGTCGCGCATCCGAATACATCAAGCTTCAATTTCGCGGTAGCGGAAACCGTCCGCCGCAAGTTGGAACAAATCGGGCATCAGGTGTACTTCCACGACCTCTACCGTGAAAAATTCGATCCGCTGATCCGTTACGAAGAAATCCCCGCCGACGGACAAGTAGCTCCCGAGATACTCGAGTATTGCCGGGAACTCGCCGATTCGGACGGGATAGTGATCGTGCATCCCAACTGGTGGGGTCAGCCCCCCGCCATCCTGAAAGGCTGGGTGGACAGGGTACTCCGGCCGGGGATTGCCTACGAGTTCGAAGAAGGCGACGGCGGCGAAGGGGTACCGTCCGGGCTTCTCAAGGCGCATACCGCGATTGTCCTCAACACATCGAATACCAGTCCCGAGCGCGAGGATAAAGTCTTCGGCGACCCGTTGGAACTGATCTGGAAAGAGTGTATCTTCGATTTCTGCGGGGTGAAGAGTTTTTACCGGAAGATGTTCCGGGTCGTGGTCACGAGCGGCGAGAGCGAACGTGTACAATGGTTAAAAGAAACGGACGAAATTATCGAGAAATACTTCGGAGTTGAAAATGGATTATAGAAGCGCGGGAGTGGATATCGACAAGGCCGACGGGCTGATCGGCGCGGTAAAAAAAGCCGCGAAATCGACTTATACGCCCGGTGTCTTGAGCGGCGTGGGCGGTTTCGGTGCATGTTTCGCGGTGCCTGCCGGATATAAAGAGCCAGTGCTTGTGTCGTCCACCGACGGTGTCGGGACGAAAATTCTCCTCGCGCGCGAGCTCGAAGACTACTCCGGGATGGGTTTCGACCTTCTCGCGATGAACGCGGACGATGTGATCTGCGCGGGCGCGAAACCGTTATTCTTCATCGACTACATCGCGGTCGGAAAGCTGGACGAAAAGCAATATCTCGATCTGATAGACAGTATGGCCCGGGCGTGCCGTGAATGCGGAGTGGCGATGATCGGCGGCGAAACCGCGGAGCTTCCGGGGATGTACCCGCCGGGCGATTTCGACCTCGCCGGATTTACGGTCGGCGTCGTCGAACGCTCCCGGATGCTCGACTCGAAAAACGTCCGTGAGGGCGACAGCGTGATCGGGCTTCTCTCGTCTGGATTCCATTCCAACGGGTTCTCGCTCGTTAGAAAAGTAGTCGAAACGGCGAAGCTCGACCTTCGAAAGGACTACGGATTCGGAGAACTCGGGAAGAAACTCCTGACCCCGACTAAGCTCTATTGCCATATCCTCGCGGAAATGCTCGACGAGTTCCCCGGCGCTGTCAGAGGGATAGCGCATATCACGGGCGGCGGCATCCCCGGCAACCTGAACCGCGCGCTCCCCGGAAATCTCGATGCGAGGATCGACACTGCGTCATGGGAAACACCGGCGGAGATGAAGTTTATCGTGGAACAGGGCGGCATCGCCAAGGACGAATCGTATAAGGTGTTCAATATGGGAATCGGCATGGGCCTGATCTGCGACTCGTCGAAGGAACAAGAAATCTCCGGATTCCTCAGGAAAAAGGGCGCGGAAAACCGCGTGATCGGGAAGACCGTTCCCGGAAACGGTAAAATCGTACTGGTATAGGTTTTAATATAAGCCCCGTCTGAATTTGACAATTCCGTAAACTTCTGATAAAATAATGAATCCTTTCTGCATTGAGACAAATGCAGACATAGACCATAAGGAGGAATATGTGAATAGGAAGTATGAAATCGCTTTTCTCTTGAGAGAAGGCGAACCCACCGAACATGCGTTGACCCGTATCAAGGAAAACCTTGAGAAAAACAAGTCTTCTATCCTGAAGGAGGAGAAGTCGGGTGTACGCGATCTTGCCTATGAAATCCGCAAAAAACGCGAGAAATTTCACCGGGCATTTTACTACTTTATCAAGGCCGACGCCCGCATCGAGTCTCTTCCCGAAATCGAGAGAATCTTCAAGCTGGATGAAGACATCATCCGGTATATGATTTTAGTGGAGGAATAGGATGTCCTGGGATATCAACCGCGTAATAGTGGTCGGTCGAGTTGCCAGCGAAATCGAGTTGAAGCACACCCAGAGCGGAAAATCCGTAGCGAATTTCCGTGTCGCGGTAGGCGGGATGCCCAAGCCCGACGGTTCGGACAGCGTGTCCTTTTTTAACGTCGTAGTGTGGGGCAAGTCCGCCGAGAACTGCCAGCAGTATCTCGCGAAGGGAAAGCAGATCGGTATCGACGGACGGCTCGACCAGCGTTCGTGGCAGGCACAGGACGGCTCCAAGCGGAGCACGGTGGAAATCGTCGCGGACCGCGTCGAGTTCTTAGGCCCGAATACGTCAGGGCAGGGCGGCAACTACCGTCCGAAGGACGAAAGCGCCCCGAAGGCGGCATCGGGCAATTATCAGGAATCGTCAGCTCAGTTCTATGACAATACGGATGCGGATTACGATAGTTTCAATTCCGATCCGATTGACATGACCGACGATTCGAACGACCCACAATTCTAAAAAGGAGTAAACAATGGCTACTGATATGAACGAAAAAGACGGCATTGAAAAGGAAAATATCGTTCCCGCAGCAGTCGTCGCCGAGGATAAAGTCGCGGCTGACGAACCTGTTGCCGCAAAGGCCGAACCGTCCAGAGGCGCGTTAGGCGATGCGCCGTTCGGGGAAGAAGTCGACGAAGTCGAAGCCGAACGAAGTTTCCGCAGAAGCGGCGGCGGTAGCGGCGGCGGCGGCGGAGACAAGAAGAAATTCTTCTACACCAAAAAAGTCTGTAAGTTCTGCACCAAGCAGATCGACGAAAAGAATATCAACTATAAGAATATCGAACTCATGCGTAAGTTCGTGATGCCTTCGGGAAAAATAGTTCCCCGCCGCATTAACGGCAACTGCGCCAGACACCAGCGCCGTGTCTCTGAGGAGATCAAGAAGTCGAGAATCATCGCGCTTCTTCCGTTCCTCGACAGGTAAATGGAGTTTTCGTTCGGGATAGCGATAGCCGCGCTGTTATCGTTCGGGGTATTCTCCGGGGCTAAATATCTGCTCCGGGGAGTAATAAAAGTTCCCGCGATCATGTGGACGGCGGCTGTTATCTGTGCCGGTGTTACCGTGCTTTTTCCGGCGGGCGGGATTGTTCTCGCGTTGTTTCTCTTCCTGCCTCTCTGGATCGCGCGGATCGGAATTTTTAAAAAATTTGACGGGTTCGTATACCAGGTCCCGTTTTTAGCGGCGCTTATGATATTCGCTTTGTATTATATCCCCTACACCGGGGCGATCTGGTACGAGGCGGAACAGTGGGTCACAGTGGTACTGGACGGCGCTGGATTGCTCGAAGGGTACGCGTTCATCGATGTGTACGGGGTACTCAGGTTTTTCAGGAGCGTCTATCCGGCGTTACTCGTGTTTCTGCTGTTTCTGGCATACTACTCGGGTATCGAGGGCGGAAAGTACAAAAACTCGCTTTGGTACAGGTACTTCAGGAACTTCGATCATCTTCAGATTTTCCCGATGATGGCGGTATTTGTCCTGCTGGGTGCCGGGTACGCTTTGACATTCTGGACCGGCGAGATTACTCCTTTGATGAGCGATATCGGGTTTTGGATGCTGAACGCCGCGCTTTTTTTCGCGATGCCGTATGTGATGTACGGGATATTGATTATCCTCTTCGGCTTGCGGAAGAAAGGGCTTTCTCTTATGTTCGGAATGATCGGGTTGTTTTTTCTCTTCCTGATCTCCGGGCCGGTTTTTGTTTTTACGCTGATATTTCTCATGGGTATCGGGATATCCGATATTTGGATGGGTTATAACACGAGACATTCGGTTAAAAAAAAGGAAAACGAACGGAGGCTTCCATGAAGGTAATACTTTTAGAAAATGTGGTGGGGCTCGGCAGGGCCGGAGATATAAAGAACGTCAGAGACGGATATGCGAGAAACTATCTTCTCCCGATGAGATTTGCGGAACTTGCAACCCGTAAGACGGAAGAAGTGATCGAGAAGATGAGAGAAAAGCTCGCGAAGAAGGCCGCCGAAATGTTCGAAGGCGCAGAGAAGCTCAAGGAGCAGCTGGAGCAGATCACTCTCGAGATCAAGGCTAAAGCCGGCGAAGAAGAAAAACTCTTCGGTTCCGTCACCAGCAACCAGATATCGGCCGCCCTGAAAGAAAAGGGCTACGAGGTCGAAAAGAAGAAAATCGCCATGGATCATATCAAGACCCTGGGTGAATTTTCGATCAAGCTGAAGCTGGACGAAGGCGTAAACGCGGCGTTAAAGGTAAATGTAGTCAGAGAATAAACGTTGTTCCGGTAGGGAATTATGTCGTCCGACGACCTGTTGAAGCGGGTTCCTCCCCATAACCTTGAGGCGGAATCCGCATGTCTCGGCGCAATGATGATGAACAGTTACGCTGTCGATACCGTTCTTCAGTTGTTGACCGACGAAGACTTCTTCGATATCAAGAACCAGATCATCTTCAGGGCTGTTGCATCATTACGCGATAAAAGCATTCCGGTCGATATAGTCAGCGTTTCGGATTACCTCAATTCGACCGCCGAACTGGAAAGAATAGGCGGCAGCGCGTATCTCTCCCGTCTGGTCGAGCAGGTTCCGTCCGCTACCAATGTTTCCTACTACGCGAAAATAGTCTTGGACAAGTCCGTCCTCAGAAATCTTATCAATACCTGTTCCAATATTGTCGACAATGTGTACGAGTACCAGACCGAGATGGACAGGGTGCTTGACGAAGCGGAAAGCTCCGTTTTCGAGGCGAGCAGCAGAAAAGTAAAATCCGACTTTCTTATCCTGAAGAAATCCTTAGTCGAAGCGATCGATGTTATCGAGAACCGAAAGAACCAAGGCGAGTATACAGGGATTCCGACCGGGTTCTACCTGTTCGACGAAATGACGAGCGGTTTCCAGAAAAGCGACCTTGTCGTGATCGCCGCCCGCCCGAGTATGGGTAAAACGGCGTTCGCGCTCAATATCGCCCTCAATATCGGCAAGAAAAACCCCGATTACGGGATACTTTTCTTCTCGCTCGAAATGTCCGCGCAGGAATTGACCCTGAGGTCGCTGTCGTCGGAATCGGGTATCCCTCTCAAGAAGATACGGAGCGGAAGGATCACCAAGGAAGATCACCAGGACCTTCTGACCGCCGCGAAAAAACTCGAAAAAACAAAAATCCTGATCGACGATACCCCGGCTATCCCGTTGAACGAGCTCCGTTCGAAGGCGAGACGCGCGTTCAGGAAATACGATGTCAAAATAATATTTATCGACCACCTGCAGATCATCACGGCGGGCGACCCGAACAAGCCGTCGTTCAACAGGGTGCAGGAAATGTCCTATATCACGCGGAGCCTGAAAGCCCTCGCGAAGGAACTGCAGATACCGGTGGTCGCGCTCTCCCAGCTCTCGCGCGCCTCGGAGAAACGCGAGGACAAGGCGCCGATGCTGTCCGACCTCAGAGACTCCGGTACAATCGAACAGGACGCCGACGTGATCTCGTTCCTTCACCGTGACGAATACTACACCGGCAAGAAGAGCGAAGAAGAGCTCCAGAAAGAAAAGAACCAGGCTGAATTGTTGATATTGAAGCACCGTAACGGGCCTATCGGAAAGGTAATGCTCGGGTTCTACGGTGAAATCGTGAAGTTTATGAACCTCGAACAGCATCGCGGCGATCAGGAACGTGTCGCGGACGAAATGTCGAGGAATTTCTAGGGAGGAATGTTGGAGAAGCTGAAATCCTTTTTTGTAGAACTCGGTCATTATTTCTCCTTTTTTATTCTGGCCGTGCGTCATTTCCCCCAGAATATCCGTCATCCTTTGGAAATAATAAAGAATATTTGGTCGATAGGGGTGCTGTCCATTCCGATCATTATCGCGACTTCTTTCTGCGTAGGGATGATCCTCGGGATGCAGCTCGGCAACGCAATGGAGCTGATCATGGCGGGGACGGCGCAGTATATGAGCGGCGCCCTGTCGGTGGGGACAGTCCTCGAACTCGGGCCGATTTTCGCCGCGCTGATCCTTGTCAGCCGGGTCTGTTCGTCGGTCACCGCGCAGATCGGTACGATGAAAGTCACCGAACAGATCGACGCGTTAAGGACGCTTTCAGTCGATCCTATCGGGCATCTTGTGACGCCACGCGTGATCGCCGGGATGATCTCGCTTCCGATACTCGGGAGTATGTCGATCATCGCGATCATGATCGGCGGATGGGTCATGCTGGGCACGCTTCACGGAGTAGACACTAACACTTACGTCATGTGGGCGCAGGCGTTCATGAAACTGCGTTTTGTATGGGAATCGATCGCGAAGATGATCATTATGGGCGGCGTTCTCCTGACGGTCAGCACCTATTACGGGTTCTATACCTCGGGCGGGGCGGTAGGAGTCGGTAACGCTACTATCAAGTCCGTCGTGACGAGCAGTTTTCTCGCGATTCTGATCGATTATGTTTTAAGTACGATTTTCTCATATATCAAATAGGCGGCGTGAATTGACTGGAAAGACAGCAAAGAAACCGATTGTCGAACTCTACGGGATCAAGAAAAAACTCGGCGGTAAGACCGTACTCGACGGGGTTGACCTGACGATCTACGAGGGCGAGACTTTCGTGATCATCGGCCAGAGCGGTGTCGGTAAAAGCGTGACGCTTAAGATCATTATCGGCCTGATGGAGCCCGACGACGGCGAAGTCTGGGTGATGGGCGAGAATATGACCTATGCCGATGAAAAAAAGTGGACGGAAATGCGGAAGCATTTCGGAATGCTTTTTCAGGGCGGTGCGCTCTTTGATTCTCTTACTGTCGGTCAGAACATCCTTTTCTCGCTCGATCATATCCGTCACGAGCTGTCCGACGACGATAAAGTCGCGAAGGTCAGGCATGCGCTCGAGATAGTGGGGCTTCCCGATACGGAAGACCTGATGCCCGCGGAACTGTCCGGCGGTATGATGAAACGCGTCGCGCTCGCGCGCGCAGTAGTCGCCGATCCGGAGATCGTGCTTTTCGACGAGCCGACAACCGGCCTCGATCCGATCATGACCGCGAATATCAACGAACTGATCGTATCGGTGAAGCAGAAACTGAAAACCACGTTTATCGTCGTCACGCACGATATAAAAAGCGCGAAGATGGTCGGCGATAGAATCGGGATGATCTACAAGGGAAGGCCCGTATTTCTCGGAACGTCGAAGGAACTGGAAAAGTCCGTCGATCCGTTCATCCGCCAGTTTATCGAGGGGAACTCGCAGGGGCCGATCACCGAAGAGTATCTCCAGGCGATAGAAAAGATCAAACACGAAAGGTTACATCTGAAATAACACAGAGAGGCAAAAGGTGCAAAAAAAAGAAAAAATCAATTTTATCGGGATAGGTGTCTTTATTTTTATTGGTATCCTTCTTTTCGGCTTTATTATCTATTTTGCCGGGAAGTTCGGCTACCGGCTCTCGGGGGGCTATAAACTTAACGTTGTCTTCAAGGCGCTCAACAACCTCTCGCCTGGGCATAAGGTTTCCATTTCCGGGGGTATGGTGATCGGGACTGTGGACGAAATCCTGCTCGAAGGCGATCATCTGGTAGCGGTGCTGAAGATCGACGGGGTATATAAACTAAATAGTGAAGCGGCTTTTCATATCTACTCGACAAGTCTTGTCGGGATGCAGTATGTCAATGTCAGCGGATACAACCCGGATTCAACGAACTTCTACAAGGACGGCGAATACATCCGGGGCGTAGACCCGTTCGGGATGTCCGAGCTGTTCGAGGTGCTGGGTAAGTTTGCCGGAGACGCGCTTGAGTCGGGCGAGGGTCAGGAAGCGTTGTCGAAGGTAGGCAAAGTGTTTCAGGACCTGGGCGAAATGATCTCGTCGTTGAACGAGGTTGTGAAGAATAGCCAGAAGAATATCGAAGCGAGCTTGAAGAACTTGGACGATACCTTCGCATCGACCGCGAAGATCATGAAGAAGCTCGAGACCACCGCCGATAAGCTCGACGAGATCTCCGAAAACCTCGTGGCGGCGATGAAGACCATCGATAAGGATAAGGTCGGATCGATTGTCGGAAATGTCGACGCGACGATGATCGAATTGAAAAAGTTCGCGACTTCGCTGAACGAGCTATACAAGAACGAGAACAGCGTGATATACTTATTGAAAGATAAAGAGTTTTCGGATAAGCTGAAGAAGATGGTGATCAATCTCGAGGAGTTCAGCAAAATATTGAAGGATAACCCGAACGCGATCATTTTCGGGAACTAGGGCGCTTCGATGATCCCGATTAGGGAAAATCTCGGCTCGAAATACTTTCCCGCGGTAAATTATTTCCTGATCACGGTATGTGTGATTGTTTTCCTGATCGAGCTTGCGGCCGGATTTTCAATGGAGATGTTCGCGGACCTCTCGGTCGTCCCGTTACTCAATTCGCGATACTTTTTCGCGAATTTGTACAGGCTTGTGACATCGATATTCCTCCATGCCGATTTTTGGCATCTCCTGTCGAATATGCTGTTCTTATGGGTGTTCGGCGAACAGGTCGAGGAATTCCTGGGACATTTCGGCTTCCTGTTTTTTTTCCTGCTCGCGGGGATCGCGGGAAACCTTCTGCATATCGCCGTATATGCGGACTCGCCGCTGCCGCTGATCGGCGCGAGCGGAGCGATATCGGGTGTGATGGCGCTTTTTATGCTTTACTTCCCGAGGGCGAGGATCACTTTGCTGCTGCTTTTCGTGTTTGTCGCGCGTGTTCCTGCGCTCTTTCTGATCGGCGGGTGGATCGCTCTCCAGCTTGTGAACGGTCTCCTGCTTCGGCAGAACGAACTGACTGGCGGTACGGCTTACCTCGCGCATATCGGGGGAATTCTCTACGGGATTGTTTTCGCTGTGTTCTGGGGAAATAAACTCCGGCGGAAATGGATCAAAAGGTTATCGAGAAATAGAAAAGGCAGAATATAGGAGAGACTTATGAATTTTATCGATCTGAAACGTCAGTACCATGAGTATAAGGCTGAAATCGACGCGAAAATCGCGGATGTCATAGAGAATACCCGGTTTATTATGGGGAAGGAATGTAAAGAGCTCGAGAGCGAACTGGCGTCGTATGTCGGTGTGAAGCACGCTATCGGGGTGTCGTCGGGCACCGACGCGCTCATCGTTCCGCTTGCCGCTATGGGTGTCGGACCGGGCGACGAAGTGATCACCACACCGTTTACATTTATCGCCACTGTCGAAGTAATTTCATTTCTCGGCGCGACCCCTGTTTTCGTCGATATCAATCCCGACGATTACAATATCGATATCGACCGGATAGAGAAAAAGATCACCAAGAAGACGAAAGGGATTATCCCCGTGTCGCTTTACGGGCAGGCGCCCGATCTGGACAAGATCAACGCTATCGCCAAGAAGCACGGGCTTTGGGTGATGGAAGACGCGGCGCAGTCGTTCGGCGCGGTCTATCGGGGTAAGAAATCCTGCGGTCTTACCGATGTCTCCGCGACGTCGTTCTATCCCGCCAAACCCCTCGGCTGTTTCGGCGACGGCGGGATGACGTTTACGAACGACGACGCTCTTGCCGAAAAGATGCGGATGATAATGAACCACGGCTCGTCGAAGACCTACGAGCATAAGTATATCGGGATCAACGCCCGCCTCGACAATATCCAAGCCGCGATCCTGCTCGTCAAATTCGCGCATTTCGAGAAGGAATGCGAGATCCGCGCGAAACTCGGCGCGCGTTACAACGAGCTTCTCGCCGGGTCGAAGGCGGTCACCCCGAAAACCTCGTCATTCACCGGACGGCATGTGTATGCCCAGTATTCGATTTGTATGAAAAACCGCGACGCGGTGAAGGAACATCTGACGAAAAAGGAAATCCCGACCGCGATCCATTATCCCAAGCCGATCCATCTCCAGGAAGCGTATCACTTCCTCGGGCATAAACCGGGCGATTTCCCGATGAGTGAAAAGTGCTCGCGCGAGATCATGTCCCTGCCGATGCACCCGTTCCTGACAGACGACGAGCAGAAGCAGATCGCCGCGGCCGTCGCGGAATCGGCGGAATAAGCTCTGTAACTTGATAAACAATTTATTCTGTTGTATGATATTCGGGATGGGAGAATTGACTGAAATATGAAAGTTGAAGAAATAATAAAGCTGGTTCTAATCCCGGTATTACTCATTTTCTCGGCGTTTTTTTCATCGACCGAGACGGCGCTTTTTTCACTCGATACGATGCAGATCAGGAAGATGCGCAAGAACTCCGCCTATAAGCGGATTCGCCAGTTATTGGGTGAAAGTTCGACATTGCTGATCACGCTTCTTCTCGGGAACACGATGGTCAACGTCGCGCTTTCCTCTTTGATGGAAGGGATCGTCCCGATTGAAAACACGATTATCCAGACCGTTATTGTTACAGCGATACTCCTTTTCTTCGGGGAGATTTCACCGAAAGCTATCGCGATCAATTTTAAAGAACCCATCGCCGCGTTCAACTCGCGTCTGATCTACCCGTTATTCCTATTTTTCAAACCGATCACAAAACCGATCACCGGGCTTTCTAATCTGATCCTGAAAGCCCTGAATAGAATGAAGCAGGAAGGCGAAACGATTGACGACGACCATCTTGCCGCGCTATTGAGCATGGTCGCAAAGGAAGGGTTTCTCGAGGCTGAGGAGAAGAAGCTGGTCGAGAGCGTCCTGAAGTTCGCGCAGAAGGACGTATCGGAGATCATGACACCGCGGAATAAGCTTGTTTCAATAAAGGACAGCGCGACGGTAAAAAAGGCAATCGAAATTCTCCGCACGGGCAAGCATTCGAAAATGCCCGTGTACTCAAAAACCGACGATAACATCATCGGCACAATCGACATCCGGCATATATTCCCGTATCTCTTTTCCTCGTCTTCAATCGACAAGATGTCCGTCAAGGAAATCATGGAGCCGATGTATTTCGTTCCGCCTACTAAAAAGCTTTCCGAGATGCTCGAGGACTTCAAGACGAGGAAGATCAAGATCGCGACTGTTGTGGACGAATACGGAAGCGCGCTCGGCGTGGTCTCTATTGCCGACGTGCTGGGTGAAATCGCAGGTGAAATTATCGACGAGAGTTTCGATATTCAGCGCATGATCCTGCCGTTATCCGAAAAACGTTATCTGGTCTCGGGAGATATTTCATTGGACGATTTTAACGAGTTCTTCAAGACGAAACTTTCGAGCGAGGAATTCGACACAATCGCCGGGTATATTATCGAGAGCAAGGGAGATATTCCCCCGGCGGGATTTTCGATGGAGATCGAACGTTATACATTGCATGTTCGCGACCGTTCGGCGAGCCGGATTGACAAGTGTATTGTGGAGAGACGATAAATGGAACTCATACTGTCGGGTATCTTCATCCTGCTGGGAGGTTTCTTCGCCGGTAGCGAAACGGCATACATGTCTATCGACAGGATACGCCTGCATGCGAATCTCGATAAAAAAGACCGCCGGTATAAGGTGCTCGATTTTCTGCACCGTTTTCCCGAGGACATGATCGGCGCGTTCCTGCTGGGTACGAACGCCTGTATTGTCGCGGGAACGCTGATATTTACGGAATACCTTTCGCTACAACTGGGCGGTAATCCGCTCGTTCCTTTGTATGTCACATTGATCCTTACCCCGATCGTGCTGTTGTTCTCCGATGTCTTCCCGAAGATCATTTTCAGGAACTTCGCCGATCCGATTATGCACGTGTTTTCATTTCTTTATCTGATTATATTTTTACTCCTTTATCCTTTCCAGTTTATCTTCGTGAAAACGATCAAACTGCTGATTTCGATCTTCCGGCGCGGTAAAAAGGCGAAGGGAAATATCTCGCGTGAAGAGTTTCAGGAAATGCTCAATATGTCCACGGACAAGGGATTCCTGATGGAAAAGGAGCGCGAGTATATCGAAAGCATCATGAATTTTAAAAACGTTACGGCGCGCGAGGTGATGATCCCGCAGAACAGACTGACCGGGATAGAAGAGAACGAGACTGTCGGGAAGGCCGTGGAACTGATGGTCAGGTCGCAGCATTCGAAAATACCCGTGTTCTCCGACCGTATCTTTAACATGATCGGTTTCGTGGATGATAAGTCGCTCCTGAACGCGAAGAAGGACGAACCGATCAAGCATTACATACAAAAAACCATCTATTTCCCCGAGACGATGCCGATCGATAAGCTGATCGTCGACATGCAGTCCGAGATCAAGCAGATGGTCTTCATCGTGGACGAGTACGGCGGCACAGCGGGCATCATAACCTCACAGGACCTCATCACCGAGATTGTCGGCGAATTCATGGAAATCGACGGCGGCGAGATCGAGAAACACGACGACGATTATATCGTCAAGGGAAGCCTCGATGTGGACGATTTTAACGAACAGTTCAAGCAGTCGATCCTGAAAGAGGGATTCGAGACTATGGCGGGTTTCGCGATGTTCCGTCTTCAGAAAATGCCTCTCAATGGTGAAGTATTCGAAGAGGGAAAGTTCCGTTTCGAGGTGCTCTCTGCGAAAAATCACCGTGTAGAAAAAATCCTCGTTTCATCCCGAAGAAAATCCGGCCAGCGCAAGAAGAACAATAAAAAAACCAAGGCGGAATAAAGAGTGTTGCCCAGCGGAAAAGAAACAAGAAAGATAAAAACGTCCAGCCGGGAAACGGTATTGACGATAGAGAAGTATGCCTCGGACGGGGTCAGTATTGGCTACGAGGACAATAAAGTCATCTTCGTGCGTTACGCTATCCCCGGCGAAAAAGTCAGGGTGAATGTCTACAAGGAGACGAAGGACTACGCCCTCGCCGAGCCGCTCGAGATTATTACGCCTTCCCCCGAACGGATCGCCGCGCCCTGTCCGTATTTCGGGATGTGCGGCGGATGCGATTACCAGATGATCGACTACGCCAAACAGCTTCAGATCAAACAAGACCTTGTGCTCGAAGTATTTCATAAGATCGGGAAGATAGACCTTCCCGCGCTGACCGGCGTCGTTTCCTCGGGGCAGGAATTTTACTACCGCAATACGGAAACCTTCAAGGTCAATCCGCGCAGGAAGCTGATCGGGTTTTTCAGGAAGGACACGAAGTTTATTATCGACCTCGAGGAATGCCGTCTCGCGATGAAGGATATCAACGAGGCGATGAACTATATGCGCGCACAGGACCCGTTCCCGCCGCATAATTTTAAAGTGCGCTCCACGTCACTCGGCGAGACTACAGTGAACTGGGTCGACACCGAGCGTTATGAAGACAGATCGGTCTACGAAGAGATCACCGCGAGCGGTAAAACGATCCGTTATAAAATATCGAAGGACAGCTTTTTTCAGGTGAACAACTCGGTCATCCCGTTATGGCTCGATAAGATCACGGGCTTCCTCGACGAAAGCCATAGCGAGAGAATATTCGATCTTTACTGCGGGATAGGGCTGATTACGCTTTTCGTCGCGCCGTTCGCTAAAGAGACAATCGGTGTCGAGATCGCGAAAAGCTCGATCAAGGACGCGAACTACAATCTTGAGATCAACCGCGACAAGGGGCTTCGTGACGCGAATATCAGCTTCGTGCTCGGTGACGTGATGGAAGAACTCCCACGCCTCGGGTATGCCGATGTCATGATAATCGATCCGCCGAGGAAGGGCGCGGAACGCGAAGTACTCGACCTGATGATGGAAATGGGGCCCAAGAAGATCATCTACTCGTCGTGCAAACCCGCGACGATGGCGCGCGACCTGCAAATCCTATCGGATAAGTACGACCTCAAGGAAATCTACCTTGTCGATATGTTCCCGCAGACCCACCATGTGGAACTGCTTTCATTGATTGTGAAGAAATAGGATTTATAAAACTATGTATTCGTATTAATTCTTATTAGTTATACCTATTAGTTTGAGATTTATTACAGCAATAGCTTCATTGTTCTTTATCATGAAGTAATTTGTATGTTCTTTCCTTGGAAGTAATAATACTTCAGAATGGAAAATAACACTATAATAGTTTGAAAAATTCTTATAGTGGTATTCAGATAAAATTTCTTTAGAAAGATTCAGATTTGAAATAGAATTTGGAAGCTGATTATAATCTTTCAGATAAATATTCACTTCCTCTTGTATGTCCTCAACTCTTGAAAATTGATAAACAGCTTTAACAAATACTATAGAAACCGAAAACATGATAAAGAATGACCATATAAAAATTATAGTGTTTAGAAAGAATAACACATCAAAGAAAGAATTTAATCCATCAAATCGGTATATTCTGATTGTTTTTAATCTTTTCGCATGAACCCAAAATTTATACGAAATGAAATCAAAAACGTATCCCAATGGAACAATAAAAAGGATAGGATAAATGATGAATGGAAATATAGGATCCAACATATTTAAAAGAATTATAACTTCCTGAAACTCAAGTTTCAAAATGTAAAGAATGGAAATAAAAACAGAACCAAAAACAAGGTGTAGATTTCGGTATTTCTCACTATTGTTTTTATTGCTTTCCATAATTGAAAGAATATTATCAGTAGCATCAATTTCAATATTTTGTTTTCTCTCTCTTTTTATTATTCGGCATAGTCTTTCGAGCAAAGAAAGTTTTTTAAATGAGTTACTGTTTTTATTCTTTGATTTCATCTTCTTCATCTTATTACCTCAATTTATAAAAAACCCCGTCCGAGGACGGGGCGTATTCGATTTTACTTATTGCAGGTACATCATCTTGAGTTTATCCTTATCGACTTCGATCTTCGATTTCGCCTTCAGGTTATCCATCCAGTCTTTGATGATCGCGTCGCTTTTCAAGTACACATAGTCGCGGGACAGATCGACGATCTCTTCCGTTGTCTTCGTTTCGACCTTGACTTCACGGGAAATGTTTTTTACGAAGAAATAGAACCCGTTCAGGTTAAACAAGTCGCTGACGGCGTTTTTATCCTTTAAGAAGATAAAGTCCATGACATCGTTATTGCCGGTAGGCAAGGGAAGGGCGGCATCGTTCTTCTCCGTCATGATCGAATCGGCGAGCGCGGAGAACTGCATGGACTTCGCGTATTCCCATCCGCTCTTCTCGGCCGCGATCTTCAGGTCGGTATTCTGGGAAATGAGAAGCTTTATCTGCGCGATGGACGCGTCGATATCGGGTTGGTATTTCTTTTCAAGAATGGGGAAGTAGTACTTCACATACTCTTTCGCGATGTACTTCTGGTAGTCCTTCGAGATGCTGGAAAACTCTGGGACGGAAACAACCTTCATCAGGTGGTATCTGCCCTTCTCATAAACGATGTTCGGGATGAAATCGCCGGCATAGTAGTTGATCGCTTCGGCGAAACGGCTCGCGGTGTCTCCTTCTTTAGTGAGAAGCATCTTATTCGATATAACGATATCGTTGGTCTTATAGAGCTCGATAGCCTTATCCCACCCTTCTTTCTGGGCGGTATCGATAACCTTCTGAGCCTGATCCTTTGTCTTTATCATAATGTCCTGTATCACTATTTCCTGCGCGAAGTTCTTGTCCTGATAGAAGTTCGCGACCTGAGTCAATTCGACCTTACCCGCGATGAAGTTCGTGACATCGAGGTAAATCACCTCGATCTGCGCGTTATACTGAACGACGTCGAGGAAGGAATAGAGCCCGACTTCGCTGTAATAGCCGACAGAATGGGGGATATCGCCCGATGTGCCGATGAGGCCGCGGAACGCGTAAACCATCGAAATGTACTGGATGAAATCGTCGTTCGGCTGATAGTTCTTCGTGGCGATTTCGTTCTGGTAATAAGATTTAATCAGTTCGCTCGAAGGATGAATATTCTGGAGCTTGGCGAAATCGTAGACGATTGCCTGGCTGACCAGATTCTCCACGCTCTGGACGAAGATGAACTGCGCGAGTTTTTCGGGGGAGAAGAACTGGCTGTATACGCTCGAGATCATCTGCTCTCTGACTTCATTGTTTATATACCAGAACGGGGAATAGGGGCGGTTTTGGTATTCGGCGCCGTTCACCTTCGCGATCACGGGAAAGCCCTGTCCCTCGGGGCCGTTCTTTCCGCCGACCCAGAATACGAAAGATATGACGATGAGGACAACCAAAGCCCACATCGCGCCCTGGACTATTTTTTTCTTTAAACTGACGGGTCTTTTTTTGTTAGGTCCCTGAGTGAAATCGGAATATTTAGCCATGAAGCGCTCCTTAATGTATGAGTGATCTATTTACCAGCGACGAAGTTCTTCTTTACGGGGATCGTCTTTTTTCTTGAGCAGCTTGATGAGTTCGGTAGTACTGATCTCGATATCCGAGATGATCGAGTCGATCTTGGAGACGAGATAGTTATACGCGATGAGCGCCGGGATCGCGACAATCAGTCCGGCGGCCGTCGTGATTAAGGCCTGCGCGATACCGTCGATCAGTTCCGACGGATTTGCAAGCCCCTGAGTCGCGAGGATAGAACTGGACTGGATCATACCCAGCACCGTCCCGAGAAGGCCGAGTAGTGTGGAGACACTGACTATCGTACCGAGGATCGGGAGATTCTTATTCAGCTTGGGCATCTCGTATTTCGACGCGTCTTCCATCGAACGCTCGATATCCTCACGGGACTTGTCCGCGACATCGAGCCCGGATTTGATAATATTCGCCGCGGGGCCGGGATGGTTTTCGCAGACCGCGAGCGCCTCGTCTATTCTCAACGCTTTCAGCTTTTCTTTCATCTTTTCACTGATGATCTTTCCGTTGGAATTTACTTTCTGAAGATAGGCTAACCTTTCGATAAATACAGCCAGAGCGATGACAGAGGCGATGATGATCGGAACCATGACCCATCCGCCCTGCTGGATATAAGTAAATAACATATCTTCCTCCCTGAAGGGAATTTATTGATAGGCGGCTTAATAAACCTTGTTTTTAAATTTTTTCAAGGCATTATTGATATAAAATCGCCTAATAGTCTCTTCCATAAATGAGTATTTAGAAGTGACCTGAAATTATTATATACCGGATTATGAATTTTGTCATCTATTTGAATGCTTAGAAAATGGAATAGATTATTAGAAATTAGCCTGAGTAATATGATTTATCACCTGAAAAGATGAAAAACTTATAATTTCCTATTTGACAAAAATCTTGTATTTGTCTATAATAATACCCGTGTTAATGGAGAGGTGTCCGAGTGGTCGATGGAGGCGGTCTTGAAAACCGTTGAGCCGAAAGGTTCCGGGGGTTCGAATCCCTCCCTCTCCGATTTAGAGTCCTGGAGGGATAATGAACGTTAAAGAGAGATTTAGAAAGATCCGGAAAAAGCTGGGATTGAAGCAGGCCGACCTTGGGCAGATCCTCAAGCTTTCGCAGGATGCGATCAGCGCGATCGAGACCGGGCGTAACAAGCCCACGCTCGAAGTGCTGACAGTTCTGTACAACAACTACGAGGTCAACATCGAATGGCTGCTTACCGGTAACGGAAAGATGTTCATGAACGGTATCGACGAGGATGTAATCGAGAAGAAGCAAGTCGCTGTGTACGTCCCGGTTATCGGTGTAAAGGTTTCGCCGGACTATGGGATGAAAACGGAGCCAAACTCATTCGAGACCAGCGAGTATTTGCCTATCGCGGGATCGCTTGTGGGGAATTATCCCAACGATAAACTCCGTTCGATCAAGATTTCTTCCGATGTCATGTATCCGTCGCTTGCGATAGGAGACCTCGTCGTTTTTGTCGAAGGATTTCTTCCCAAGACCGACGGAATCTACATCGTGAATAAGTCCGGAATGCTTAACGCCCAGAGGATCGTTTTCCGCACCGACGGCAGTATTTTAATCTGCCCGGATAACAAGAAGTATCCTCAGGAAGAGCTTTCTCAGGATAAGACGAAGATGCTGATCCTAGTCGGGAAAGTTATTTCCAAAATTCAATCCACGCTTTAGGACTTTTTTCCGGTCTTTTCCAGAATATGTCCCATTTTGGTTTTCTTGGTGTGCATATAATGCTCGTTATGAGGGTTGGTCGCGATCTCGATCGGAACACGTTCGATGATCTGAAGGCCGTACCCCTCGAGGGCATGTGTCTTCGTGGGATTGTTGGTCATCAGCCGGATCCGTTCGACACCGAGGTCTTTCAGGATAAGCGCGCCCACGCCGTAGTTGCGGAGGTCGGGCGCAAAACCGAGATGCAGGTTCGCTTCCACGGTATCCATCCCTTTATCCTGTAACGCATAAGCCTTAATCTTATTCAGCAGACCGATCCCTCGGCCTTCCTGCCGCATGTACAACAGGACGCCCGCGCCTTCGGCGTCGATCATCTCGAGAGCGCGATGGAGCTGGTCGCCGCAGTCGCATCGGAGCGATCCGAGGATATCGCCGGTAAAGCATTCGGAGTGGACGCGGACGAGCACGTCTTTTTTGCTCGCGAGGTCGCCCTTGAAAATCGCGATATGCTGGTAGTTGTCGATGTCGTTCTCGTACATCAGGATTTTAAATTCGCCGTGGACTGTGGGGAGCTTGGCTTCCGCTTCACGCCAGATATGCGTCTCATGCTTCCGGCGGTATTCGATAATCTGGGCGACGGATATGATCCTGAGGTTATGCTTCTTAGAGAATTCGATCAGGTGAGGTAGACGAGCCATACTGCCGTCGTCGTTCAATATCTCGCAGATACACCCGACAGGGGTGAGACCGGCGAGGTTGAGAAGATCGACCGAGGCTTCGGTGTGGCCCGTGCGTTTCAGGACACCGCCGCGCTGGGCGCGTAACGGGAACACGTGGCCGGGCTTCTCGAAATCCTCCGCCATAGAAGATTTATCCGCGAGCTTGTTCAGTGTCAACGCGCGGTCCGCGGCGGAGATACCGGTGGATGTTTCTTTGTAGTCGACCGACACGGTGAACGCGGTTCCCCACTTTTCGTTGGGGTGGTCGATCATGATATTGAGTTCGAGCCGTTCGGCGATCTCGGGAGACATAGGGGCGCAGAGCAGTCCGCGCGCTTCCTTGATGATGAAATTGATCTTCTCGGGTGTCGCGAGCTCGGCCGCCATAATCAAATCACCCTCGTTCTCCCTGTCCTCGTCGTCCGCCACAACGATCATATCGCCGTTACGGATAGCCGCGATGGCGTCTTCCAGACGGTCGAACTCGAAATTATCTACGGTCATAGTCTCCCTCGAAAAGTTTGAAGTATTATATACTATTCCTGAAAAAAAATAAATAATTCCCATCGAATTGACAAATGCGGAAAAGGCCGCTAGAATAATTGCTTTGAGGAGGAACACATGGCTGACGAAGTAAAATCAAAATTCGTATACGAGCGCACGAGCTCGTGGAAAAATATATCCGATTCCGGCCGGAAGAAAATCGAGCATTTCGCGGACGACTATAAAGGTTTTATGAACCATTGTAAGACCGAACGGCTTTGTGTTCGTTATCTGGAAAAGGACGCGAGGAAGCTCGGATTTAAGGATATCTCCGAGGCAAAGCCCGAACCCGGCGAGAGGATTTTATTCCGCAACGAGAATAAAAACCTGATGCTCGTCATCCTCGGGAAGAAGGATATCGCCAAGGGGCTCAATTTTATCGCCTCGCACTTGGATTCGCCGCGTCTCGACCTGAAGCCCATGCCGCTGATCGAAGAAAACAGTCTCGCCATGATGAAGACGCATTACTACGGCGGAATCAAGAAATACCAATGGGTCAACCTGCCGCTTTCCCTTCACGGCGTCGTAGTCCGTAAGGACGGAAGCGCGGTCGATATCAGTATCGGCGAGGGCGATAACGACCCGGTGTTTACGATCAACGACCTCCTGCCGCATCTCTCCCGCAAGGTGCAGGGCGAGAAGAAGCTCCTCGAGGGGATCGAGGGCGAGAACCTGACCCTTATCGTGGGCAGTATCCCGTGCGAAGAAAAGGAGATTAAGGATAAAGTGAAGGATACAGTCCTCGGCATCCTGAACGAGCTTTACGGAATGATCGAAGAGGATTTTGTTTCCGCCGAAATAGAAGTCGTACCCGCGCTCAAGGCGAAGGATATCGGTTTCGACAGGAGCATGATCGGCGCATACGGCCATGACGACCGCGCGTGCAGTTACCCCGCGTACCGCTCCATCGTCGATTTCGAGGGTGTGCCGGAGAAAACGATCTGCGCCCTGCTTGTCGATAAGGAAGAGATCGGCTCGTTCGGTATCAGCGGTATCCGCTCGAAGTTCTTCACCCATTCCGTGATGCGGCTTCAGGAGCTCTACGGTAAGGAATGCGGCGGAGCGAATCTCCGCGACATCTTCGAGAACTCGTTCTGTATCTCCGGCGACGTAGGCGGGGTGGTCGACCCGATGTACACGCAGGTCAACGACTTATACAACTCGGCGAAGCTCGGTTTCGGCGTGATTATCGAGAAATATACCGGCTCGGGCGGAAAGTCCGGCGCGAGCGACGCCTCGGCGGAATATATGGGTAAGATCAGGAAAATATTTAACGATAACAATATAGTATGGCAGCCCGGTACGCTCGGGAAGGTCGACGAGGGCGGCGGCGGAACTGTCGCGCTCTATGTCGCCGATCTGGGTATCAAGGTCGTGGACTGCGGGGTCGGCGTCCTCGGGATGCACTCGCCCTACGAGGTCGTCTGTAAGGCCGACCTGTTCCAGACCTATCAGGCATATCTGTCGTTCCTGAAAGACGCGTGAGGTATAAAATGAAAAAATATTTAATCGTTCTACTGTTAACATCTCTCTTTACCGTCTCCTGCACGATGAACTGGAAGACCGAGGTGGACTTCTACGGCTTCGCTCTCGGCGAACAGCATTTCGAGACGATGAACCGTCTGCAGGACATGCTGAAACTCGGCAAGATCAGCAACACTCTCGACACCGGACTGACATTTGTCGATAAAAGGATCGTGTTCTATCCCATGCAATCGAATACGGATTTCGCCGGAATACAGGCGGTTGGGATCGAGTTTGTCGGTTCGGTCAAGAATCTCCGTTCGTATCTCGTGGAAATAGACTTCCTGATGGACAAAACTCCTGTTTCGGACGGCAAGATCGCGGCGTTCCTCGACGGTTTTTCCCTTCTCTCGAACTCGGTCACGTTAAACCAGTTCCAGACGGAGTCGAATAGTTACTACGTTTTTACAAATAAAGCTCTGGACATCGAGGCCAAACATTCCAAGCTCAGCAATACCCAGCGGCTTGTTGTCGTATACTGGGGTTGCGTTCTCTATATCCAGGAACACGAGCAATAATCGATGTACCGTTATATCTACGGCCCGGTTCCGTCGAGAAGGCTCGGAATCTCGCTCGGTGTCGATATGGTTCCGTTCAAGACCTGCTCGCTCGACTGTATCTACTGCGAGTGCGGCGGGACGAACGAACTGACGCTCGAACGCTCCGAGTACTATCCCATTGACGGGATACTCGGCGAACTCCGGGACTACCTCTCGAAAAACCCCGCGCCGGAATATGTCACTCTTTCCGGTTCCGGCGAACCGACCCTCAACTCGGGGATCGGCCGCCTGATCGAATTGTTCAAAGCGGAATACCCGTCTGTACCGGTCGCGGTGCTGACAAATGGTACATTGCTGGACAGGGCGGAAGTGCGCGCGGAACTGATGAACTCGGACGTGGTGCTCCCATCGCTCGACTCGGCGTGCGCCGGGGGTTTCGGTAAGATCGACCGTCCGGACAACAAGCTCGACCTCGATGCGATCATCGACGGGATTGTCCTGTTCAGGGACGAGTACAAACAGAAAGACCCCGCCAAGCAGATTTGGCTCGAAGTGTTTATCGTAGAAGGAGTAAATACTACTCTCGAAGAAATAGACGCGCTCAAGGCCGCCATCGCCCGTATCCGTCCCGACCGTGTCCAGCTCAACTCGCTCGACCGCCCGGGGACCGTGGACTGGCTGAAAGCGCCGCCGATGAGCCTGATGGAACGACTGCGGGACGAGCTCGATCCCGGCGACGGAAGCATGATAGTCGAAGTCGTCCTGAAATACAAGCGGCGCGACGAGATCGCTTCCTACCGCCGCGAAAACGAAGACCTGATCCTCGAGTCGGTGGCGCGCAGGCCGTTGACGACACGCGATATCCACGATATCACCGGCATGCATGTCCACGAGATCGAGAAGTACCTTGACGTGCTTGTGCATGACAAAAAAGTCAAACCCGTCATCGGCGAACGGGGAGTTTTCTACCAGACCGTATCGGAAGGCAAATAATGGATTCTCTTCTCCAGGGATTGAACGATAAACAGTATTCGGCGGTGACCGCGGACGACGGCCCGGTGCTGGTGCTCGCGGGCGCGGGCTCGGGAAAAACGCGCGTCATCACTCACCGTTTCGCATACCTTCTCCGCGAGAAACGGCTCGGGATGGAGAATATCCTCGCCGTGACGTTTACGAACAAGGCCGCGGGTGAGATGAAGGAACGTATCGCGAAGCTCACCGGACAGAGCACCGCGCACGCATGGGTCAGGACGTTCCATTCGACCGGGCTTCTCATTATCCGCAGGAATCCCGACCTGATCGGCTATCCCCATAACTTTGTCATCTACGACGACGACGATTCGAAGGACCTCGCCGGATCGATTATGCAGGACTTTCATATCAACACGTCTATCTATAAGACGGGCCCGATTGTCAACGCTATTTACCGCGCGAAAGACAACATGATCGGGCCGGACGAGTACGAGCGCGGCGCCGCGACAGAAGTCGAGAAGGTGACCGCTCAGGTGTACCGTGAGTACGAGAAACGCCTGAGAGAGCATTTCGCTCTCGACTTCAATGACCTGCTTCTCATGCCGATCCGCATGTTCCGCGAGAACCCGAGGCTTCTCGAGTTCTACCAGAACCTGTGGAACTACATGATGATCGACGAGTTTCAGGACACGAACGTCACCCAATACGAGTTCATGAAACTGATCGTCGCGCGCGACAGGAATATCTGCGTAGTCGGCGACGACGACCAGTCGATCTACGGGTGGCGCGGCGCGAAAATAGAAAACATCTACCGTTACGAACGCGACTACTCGCCGAAGGTCGTGCCGCTCGAACAGAACTACCGTTCGACCCAGTTGATCCTCGACGCGGCGAACAACGTGGTGAACAAGATCGCCGGGCGGATGGAGAAGAAACTCTGGACAGACCGATCCGGCGGGGACAGGATCGTGCTGATCGAAACGATGCGCGATACGGACGAGGCGCAGGCGGTCTCCGACCTTGTCAACGATCTGCTCACCCGGAAAAGCCCGCGCGACATCGCCGTATTCTACCGCACCAACTCGCAGTCGCGCGCGCTGGAAGAAGCGTTCATCAGGCGGAGGATTCATTATAAAATCTTCGGCGGGCAAAAGTTCTACGAGCGGAAGGAAATCCGTGACGTGATCGCCTACACCCGCCTTGTCATCAACCCGTTCGACCGTCAGTCGTTCGAGAGGATAGTGAATATCCCCGCGCGCGGGGTGGGGCCCGCGTCCAAGACGAAGATCGTCCAGTTCGCGAAGCTCTCCGGCATATCGTATGTCGAGGCGATTATGCGCGCGGAAGAAATAGACGGGGTACCCAAGGAACCCTCGGCGAAGATCGCCGACCTCGGGCAAGTCCTGTTCGAATTGAATCAGTCGATCGAAGAGATCACGCCTACGAATTTTATTAAAATCCTTTTAGATTCCATCGATTATAAAAAATATATCCGCGAGTTCGACGAGAACGGCCCGGAGCGTTGGGAGAACGTCGAGGAATTCGTCAACTCGGTCAAGACGTTCGAGATGTCCGAAGAGGGCGACGGAAAGAATATTGTCGAGTATATCAACAGTATCGCGCTCCAGACGGATATCGACGAACTTAAGGAAGAGGAAGAGCGCGAGTATGTGTCGCTCATGACGATCCATAATGCCAAGGGGCTCGAGTTCCCCGTGGTGTTCATCACCGGGGTGAACGACGGCCTCATCCCGCACTCCAATTCGCGCAACTCGCCCGAACAGATGGAGGAAGAGCGGCGCCTTTTCTATGTCGCGATCACCCGCGCGAGGGACAACCTCTATATGTCGTTCTCAGGCTCGCGACTTGTTTACGGCGATGTGATCCCGACCCGTCCGTCGGTGTTCCTTCTGGACATCCCGAAGGAACTGTTCGACGAAAAGAGGCTGACCAATGTTTACGCGCCGTCGAGGGAAAAGCCGGTCACCGCGCGGATGAAGGTGACGCCGAGGCCGCAAAAGGACGATTCGGGCGAGGGGAAATATATCTATGCCGGGGAAGTGAAGGACGTGTCGCCGTCCGTCTCTATCGGGAAGATGAGCGAACTGCAAAGCGGCGATAGGGTACGTCACACGACGCTCGGGACGGGCAAGGTGACTTACGTCTCCGACAAACTGCTCAAGGTGCAGTTCGATAAATTCGGCGAACGGACGATGGGCGGGAACTTTTTATCCAGTATCGAAAAAATCCTTTAATCGTGCTTAAAAAGAATTGATGGAATGCGGGACTTGATTATAACTGAGAAACAGGATAAAATAACCTAATTTGAAAACGGAGCACACGATGATTAAGACACGTTTCGCGCCCTCGCCAACCGGGCATCTCCATATCGGCAATATCCGCACGGCGCTTTTCGCCTATCTCTATGCGCGGCATACCGGCGGAAAGTTCGTTCTCAGGATCGAGGATACCGACCTCGAACGTTCCCATGAGGACTATACGAAGGCGCTGATGGACGATATGCGCTGGCTCGGCCTCGAATGGGACGAAGGGCCGGAGGCGGGCGGTAAAGAGGCGTCATACTTCCAGAGCGAACGATTGGATATCTATAAAGACTACGCCGAGAAATTAGTCGGCGAGGGCAGAGCTTACCGTTGCTACTGCACCGAGGAAGAAGTCGAAGAGCGGAAGGCCAAGCTCGAAGCCGAGGGTAAGCCGCCGCATTACGACGGCCGCTGCCGGAACCTCACCGACTCCCAGAGGGCGGAGTTCGAGAAGGAAGGCCGCAAGCCCGTCATCCGTTTCTGGTCATACGAAGAGGATTTCGAGTTTATCGATATGGTCAAGGGGAATGTCAAGTTCCCGAAGGGCATGGTCGGCGATTTCGTCATCCTTCGTTCCAACGGCCTGCCGCTGTACAACTTCGCGGTGGTGATCGACGACATGCTGATGGAGATATCGCACGTTCTCCGCGCCGACGAACACCTTTCCAATACGGTCAGACAACTCATGATCTACAAGGCCTATGGGGCGAAACCGCCCGTGTTCGCGCATATGGCGCTCGTGCTCGGCCCGGACAAGAAAAAACTTTCAAAGCGTCACGGCGCGACGAGTGTGGACGAGTTCCGTAAGATGGGATATCTGCCGGAGTCGCTATTAAACTACCTCGCTCTCCTCGGGTGGTCCAGCCCGGACGGACGCGAGATATTGAATAAAAAGGAACTAATCGAACTATTCGACCTCGACAG
>MIBE01000057.1:32770-41132 GCA_001829415.1 Spirochaetes bacterium GWF1_51_8
CAGGCTGTCGACAAGCCCGGCGATCTTCGACCCGGTGAAGCTCGACTGGATCGCCAAGCACGACGTCCTGAACGCGGATGTCGATAAGATTTTCGAGCTCGCGCTCCCGTATGTGATGGAAACAGGGCTGATCGACGAGAAGTATCTCGCCGACGAAAAGAACCTTAACTTTCTCAAGGGTGTAGTTCAACTGACGCGCGGATACTGTTCGCGTCTGTCTCAGATCAAGGAGCACATCGACTATTTCCTCAACGACGATTTCGAGATACATCCGGACGCGATGGCGTTCCTGAAGAAGGAAACGTCCGCTCTGGTGATAGAAGAGTTCAAGAAGCTGATCCTCGAACAGACGGGCGAGATCGGCGAGGAACAGTTCGCGAAGATCGCGGAAACGATCGCGCAGAGGACGGGCGTAAAGGGGAAAAACCTTTTCATGCCTCTCCGGGCGGCGTTGACCGGGCGTCCGCATGGGCCGGAAATCTACTTCCTCATCCCGGTAATCGGGAAGGAACGTACTGTGAAGCGGCTCGAACGCGCGATTTCGATAAACGGCTGAAAATGAAAAGGGCGGGATTATCGATATTCATCCTTGTTGCTCTCGCCGCGCGGCTAAGCGCGCTTGTATTTACCGACAGGAATTACTTTTACGATCCGTTTCAGTTTAAGATACCCGGCGCGGCCGGGGCGTTTACGCACTTCTGGGGATGGGGCGAATTCGGACGGTATGTCTATCAGTCCGACCTGGAGCATTACTGGAGCGCGAAGCTCGGCGGATACTGCGAAGTATTCCGTTACGGGGACACCTTCAGCGCGGTGATCGGGAGCGACCTCGAACTGATGTCCGCGACCAACAGCGATATCTACTTCGAGCCGAGAGCGATTTTCTGGCAGGAGATGCTGTACTTTTTTTACCATTACGAAGGGAATACGTTCGGGCTGGGGTACCATCACCGCTGTAAGCACGATGTGGATAACATGAATATCTTTATCCGCACAGGGAAGTATGTCGCGCGTGTCTCGATCTACGACAGTATCACCCTGCGCTGGAATCCCGATCCTATCGGTATCGACTGGGAGAACGGCGTTTTTACATGGATAGAGCCTTACGTCAAGAACCATATATATGTGATAAAGAGCGATCTCACGACGTCGAACTACACCCAGCCGGATATGAGGATCACGAATATCCTCGATACAATCGAACTGGGCGCGAAGATCAGGGTCGCCGAATGGGAAGGGATTTCGTTCTATGTCCATCCAGCCGTGTTTATCGATTTTTACCGGAAGGATAAAGTTCTGACCGCGCCGGTGGACTGGCTCTTCGAGGGCGGGTTCCGTTTCGCGGGAAAGCTCGCATGTCTGGAAGTCTTTTTCCGTTACGAGCATTTTTACGATGCCGGGATCGACTATAACAGGATCAGCGGAGATTACTGGCTTATCGGCCTGAAACTTGAATAAAGAGAGGAATACGCGGTGGGCGCCTTTTATGATAAGGTTTCGCAGTTAAAGGACTTGTTCGAGCACGACTGGAGGTCTCTTTGAGATCGAGAATCGTGTCACTGAGATAGAAAAAATCCGTTTACAGCTCAACGACGAGAAGGTATGGTCCGACCACAAGCTCTCCTCGAAGCTGAACTCGGAGATGTCCAATCTCGAACGCGAGATAGAAGACTGGAAGGTCCTTCGTAAGGATATCGACGACCTTCTCGGGCTGGTCGAATTGACCGAATCCGAAGGCGAGGACGCGATGATCGCCGAGCTCCAGAAGAACTACGACAGCCTGACCTCGAAGCTGTCCAAGCTCGAGATCGAGATGATCTTCTCCGGCGAGAACGACACCCATGACGCGTTTCTGAATATCCATCCCGGCGCGGGCGGAACGGAGTCCCAGGACTGGGGCGACATGCTTCTGCGGATGTACATGCGGTGGGCTGAGCTGAACGGGTTCAAGGCCGAGCTGGTGGACTACGAACCCGGCGAAGGCGCGGGATTGAAGGACGCGACGATCTACTTCAAGGGCAAGCACGCCTACGGGTATCTTCAGGCCGAGAATGGTATCCACCGCCTCGTGAGGCTATCGCCGTTCAACGCGAACAACAAGCGGCAGACGTCATTCTGCGCGGTGAGCGTCATCCCCGAGGTGGACGACGAAATCAAAATAGAGGTCAAGGACGACGATATCCGCATCGACACTTTCAGGGCGTCGGGCGCGGGCGGCCAGCATGTTAACAAGACCAGTTCCGCGATCCGTATCACGCACTTCCCGACCGGGATTGTCGTCACTTGTCAGAACGAACGCTCCCAGTTCCAGAATAAAGACCTTGCGATGAAGGTTCTCCGTTCCCGTATCTACGATTACGAACGCGATAAACGAGACCGTGAGGAAGCGTCCAAGATGCCGGAGCGGAAGTCGATCGAGTGGGGCAACCAGATCAGGAGTTACGTCTTCCAGCCCTACACCCTTGTGAAGGATCACCGCACCGATATCGAGAAGGGAAATATCCAGGCCGTGATGGACGGCGAGATACAGGACTTTATCGTGGGCTACCTGAAGAGTATCAAAATGAAGAACACATAGAGGCAGAAATGAAAGCAGTCATCGTTGCAGCGGGTTACGGCACGCGCTTTTTGCCCGCGACCAAAACGGTCCCGAAAGAAATGCTCCCCATGTTCAATAAACCGCTGATCGACTTCATCCTCGACGAGTTCGAGGAAGCCGGGATCAAGGATGTCGTGATCATCACGAGCCGCCGCAAGTCTGCGCTGGACGATTACTTAGACCGCGAGGTCGAGCTTGAGACCGAGCTTGAGAAGGCCGGCAAGGACGCGTGGGCGAAGGCGATTCAGCCCCGTAACATGAACTTCGTTTTTATCCGCCAGCAGAGGATGCGCGGTACCGGGCACGCCCTTCTCATCACCCATCCCGTCATCGGCAATGATCCGTTCGTAGTGGCGTATCCCGACGATATCGTCATCGCCAATCCCGGCATCACGAAGTCGCTGATCGATATCTATAATAAGACAGGGAAGTCCGTCCTCGCGGTGCGTGAGGAGTATGTCGATGTCAGCCGTTACGGAGTGATCGACGCGCATGAAAAGGGCGGAAGCCTGCATGTGCGCGGGATAGTCGAGAAGCCTAAAAAGGAAGACGCTCCCGGAAACCTTGTGTCTATTGGGCGGTATCTATTCAGCCCGGAGTTTCTCCCGTTACTGGAAGAGCAGTACGCGGAGTTTACCGGGACGGGCGAGTTTTTCCATATCGACACTATTCTCAAACTCGCGCGCAAGGACAAGGTGCTTGCGTTCCCGATACACGGCATGATGCTCGACACCGGAGAGCCGTATTCCTATTTCCGGTCATTGCTGGAATACGCATGGACGAAGGAAGAATCGCACCGTATACTCGAGGATTTCTACCGCGAGAAATTTAAGTAAAATGTTAGCGAAAAACGGGAAATCCGGTTAGAATCTTATATCTTTTACTTGGAGATACAATGAATTGGAAAGAATTCTATAACCTTGCTTTAAATGGGATCGTGTTCAGCGACGGCGCGATGGGGACGCTGCTCCAGCAGATCGGCCTCGCTGGCGAAGACTGCCCCGAGGAGTGGAATGTCAGCCACGCCGAGGATATTTTCTCGATCCACCGCCGGTATGTGGACGCAGGCTCGATGATGCTCACGACCAATACGTTCGGCGGAAACCGTCTCAAGCTGACCAACTATAAGCTGACCGGAAGGCTGAAGGAACTGAACGAGGCCGGAGTCCGTAACGCGAAACGCGCGGCGGATGGCAGGGCGATAGTCGCGGCGTCGGTGGGGCCGACCGGGAAGTTTATAGAACCGCTCGGAGAAATGACGTTCGACGAAATGGTCGAAATCTATAAAGAACAGATCGAAGTGCTCGCGAACGCGGGCGCGGATGCTATCGACCTCGAGACGCATGTCGATCTCTTGGAATTGAAGGCCGCGATGGTCGCCTGCCGCGAGATTTGCGACCTGCCGATGATTGCGAATATGACGTTCGACGCGGAAGGCCGCACAGTGACCGGGACACCGCCGGAAGCGGCGTTCACGATGATGGAAGCGCTCGGCGCGGCTGTGATCGGGACGAATTGCAGTACCGGGCCGGATAAGATGGCTGAGATTATCGCGCGGACGAGGGGACTTTTCGATCTCCCGATGATCGCGCAAGCGAACGCCGGGATGCCGCATATCCACGAGGGTAAAACCGTCTTTGACGAAACCCCGGTCTCGTTCACGTCCAAGGCCGTGAAGATGATCGACCTGCATGAATTGACCGGCGCGAACATTATCGGCGGATGCTGCGGCACTTCCCCCGAGCATATCGCGAGATTGGTCGCCGAGATGAACTATACCGGCGTTAACGTGATCGGAGGATGCTGCGGGACTACTCCCGAACACATCGCCGAGATGATCCGTTCAACGAAAAGCGCGGCAATAAACCGCCGCGATATTTCGAAGAGGTCGTTCCTGAAGATATCGTCACGTTACGGCGTAGTCCTCATGGGGCACGACGGGCCGTTTGTGGTGATCGGCGAACGCCTCAATCCAACCGCGCGGAAGAAGCTTGCCGAGGACATCCGGAGCGGAGAATTCAATCTTTTCAAGGACGAAGCGATCAGGCAGGAAGAGGCCGGGGCGCACATCCTCGATATGAATATGGGAATTCCCGGCGCGGACGAACCCGCGCTTGTGAAGAAAGGGATCGAGATACTCGCGAACACGGTCAAGGCTCCGTTCGCGATAGACACGTCCAATCCCGAAGCGGCGAAACTGGGGATGAGGCTTTATCCCGGTAAACCGCTCCTGAACTCGATCACCGCCGAGCCCGAACGGCTCGAACTGCTGAAAGATATCAAGAAGTACGGCGCCGCGTTTATCGCGCTGCCGATAGATGAAAAGGGAATTCCCGAGACCGCCGACGGACGAATCAAGCTCATGCGGAAAATTATTTCCGAGGCGGAGCGTCACGGGATCGAGAAGAAGAACATCATCGGCGACCCTCTGGTGCTGACAGTCAGCGCACAGCAGGCCGGAGCGCGGGTGACCCTTGAAACCATCCGCCGTTATAAAACCGAACTCGGTATCTACTCCTCGATGGGTCTGTCGAACATCTCGTTCGGGCTTCCCGCGAGGCCGTATGTCAACCGTGCGTTTTTAAATATGTCCATCTCCGAGGGATTGACCTCGGCGATCATGAATCCGCTTGACTCCGACCTGATGGGGCTGGCGCGGGCGTCGGATGTCCTGCTGTCGAAGGACTCGAACTCGAAGGACTATATCCGTATTTACTCCGAACTGGAAACGAAGGCCGAAACGGGCGCGTCATCCAAGCCGGACGCGGCCGCAGTTTCCGCCCCTCAGACTACAGGCGAGAAGCTCTATGACGCGATCCTCAAGGGGAACAAGGGCGGGATCGTCAAACTGGTCGAGCAGGGGCTTTCCGAGAAGATGACGGCGATCCAGATACTCGACGAGCACCTGATCGCGGGGATCAACAGAGTGGGCGAGCTGTATGAGAAACGCGTGTACTTCCTGCCCCAGCTCATGATGTCCGCCGAGACGATGAAGGCCGCGTTCCTGAAGCTCGAGCCGCTTCTCAAGCTGGAATCTTCCGAGCCGAAGGGAAAGATAGTGATCGCGACTGTCAAGGGCGACGTTCACGATATCGGGAAAAACATTGTGATTATCATGCTTCAGAATAAAGGTTTCGAGGTTCACGATTTAGGGAAAGATGTTACGAATGAGGAAATTTTACGGAAAGCCGTGGAGGTGGACGCCGATATCGTAGGGCTTTCCGCGTTGATGACCACGACCATGCCCAGGATGGACGAGTTTATGGGTCTCGCGAAGAGCGGGAAATTCCGGGTCATGATCGGGGGCGCGGCCGTAACTCCCCGTTACGCGGAGGAGATAGGCGCCTATTACGCCCCGGACGCAGTCAGCGCGGTAAAACTGGCCGAAAAACTTATGGGATGATGTGCCATGTTCCACCTGATCAAGAAGTATTCGAACAGGAAGATGTACGACACCTGCCTGAAAAAGTTTATCCGTCTCGAAGAGCTGATTGGATTTATACTCGGGCATGACGAGATACGGATAGTCGACAGCGATACGAATATCGACCTGACCGGCCTCGAAGTCTCGAAGGCGATAGTACGCTATATGAACGACGGGAATCCGGTGCCGGAGAGCCTGACTATTCTCCTGCGCGAGATATCGGAAAGGAAGGCGGGCGCTCAGCCGCTTATGAAGGAAAAGCACAAGCCTTCGCTCGGCGACGCGGACGACGAAGTCCTTTCGTATGTCCCGGCGGAGATCAGGCTTCTCAACAAATCGATCGAGTACCTTCACGGCGCAATCCATATCCTGAAGGATGAAAATCCATATAACGCCAAACTGCACGACGAGCTTTATGTCACTTTCAAGGAATTCGACCGGAAACTCGCGGAGCTGAAAAAGAAATATAGAATCAGCTAATTTCCTCTTTTGCCGATAATAAAATGAACTACTATTGGGAGAGGGAAGATGCTGAGAAACATCATATTCTTCGGTATGATTTTTCTTTTCGTACTGATGATCCGTTTTATCGATCTCACCGATATCCGCGGCGTCTGCTGGGGAATGAATCCTATCGAGATCAGGAAGGCCGAGACTGCCTGCCACATCCCGTACTATGTCCACAACTTCGACTATTTCTCCTCGACGAATTATTTCGACGGGAAAGAACGCCTGGGTTATCTCGATAAGTATTTTAACTACAACATCCTCGTGACATACAGTTTCGAGAGCAATCATCTTGTATCGCTCGTCTACCAGGTCACGAACGTTTTCCATCATGACGAGGTGATGGGGCATTTCCTCAATATCAAGGAACTGATGGTCAAAGAATACGGCGAACCTGAAAGTACGCTCGCGGGCGAGATCGTTCATTGGCGCACACTCAATAGCGAAATCACCCTGCTCTACGTCGATACGTTCAACCGAAGTACGATTATGGTCAAGTTCGCCCCGCCGTCGCCCGAATCGCTCAGCGAGAAGTTCTATAAGGCATCCGCCGACTATTCTTCCAACCAGGCGAAGATATATATGGATGACGCGGAAGAAACGAACAGCGTGCTTTAACATATGACGATCCGTCAGGCCGAACCTCGGGATTTCCCGAGGCTTCTCGAACTCTCGTATCTATTCGATTTCTCCCCGTTTAATATCGATAAAAAATACCGTTCGCTCAGCGAAAACTTCTATCCTTCCTTCGCGGACGATATGATTAAAAAAAAGACCTCGGTCAATATCGCGGCCGAAGAAGACGGCAAGATAGTCGGATTTGTCACTATCGGCCTGAACGACACTCTTTCACGGGCGGTCGGGAAGAAGATAGGGAATATTTACCTTCTCGCGGTCGATCCCGTATACCGTTCTAAGGGAATAGGACGATTCCTTGTCGAGAAGGGCTGCGGGGTGCTCTATACCTACGGCGCGGACGTTATTACTGTCGGGACTGATGTATACAACCTTCCCGCCCTGCATGTTTACGAGAGTACCGGTTTTAAAACCGCGATGTTCTGGCATATCTACCGTTATTTTCCCGGGGCGGAGCGCCGTCAGGATGAAATCTCAGAGGATATCGATCTGATCAGCCGGAAGAACCTCGAGCAGTACCTTCCGCATATCGAACGCCCAGTATCGCTATTGAAGGATACGCGGATACCGCAGGATTTACTCACCGGTTATATCGCCGAGCAGTTTATTAAGAAATCGTTCGATGACGAAAACGTGATCCTCGAATACCGCGATAACGGCCTCTCGAAGGGCATGATCCATCTCTCCGCCGACAAGCTCTCGATGGCGACATTGGATGTGAAAAAGCCGATCTACAAAATATCCGACCTGATCGTTTTCCCGGAGTACGCGGGGAAGGGGATCGAGATTAAACTTCTCAAGGATATAGAGGCGCGGATGGGGGAATATATACTGATGGAAATGTGGGCGGAACCGGGACAGCGGGACCTGATCTGCGCGTTAGAGGAGTGCGGATTTCACCTCAGTTACTCGGGTGTCAGTCTGCACCGTTGGAAAAACAAATCTATTTAAAAAAGCTTACTGCCTCGTCTATCGAGTCAAAAATCTTAATGAGATCGATCAACGAACTCAGCCGGAATAGCTCGACCACATTCTCACGGGGTTTGACTACACAGACCCGGGAATTGTTGAGCAGGGCAATCTTGACAGTCATCGCGACAAGACCCAGACCCATCGAATCAATCCATTTAACGTCCGAAAGATCGTAGATGAATTTATACTCGCTTTTTGAAATCCTTTCTTTAATAAATTCATCC
>MIBE01000057.1:41176-55479 GCA_001829415.1 Spirochaetes bacterium GWF1_51_8
TTCATACTCACTCTTCTCGTAGACCACCCCTCAATAATTGAAGGAGAGCCGTTCTGACGGCTCTCCTAAGCAATTCGGTTTAGTTATTTAGACAAAAATTCGCTGTTAAATCCGCCGAAACCGTCATCGGACTTCGACGTGTTCTTGGGATCTTCAAGGTAAATAAACTCCTGCTCTTTCCCGTCGGCGGCAATATAGGTCTTGCCGATATCGAGAACAAATTTGTAGCGAAGCTTTTCGCCCGCGCCGGAGACAAGGAACGGAACCGCGTTAGGAGTATACCAAGTATCGGGATTTGCGGTACCGGGCTTGAGGACATTAGGCTTCTCGCTCGCGAACGTCATCCAACCGTTGAAGTCGCCGAATACGCAGATTCTCTTGATCTTATTCTTCTTCATCAGGTTCAATGTCACGGAGTAATTGGTAATCTTGACCTGAAGAGCCTTCTTGCCCTTTTCAGCTGTTTCAAGCTTTTTCTTGAACCCGTTCAGTTGGTTTTCGACATACTGGATCGCATAAGGGATATTGATTCTGAAAGCCACATACATCGTGGTGCCTTTCTTTTCTTTGATTTCGAGATTCTTGTAAGCGGAATCCATGGAACCCGAAACGAGACCTATTCCCACACCCAATAAAGCGATTGACATCAATAGTTTCCTGAAACTCATATATTCCTCCTTTTCGTGGATATAATTAATATAACTCAAAAATCCAAACTGTCAAGAACTTTTTTATTTCCGCCCGCTTTTTATCATGTGTAAATCGGCCGATTTATTATCTTTAAACGGGAAAAAACTGAGGACGGCAGTTAAACTTCATATTCTATATCAATATGAGAGAAGCAATCCTCCCGTTTAACGCAGTCCGATGAACGAGAGTATTCTCGGTTTCAAATCGCCTCGCCGGTATGAATAAAATCCCGGCGCGGAACTGTCAAGAGTGCACAGTTCAGGCGTATGGATATTCCCGGCGGGTATGCCCAAGGAAATCAGTTCAGCCTTGATCGTGCCCTCGAGATCGAAATAAAATTCTCCGCCCCGTTCGGTAAAAACAGGGTCTCGTCCGGCGTCCCGGAACTTCTCGACTAAATCGGCTCCGACTTTGTAACAGCACACACGGATATTCGGCCCGAACACGACTGTGAGATCGCCGGGAGCGGAACCCATCGCCAACGCGGTTTTCGTATGCAGACCGGCGAAAACGCCTTTCCAGCCGCAATGCGCGATTCCAACCCTTTCGGCGGAATAGAACATCACCGGAACGCAGTCGGCGGTCAGTACACCGATCAGGACGTTTTTGCTATCCGTGATAATCGCGTCGCCCTCGATCAAAGGGTCGTCGGTGTACCCGCGGATATCGCCGCCGATCTTATGGATTTTTTCGCCATGCACCTGTTTCAATGTCACGAGCGCGCCGAACCCGAGCTCATCGCGGAGACGGTCCCGCGCTTCGGTAATATTCCTTGTTTCCCCGGGGCCTTCCGATGTGTGGAGCGCGTAATTGGAATAAATCCCCCCGGCGGACGCGTCGAAAGTGCTCCCGCAGACCACGCCGTTGTCAATTCCAGCCGGGTACAAAATATAACCGGAATGCGAGGAAAATTTCATGCCAGCGGCTTTTTTTTCTGCTGGGTGACATAGGAGTTAAATTTATCCCACACCATGTCTTCCGGTAAAACGTCGGTTTGCGTGGAGATCAGGTAATAGCACGGCGAACCGTTGCTCATCACGCATTTCTCGATAGACATATCTTCCGTTCCGTCGACATTGCAGCGTTTGAGCTGACAACGAAGAATGACCGATTTCATAACTCCTCCCGAATCTATTGTTTCCCCAGATTGTGAATTTCATTACTTGATATTGAACGCCTTTAATTTCTTTTTCATCTGAGCCTGAAAATCCGTTTTGTTGTCCTTGATCAGGTCTTCCAGTTCCGGCTTGATCTCGAGTACGAAACGGATCTTATCGCTGGCCGAGGCGATGATATCCTCGGAATAGGGCGTAGGATAATAGGTTTCGAGGATGTTGAAATCCTTATCCATGAAAAGCATCGTCATCTCGAGCGGGGTGTCTTTCATCCAGTACCCGACCTTCTGAGGTTTCTGGTTGACGAACAACATACCGTCGATCTTGCCCCATTCCTCACGGTACATCATACCGGTCTGTTTATCCTCTTCGGAGATCGCGAGTTCGAATGTGAGAGATTGGCCCGCGAGCAGAATAGTCAGCATGGCCTTCATTACCATCATCATAGATTCCTCCGGAAAATCAGATATATTGATTTTACCTTATTTTTGATTTTTACGCATTTTTTCTTTAGAATATCATGCCAGTTATTTTCGTAGACACGGAGGAAAAATGGGATACCAGAAAATCAAAGTTCCGGCTGACGGGACAAAAATAGTAATCGCCGACGGGAAACCTTCCATTCCCGGCAATCCGATCATTCCCTATATCGAGGGTGACGGGATCGGGCGGGATATCACCCTTGCCATGAAGAAGACCGTCGACGCCGCTGTCGCGAAATCTTACGGCGGAAAACGCAAAATAGTCTGGATGGAGATATACGCCGGCGAGAAGGCAAATGAGCTATACGGGAGCTATCTCCCTGACGAGACCATCGAGGCATTGAGAGATTTTGTTATCGCGATCAAAGGCCCGTTAACCACGCCTATCGGCAAGGGTTTCAGAAGCCTCAACGTGTCTATCCGGCAGATACTCGATCTATACGCCTGTGTCCGCCCGGTTCGTTATTTTAAGGGCACTCCCAGCCCGCTGGTCAAACCCGAGCTTCTCGATATCGTCCTCTTCCGTGAAAACACCGAAGACGTATATGCCGGTATCGAATGGGAATCCGGGAGCGACGACGCCAAAGAGGTGATCAACTTTATCAACCAGAAATTCGATTTCAATATCCGGGAGGAATCGGGAATAGGGATCAAGCCGATGAGCGAATTCGCGTCCCGCCGTCTGATGCGGAAGGGAATCGAATACGCGCTCGCCAATAATAGAAAATCCGTGACGATCGTTCACAAGGGAAACATCATGAAGTTCACCGAGGGCGCGTTCAACAACTGGTGCAAAAAGGAAGCGGCTGAGAATTTTCGCGATGTCATCGTGCTCGAGGAGGAACTGAACCAGCTCTACGGCGGTAAGCTCCCCGAGGGAAAGGTGCTTGTGAACGACAGGATCGCCGATTCGATGTTCCAGCAGCTCCTGCTTCGCCCGGACGAGTATGATGTCCTTGTCACTCCCAACCTCAACGGCGATTATCTTTCGGACTCCGCTGCGGCGATGGTGGGCGGATTGGGAATGGCGCCGGGTTCCAATATCGGCGACTATCTTGCGGTATTCGAGGCTACTCACGGCACAGCGCCGAAATACGCCAATATGGACAAGGTCAATCCCGGCTCGCTGATCCTTTCGTCCGTGCTGATGCTCCGTTATATGGGATGGGGCGAAGCGGCGGACTTGATCGAGAAGGGGATCGACGCTACGATACTCAAGAAAACGGTTACATACGATCTCGCGAGACAGATAGAAAACGCAAAAGAGGTAAAAACCAGCGAATTCGCGGATGAAATCTGCGGAAATATGTAGGGATTCGCCGGTTCCGGTAATAAAATGATAGATATTTCTCAGGTCTTTCCCTGCTTTCAGCCTATCGTCGCGGTAAGCGACGGCATGATCTATGCCTACGAGGTGTTGGGGAGATATGAAGATAACGGGGCGCTGAAGAGCCTCGGCGGATTCTTTTACGATCCGGATATTAAGTCTGAGACGAAACTGTTGTACGACAGGGCAGTCCGCAGGGCGGCGTTGAGCTACTTCCGGATGAAGGATATCGATTCCCGGCTCTTTATTAATATCAATCCTTCGTGGATACTCGCTCATTTGGGCGACAAGGGGTCTCTGCCGTCTCTGCTCTATATGCAGGGAATCGGCGTGAAGATGGACAGAATAGTAATCGAGATCACCGAAGAAGAGTTTACGCAGGATATCTCCCTGCTCCGCGAGTTTATCGATATCTATCATTCCTACGGCTGTAAGGTGGCGATAGACGATTTCAACTTCGACAACTTCGACCGCCTGCTTCATCTCACACCCGACTATGTAAAAATCGATATGGCGCTCATGAAAAAATCCATGGAAAGCAGGCAGTTGTTCAGGATGATCCGGCATATCTCGGAATTTTCGCGTGAGGAAGGGGTTTCGGTAATCTTCGAAGGGGTCGAGACGTCGGAAGAACTGCGCCATGCGATCTTCGCGGGCGGATGTATGATACAGGGTTTCTTTTTCTCGCAGGCGGAAAGCGACTTTCAGGATAAAACAAAGTTCTCCGCGATGATGCGCGAAAATCTGGCGGAAGCAAACCGAATCAGTTTCGATAAAGCGTCGCGGCATATGGAAAGCGAGGCCGCTTACAACATACAGTTCGAATGGGCAATGAAAGAATATCCGTATGAAAGGAACGGCGGATTGGACGAGTATATTTTTGTTATTCTGCCGAGAATTCCCGAGGAATGTATCCGCATATATGTCTGCGGCGAGAACGGAAATCAGCTTTCTTCGAATTTCGACCGTTTACCAAGCGGCGGTTTCTCGCAAACCCACGAGTTCAACGGAAAAAACTGGGGCTGGCGGCCGTATTTTGTGAAAAACGTAATACAGATGATGAATTACGGACGGGGCATTCTCTCGGAGGACTATTTCGATATCGATACGGGAGAAAGAATTAAGACGTTTTCTTACCCGATCAGCCGTTCGATATACCTTTTCCTCGACATGATCGGCGACTTCGGAGGCAATGATGAGAATAGGTAGATTTTACCATAAATCCGCAAACGAGACTTTTTGGGGGATCGCCGGATCGGATGATGTCGGCCGTGTGAATGACTTAGGCGATCTGACGATTATCTCGCGGTACGATCCCGAAGTCCTTGAAGTTTTAACCCCTGTTATGCCGAAAAAGATAATTGCGGTGGGTTTGAATTACAGACGGCACGCCGAAGAAATGAAGCTCAGCATCCCCGACGACCCCGTGCTTTTCATGAAGCCGCATACCGCGGTTCTCGCGCATCGCGGAACGATCATCTACCCGGAGATGTCCGGCCGGGTGGATTACGAGGCGGAACTGGGGATAGTGATCTCGCGCGATTGCCGGAACATCGCGCCGTCCGAAGCGGCAAGCGTCATCCTCGGCTACACGGCCTTTAACGACGTGACCGCGCGCGATTTGCAGTCGAAAGACGGGCAATGGACAAGGGCTAAGGGTTTCGATACCTTCGCGCCGTTCGGGCCGTATATTGAGACCGATCTCGATACAGGCGCCCTCGATATCGAGGCCGTGCTGAACGGCAAAACGGTGCAGAAGTCGAATACGTCGGATATGATCTTCGATGTTTATAAAATTGTATCCTTCATCAGCAAGGTGATGACCCTTGAGGAAGGCGATGTGATCGCGACGGGGACGCCCGAAGGAATAGGGCCGATGCAGAAGGGCGACGAGATTATTATCAGGATACAAGGCCTCGACGATCTCGTGAATTTTGTCGGTTAGATTTGTCTTTTCGTAATACATTAGTGTATATTATATGTAAATAGCTTAAAAGGAGAGGATATGCTTGTACCTATGGTTGTGGAGCAAAGTAATAGAGGGGAACGTGCTTACGATATATATTCCCGTCTGTTAAAAGATAGAATTGTCTTTTTAGGTTCGGCTATCGACGACGATGTGGCGAATCTTGTGATCGCTCAGCTCCTATTCCTTGACGCCGAAGACCCGGATAAAGATATATCGCTTTATATCAATTCGCCCGGCGGGGTGGTGACATCCGGCCTCGCGATCTACGATACGATCCAGTTTCTGAACTCGAGCGTCAACACGATCTGTATCGGACAGGCCGCCTCGATGAGCGCGGTACTGCTCGCGGCGGGAAAGAAGGGCAAACGTTTCGCCTTGCCTAATTCGCGTATCATGATCCACCAGCCGTCCGGCGGAGCGCAGGGACAGGCCGCGGATATCCGTATCCAAGCCGAAGAGATTCTGCGGATGAAGGAAAGACTGAACGAGATCATGGTCAAGCACACCGGGCAGAAGCTGACCGTGCTCGAGAAGGATATGGACAGGGATTATTTTATGTCCGCCGATGAGGCGAAAAAATACGGTATTATCGACGATATCATCGAAAAGAGGAAATAATGGCAGGAAACAAACGGACTGATCGTTTCTCGGAACGGACTCCCCGCGACAGGACTCCTATCGTGTGCAGTTTCTGCGGTAAATCGCGTACGGAAGTCGAGAAGATGTTCAAGGGGCGCGGGGATAACTATATCTGCGACCGTTGTCTGACGGACTCCATGGAGATTCTCAAAGACGAGCGCAAGAGCAAAATCAAGTCCGGTATACGGGAGCTCCCCAAACCGAAAGACCTCAAAACCTACCTCGACCAGTATGTGATCGGGCAGGAACACGCGAAAAAAGCCATCGCGGTAGCGGTTTACAATCATTATAAACGGATCATGAACAACCGGAACGAGATAACCGGTACGAGCGATGTCGAACTCGAAAAGAGCAATATCCTTCTCATGGGGCCGACGGGTTCCGGGAAGACGCTGATCGCCAAGACGATGGCGAAATTCCTGGATGTACCGTTCGCGATAGCCGACGCCACGACGCTAACCGAAGCGGGATATGTCGGCGACGATGTCGAAAACGTCCTGCTCAGGCTGATCCAGAACGCCGCTGACGGCGACCTCGATCCCGAGTCGCAGAATATCGACGAGATTATCGCGCGCGCGGAGATCGGGATTGTCTATATCGACGAAGTGGACAAGATCGCCCGCAAGAGCGAGAATATGTCCATCACCCGCGACGTTTCCGGCGAAGGCGTCCAGCAGGCTCTGCTGAAGATCATCGAAGGGACAATTTCCGGAGTACCGGCGTTCGGCGGAAGGAAACACCCGCAGCAGAGACAGATATACCTCGATACGTCGAACATACTCTTTATCGTCGGGGGCGCGTTTGTCGGTCTCGAGGATATCGTGAAATCGAGGGTCGGGACGAAGGAGATCGGGTTTAAGGCGGCCGAGGGCGGAAAGCCCAAGGAAGCGAGCGAAATCCTAAAGGACGTCATCCCGCACGACCTCGTGAAGTACGGCCTGATCCCCGAACTGGTGGGACGTCTGCCGATCAACCTCGCGCTTTGCGAGTTGACACCCGCCGAGCTGAGGCGGATACTGATAGAACCCAAGAATTCGATTATCCGGCAGTACCAGAAACTGATGGAGATGGAAGAGATAGAGTTGGTTTTCACCGACGAGGCTTTGGACGAAATAGTCCACAAGACGAGCGAACGGAAGACCGGGGCGCGCGGATTACGCGCGGTGATCGAGGGGATTATGCTGGATGTGATGTACAACGTGCCCTCGATGAAGAATGTGAAGAAGTGCGTGATCTCGAAAGAGGTCATCACCGAAGGTAAAGAACCGATGACGGCTTAACGGCGGTAAAATGAGCGACTTGATAGAAAAAAACGCGAACAATCAACGGCTTCCTCTGATCCCCCTTCGCGGTATCGTTCTCTTTCCATACATGGTTGTCCCGCTGATTATCGGGCGGGAAAACTCGGTGAAAGCCGTGACCTACGCGTTCGAGAAAAAACTCCCGTTGTTTCTCGCGTCGCAGAAGAAGAAGGATGTGGAGACCCCCGAACCGGGCGATATCTATGAAATAGGCTGTGTGGCGGATATCATCGAAGTCATCAACCTGACAAACGGGATGGTACGCGTGCTGGCGGAAGGTGTCAGCCGCGCCCAAGTGAAAAAGTTTATCAATAACCCCGAGTTCTACGAGGTCGAGGTCGAGGAACTGAAAAGTTTCAGCCGCGACGAGAAAGAGCTCGAAGCCCTTCTCCGCACATTGAAGGAGAAGTTCGGCGAGTATATCTCGATGAACCCGAAGATACCGAAGGACGCGATCACTACCGTGGCCGCGATAGACGATTCGGAGAAGCTGATCGATGCCGTGATGGCGAATATCCCGTCGCAGGTGCCCGACAAACAAGCCGTGCTCGAAGAGAACGATATGAACGAACGGCTCATCAAGACCCTTTCGCTCATCAGTTCGGAGATCGAAGTCCTTAAGATCGAGGACGATATCAATAAGCGCGTTCAGGACAGGCTCGAGAAGATGCAGAAGCGTTACTTCCTGAACGAGCAGTTGAAAGAGATCAGGAAAGAGCTCGACGAGGGCGAGAGCGACGACGAGACGATCAAGGACCTGAAGGCTAAAGCTAAAAAGATCAAGATGCCCGAGGATGTAAAGGAAAAGTTCGATAAAGAGATGGAACGTCTGACCAAGATTCCCAATATGTCGCCGGAATTTACGGTTCTGCATACATATCTGGAATGGCTGGCCGATATGCCGTGGGGTGTCTACACTCAGGATAATAAGGACATTTCGATTGCCGAGGATACCCTCGAGAAAGAGCACTTCGGACTGAAAGAGGCGAAGGAGAGAATCCTCGACTTTATCGCGATCCGTCAGCTCAATCCGAAATCGAAGGGGCCGATCATCTGCCTTGTGGGGCCGCCCGGTACGGGTAAGACCTCGTTGTCGAAATCGGTCGCGCATGCGCTGAACCGCAACTTTGTCCGTTTCTCGCTGGGCGGGGTGCGTGACGAGGCCGAGATACGCGGGCACAGGCGCACATATGTCGGGGCGATGCCCGGTAAGATCATCCAGATGATGAAGAAAGCGAATTCGATGAACCCGGTTTTCCTGCTTGACGAAATAGACAAGATGAGCATGGATTTCCGCGGAGACCCGTCGGCGGCGCTTCTCGAAGTGCTCGACCCGGAACAGAATAAAGCATTCAACGACCATTACTTCTCGGTGGACTTCGACCTCTCCTACGTCTTTTTCATAACCACCGCGAACAACCTCTACAACATTCCCGTTCCGCTTCTCGACCGTATGGAGATTATCGAGATTCCCGGTTACACCGAGATCGAGAAAAAAGAGATCGCGAAGCAGTTCCTTATTCCCAAGCAGAAAGAAGAAAACGGGTTAGGCGGATTCGGAATTAGTTTCGCCGAACAGTCGCTTCTCGACATCGTCCGTTACTATACCAAGGAAGCGGGCGTCCGCAGTCTCGAACGGCATATCGGGAAGATCATCCGGAAGGTCGCGAGAGAAAAGATTAAAAAAGATATCAAATCGGTTAAGATTACACCTCAAAAAATCGAAAAGTATTTAGGACTTCGAAAATATGATTATACGTCGATGCAAAAGATGCCGCGCCCGGGTGTTATCGCCGGACTGGCATGGACGGAGGCGGGCGGCGACGTACTCTATATCGAGAGTTCTCTGTTTAAAGGCAAGGGTAATTTGATCCTGACCGGTAAGCTCGGCGACGTCATGAAGGAATCCGCGCAGATCGCTTATTCCTACGCGAAGAACCTCGCGCCGAAATACGGCATCAAGCAGGAAAGTTTCGACAAGTACGATATGCATATCCATGTTCCCGAGGGGGCTATCCCGAAAGACGGGCCTTCGGCGGGAGTGTCGATGGTCAGTTCGATTGTGTCGACTCTTTCACAGCTTCCCGCGCGTAACGATATCGCGATGACGGGCGAAGTGACGTTGAAGGGCGACGTCCTGCCGATAGGCGGCCTGCGTGAAAAACTCCTCGCCGCGAAACGAGGCGGGATTTTTAACGTCATCATTCCGAAGAAGAACGAGAAAGATGTTAAGGAAATGGAAGAGCAGATTCTGGCGAATTTGAACATATACTATGTGGAAAGTGTCGATCAGGTGCTCGATAAAGTGTTAATGAATCAAGCAAAAGATTGACATTTCGTGAAAATATATCACAATATATACAGTAAAAAAGTCAGGAGTGTAAAATGAAAGGAAAGTGGTTAGGAATGATAATCGCTCTTCTGATTGCCGGGGTGGTGACAGGATACGGAGCACATAATGTTACAACGGATGCAATCGATCCGATAGACACTATCGGCCCGGAAGGAATTCCGAAGTTGATGGAAGTCGCGAAATCCCAGGATTTTGACGATCTGGAAATAAAAATCAAGGCCATTCAGCGTTTGGGCAAACTGAAAGCTGTGGAAGCCGTGCCTATCCTGATCGACGCTTTGGGTTACGGATCGGAGACGATCATACTCGTAGGCGGTACGAAAAAGGAATATCCGTGGAAAGTAAGGGTTGTCGCGGCGCTGGCATTGGCTGAAATAGGCAGTGCGGAGGCCGTGGATGCCTTAGCTGTACGCGCATTCGAGGATGAGGAAGTGACTGTGAAGAAAGCCGCCGTACAGGCTCTCGCGTCGCTCGGGCCCAAGGCTAAGACGAAAAAGGTTTTAACTTATCTTTACGATATCCTTGAGAAGACCAAGGACAACGGTTTGGCTTACGATATCTGTATCGCGCTGGGCAAGATCGGCGACAAGTCCGCGTTCGTGCACCTTCTGCGCGTCACACAGGGCGGATTTCTGACGGTTGTTAAGGAAAAGGCCGAAGAGGCGATCAAGAGCCTGAAGTGGCAGGAAGGTTCCGTATTCGACGAGAAGAAGTAAAAATCATATATCCTGAATATAGAAAAAGAGCCGCACGACGCGGCTCTTTTTTATTTCGGGTTCAAATCACCATTTATGTTCGTTTGGTAGCGCGATAGTCATGGTCTTGTACTTGAAGAGTTTGATCGGAAGCGTGTAGATCATGTTCTTTCCATCGGACGCCGAGACATAAATTTCGCCGCATTTCAGTGAGAGGCAATTGTATGTCGTGCCGTCATAAGTGAATTCCAATTCGCGGACTGTCTCCTTCGCGATAGACATCTTTTCCCATTCCTCATAAGGAATCTTCATCATTCTGAAAATGTACTTCTTGTAGGGGAAACGGTCCATCGTGACTATAATACTGTGGGAGAGAAGAGGAAACGCGAACAAAAGCGCGGCCAGAAATAGTAAAACTCCGTTTTTCATAAAAAACCTCCTTGAAATAGCAGTGTTCCCCACACCATATTGTATCAGTTTAATGACTATCTGTCAATACCCTTAGAGAGAATAATATGTCGACATTCCGGAAAGGATATCCAGCTCGCGGATCACGTCGATCTCGCGGTAATAGATGTCGGTAGGGATATTAAGGCGTACAGGCGCGAAATTCATGATCCCCTTTACCTTATGCTCGATCAGGGTTCCGGCGACATTCTGCGCGACAGACGCCGGGACTGTGATGATGCCCAGTTCGATATTGTTGGATACATCGAACGATGAGAAGTTCTCGACGGCGCGGTTTTCGACAATCGTGCCTATTTTCGCGGGGTCGTTATCATAAAGACGGGAAACGCGGTAGTTCGTCTTGGATTGTATCATATAACGCAGGATGGCATGGCCGAGGTTCCCCATTCCGATAATCGCGACGTTCCATGTGCGGTTCTTCGCGAGGAACTCACGGATATTGTCCCGGAGAATCCCGAGCGAATAACCGAGGCCTCGTTTGCCGATCTTACCGATCAGGCTCAGGTCGCGGCGGATTAAGGAAGAATCGAGCTTGAGTATCCGCGACAATTCCTTTGAATCGATATACTCGCGGTTCTCGTTCTGGATAATACTGTCTACACAGCGGTAGTAGAGCGATATTCTTTCGAATACCAGATCACTCAATGGTCTTTCTTTCATCTTCCTTCCTGGTATAGATCCTCGGGACGCGCTTGGTGATCCCGCAGGTTACTTCATAGGGAATCTTATGACACAGCTTTCCGAAGTATTCCACGCTCGCGGCGCCTTCCCCGAACACAGTGACTTCGTCGCCGACCTGTATCTTCTCCGGGTTTTGCCCGAGCGAGATCATCATGAAATCCATGCAGATACGCCCGACAACCGGGTAAAGCTTGTTTTTGATCTTTACTTTCAATTTGTTGGAAAGGATAGTGGGGATGCCGTCGGCGTACCCTAACGGCAGAACCGCGATCTGCTCGTTCGATTCCTTGACCGTGTATGTACGGAGGTAGCTGACAGTCGCGCCCTTCTTCATTTTATTGATCGCGGTAATCCTTCCTTTCAGGCTCATCGAGTTCTGGATGTCGGGGTTTTTCTGGGTCGAGTATCCGTAAAGCGAGAGCCCCGGACGCACCATCGTGTAAGGCTCGCCGCAGGAAGCAGGCAGGTTCTGGATACCGGCGCTGTTCGCGATATGGAAATGCTTAACCTTGATTCCAAGTCTCCGGATATCGGCGATGAGCTTGGTAAAATGGAGAGTCTGCTGTTCCGAGTAGGGGATATCTTCGTCTGCGGACGGGTAATGCGAGTAGATGCCGTCGATAATCATCCCTTCTATCTTCGAGATTTGTTCGATATCGAGCAAAGCGTCCTCGACAGGGATGCCCAGACGACCCATTCCGCTGTCGATTTTGATATGTACCTTCGGGAACACGCCGCGGTAACGGTACGATTCGCTGAGTTCGCGCGCGTAATCGACACTGAAGACGGATGGGAATACGTTAAACTGGATGAGCTTACCGAATTCGGGCGTCTCGACGGGACCGAACAGGAGTAGCGGGGACGAAAGCCCGGCGTTGCGGAGTTCGATTGCCTCGTCGATATTGGAAACGGCGAGGTATTCGACCCCCAGTTTCAGGAGTTCCTGCGAGACGGTGATCGCCCCGTGGCCGTATGCGTCGGCCTTCACAACCCCCATGATATTGATATCCTGCGAAAGTTTCGATTTGATATAGATCAGGTTGCTCCTGATAGCGTCGATATTAATTTCCGCCCAAACGGGCCTGTGGGATTTGTTCAGAAACATGGCAAACTCCCTTTTGAGATTATAATAAACGCATCTCGCGTTTAATGGAATCGATTAATTTCGTTTTAAATTCTTCGAGCGGCAGACTTCCGGATTGACAACCCGCCGCGCGTTTATGCCCGCCGCCGCCGAACTCCCCGGCGATCTTCGCCACATCGATATCGTATTTGCTCCTGAGACTCGCGCGGTATTCCTTCTCGCGTTTCTCCTTGATCAGGCAAAACACCGAAACAGTATCGAGAGTCCCGATATGCTCGATCATTCCCTCGGTATCGACATCGGGAAACTCCTGAAAATCCCCATAAAAAATGGAACTGAACGCGATCGAGTTTTCTTCGTAGAGTTCGAGACGAGTCAGCGAACGCCCCAGTACTTTTATGAAACCAAGGGTTTTCATCATATTCACGTGGGTGTGGAAGTAGTTCGGCATGATCCCACGCTCGATAAGGTCGGCGGCGATCAGGTGTGTCCCAGTCCCCGTGCTGTCGTAACGGAAAAATCCGGTGTCGGAAACTATCGATAAGTACAAGTCCGAAGCGATATTAGCTGTTATCCCGATACCGTTCACGCTGAAAAAGTAGTATAGCATTTCGCCGATACTGCTCGCGCCTTCAACGACGATGTTCAGTTGGCCGAAACGGGTATTCGAGAGGTGATGGTCGAGATTGACGACCTTCATCTCCGGATGAATCACTTTTACAACTGTACCGATCCGTTCGAGATCGCCCGAGTCGACGACGATAAGGAGGTCGTATTCCTTCGGGACGATAGCTGTATCCGAGTATCGATTCACTTGATTTGAATTCGGCAGAAAAGCGTAATGGCGCGGGAGCGGGTCTTCGTCGAGGATCAGATACTTCTTACCGATTGACGAAAGATACTCCCCGAGCGCCAACTGACTGCCGATGTTGTCCCCGTCGGGATTGACATGCGAAGAAACTATGACTCCCCGGGAAGCAATGATCCACTCGTTAAGCAAACGCAGCTGCGAGGCGAGATCGTCATTGATCTTGAGATTCATCGACTGAATCGTCACCGGTCATCTCCTTAATCGCTTTCTGGATTCTCGCGGTATCTTCGATCAGATGGGACCGTTTGAACTCGATATTCGGGGCGTGCTTCAATCTCAGGTTTTTACTGACAAGCGAACTGATAAATCCCGCCGCGTTGCTGAGCGCTTCAAGGGATTTGATGTTGTGAACCTCATTCCGGCTGTAAACACTCACCTCGACTTTCATATTGTGCATATCGGGCGAAAGATCGACATTAACAACGGAAATCAGCGAGAGCAGGCGCGGGTCTTTTACTTCGGTGCTGATGACCTGACTGATTTCCTTCATGATAGTTCTATTTAGTCTCTGCATCCTTATTTTACTGGACATTCATTCTCCTATTTCTTGCTCTTCTTCGCGCCGGTACTCTTCGCGGCGGCGGCCTTTTCCACAGCGGTTTTTTCAGCAGGTTTCTTTTCAGTAGTT
>MIBE01000057.1:55533-56956 GCA_001829415.1 Spirochaetes bacterium GWF1_51_8
CTCGGATACCGCCTTCTCAGCCGGTTTTTCAGCCGGTTTTTCTTCAGCGGCGGCCTTTTCGGCGGCTTTTTTATTCTCGGCAGGCGTGGTAGTCAGCTTCTTTTCCTTCTTCTCGGATGTGAAGCATTCTACGATATCGCCCTTCTTGAAATTCTCGTAGTTCGCGAAAGAAATACCGCAGTCGAATCCCTGCTGGACTTCGCTCGCGTCTTCCTGAAAACGTTTGAGGGCGGAAATCTTACCTTCCCATACCTGCACTCCCTCACGGTAGAGCCGGACGGGATTCCCCTTGCGGATAAATCCGTCGGTGACAAACACACCGGCGACCTTACCGATATCCTTGATCCTGAACACTTCGCGAAGTTCACCCGTGCCGACAACGTTTTCGATGATGTCCGGCGTGAGCATTCCTTCGAGGATGCCGTGGACAAAGTCGGTCAATTCGTAGATGATCGCGAAACGCTTGATGGGGATACCTTCGGACTCAGCCTTTTCCTTAGCGATGATATCCACACGCACACGGAAGGCAAGGATCAACGTCCTCGATTCCTCGCTTGTGGGGGTTGCCGACGCAAGCAGGATATCGCTTTCGGAAACCGCGCCGATCCCGGCATGGATGATAATAATCCTGATTTCATCGTTCTGGAGCTTCTCCAGCGAGTACTTGATCGCTTCCACCGACCCGTCTACATCAGCCTTTACAATAATCTTCAGTTCTTTCAGGTTCGGCGTGGAAAGTTTATCCATAGTCTGCTGAATCTGTATCTTCTTAATATTCTGGTTGTCTTCCATTTTCTTCATATTCCGGCGCTTCAAGGAGATATCCTTGGCGATTTCATCGTTTTCGACAACGAAGAACTTATCGCCCGCGCTCGGAACTTCGTCAAATCCCATGATCTCCACGGGCTGAGAAGGAAGACCGACTTCGATTTTCTTTCCCTTATCGTCGAACATGGCGCGTACTTTACCCATAGTGGTACCCACTACGAAACAGTCGCCCACCGTGATTTTTCCGGTGCGGATCACGATAGTCGCGACAGCGCCCTTACCGATATCCATTTTCGATTCGACAACGAAACCTACGCCGCGCTTTTTGGGATTGCCTTTGAGTTCCATGATTTCGGCGCGGAGGATGATCGCTTCGAGCAGGGTATCGATACCGGTCTTCTTTACAGCCGATACGTTGACGAACTGGATTTCACCGCCCCATTCCTCGGACAAAAGCCCTTGTTCGGCGAGCTGTTGCTTGAGGCGTTCGGGATTGGCGTTCGGCAAGTCCATCTTGTTGATCGCGACAATGATCGGCACCTTGGCGGCCTTCGCGTGGTTCAGCGCTTCGACAGTCTGGGGCATCACGCCCTCGGCGGCCGAAACGACAAGGATCACGATGTCGGTGACTTCCGCTCCGCGCGCGCGCATCGCC
>MIBE01000057.1:56985-81201 GCA_001829415.1 Spirochaetes bacterium GWF1_51_8
GAAAACGATCCGTCCGCGGTCTGTCTGAACCTGATAGGCTCCGATATGCTGGGTGATTCCGCCGCTCTCGTGCTCGACGACGTTCGTATTCCGGATCGCGTCGAGAAGGCTCGTCTTACCGTGGTCGACATGGCCCATTACCGTAACAATCGGAGGACGGGTCTCGAGGTCTTTCTCGTCGTCCGTCTCCTCTTTTATCGTAATCTCTTCTTTGAGACTTTTGATCTTGACTTTGCAATTGAATTCCGATGCGAGGATAACCGCGGTATCCGCGTCGATATTGTCGTTAATGGTGGCGGTAACGCCCAGTTCCATCAGTTTCTGGATCAGGACGCTGGCCTTGATCTGCATCTTCTTGGCCATATCGGAAATCTTGGCGACCTCTCCGATCTCGATCTCTTCGGAGATCATGACCTCGCCCTTTTTCTGCTTCAGGAACATGGAATTCTGCATCTTGGAGAGGATAACCTCTTCCTGCCGCTTTTTAAGTTCTTCCTTCGACAAGGGAGCGTCTTTTTTCCGGATAGTCGTCGCCCCACGGTGACGGTTGCGGTTGGATTGGTCTTTACCCGCGGCGGCTGTTCCCGAGGGCGAGGATGACGCGCCCGGCCCGCCCTGCCCGGGTCGGGGAGGATAGGGACGCTGCTGGGGCGGCCGGTTCTGCTGGCCCGGTGCCGTTCCCCTGTTATACGGCGCTGAAGGCTTAAACGGAGGAGAGAACCTTGTATTCTGCACAAAAGGTTTCTTTACGGGCGTTTCCTGAGGCGCGGTCTCGGGCTTCTTTTCCTTCGGCGGCTCGGTTATAACCGGCGCGGCCTTAGGATCGGACTTGACCTTCAATTTAATGATTTTCTTCTTCTTCGCTTCTTGACCGTTATCAGGCATTGAACTTCCTCCTCACTTATGAGAGCCGTAAACTTCTAAGCTTCCTCTTCTTCTATCTCCACATTGGACTCGATAACCTTCCAGATTTCCATCGCGCTGTCGAGAGAGATTCCGCAGCGGGCGGCAAGGTCTTCTATTGAAAACTCTACGATTTCCACGACATCTTCAAATCCGGCGTTACGCAGGATTTCCATCTGCTCCGGCGAGAACGGCAGAACGGAGATCGGAATCTTGTCTTCCTCGATCACCTCGACTTCTTCCGTTTCGGATGTGATACCGAGAATCTGGTCGACCTGTCTCTGTTTCTCCTGGATTTCGACTTCGAACTCCGAGTAGGGGCGGAAATGGATTTTCCAGCTCGTGACCTTTTCGATCATCTTCTGGTGCGATCCGCCTTTACCGATCAGCGGCGCGAGAAACTCGTCCGCGACCACTATATGCGCTTCGTGATGTTCCATATCGAGGTCGATATTGTATACTTCCGCGATCCGGGCTTTCAGCACACGGCTCGCCTTGACAGCATTGGTAATCAGCTGGCGCGGTTCTTCGTTCCAGCGGATGATCTCGATACGTTCGCTTCCGAGTTCTGAACGGATCGGTTTGATACGCGCGCCCTGTTTTCCGACAGTCACGCTGATCGGATCGATCGAGTCGTTCAACGTATCGATCACGACTTTGCTGACTTCGCCGGGCTTTCTCGCGATCGCCCGAATCGTGAATGTCCCGTCGGTGATCTCGGGTATATTCAAACGGAGAAGTTCTTTGACAAACTCCTCGCGCTTTCGTGAAAGGATCAATTGCGATTCGCCCTTACGGGAGAACTGCTTGACTTCGAGCAGGAAGAACTTGACCGTGTCGCCCGCGTCGAACGATTCGTCAGGGATACATTCGCTGTACGGCAGGAAGGCTTCGACGCCGCGCGGTTCGAGGGAAATGAAGTATCCGCCCGAACGCGAGTCTGTCATGGATTTCACCTTGCCGGGGAAGACCTGTCCGGTCTTATTCGCGAATTCGCTGTAAAGGATATCCTTCTGGATCTCGTTCACACGCTGTTTCAAAACCTGCTTGACTATCTGGGCGATCTGCCGCCCGAACTGGGAAACGTCTATCGGAATTTTGACCGTATCGCCGGGATCGAGGGATTTTTTCTTCGTGTACTGCATCGCCTCGTCGGCCTTGATATGGGTCACGTCGTCCTCGAATTCCTCGGCCACTTCCTTAACCTGGAACATATTGATCTTTTTATCGATCTTTACTTCCACATTTTCATAAGTTTTTCCGTATTTTTTCTTATATGCGGTAACCATAGCCTCGCTGAGTATTTGTTCGGCGAGCTCTTCCGAAATTTTGTTTTCTTTAGCGAACTCTTCAATGATGTCTCCGAGTGCCACCGTTCTCCTCCTTATGATAAATATTTTTTCAATTCAAAATACAGGTTTGCTTTAGAAATATCGGTAAACGGGATGGTCAGCGTATTTTCGCCTGTTTTCAATACAATTCCCGTTTCGTCGGCGGTTTCCAACTGCCCGATAATCACATTATCTTTCATCCCGTAATCGGCGGGTTTTTTCACCACCACCCGGATGGGACGGCCGAGAAAATACTTGTATTCCTTATGCCGCCCTATTTCACGTTCCACTCCGGGCGACTCGACGACCATCTGGTAAGCTCCGTCGATCAGTTCTTCGAGGTCCAACCTCTGGGAGAGCACACGCGACACCTTCTCGCAGTCTTGAGTGGAAATATTCCTTTCCATGTGATGGATCACTGTCCGCAATGTACTCCGGCTTTTCCCATAAATCCAAAGGCATTCGATGAGGATGAAGCCCAGTGTTTCGACGGTATCCCTCACAAGAGAAATCAGCTTTTCACGGAACATAACTCGCAAATCCTTCCGGTAACAAAAAAGGAGCTGTCAGGCAGCTCCTTGTATTAATTAAAACCGTGCAATATTATACATCACCCGTTGTTTTTTGTCAAATAGGAATCAATAAATTGTTTTACAGGTTATAATTGAGGAACTTGAATTTATCGGGATTTACCGTTATATTAATACACGTTCGATAAGGAAATCAAATGCTGAGACTGATAGCCGTTCTCTGTTTTCTCCCGCTGACCGCATTCTCATTGATATACGTCCCTATGGACGACACGCAGGCCAATCACCTCAAGGCATACGGGATGGCATATCTCGCGCTGCAGAAGGGGATTCAGGTGAAATGGCTCCTCAATTACCGGGGCGGAAGTTTCCTCATCATGCAGGACGATAACGATATCGCCGAATGGGCGATGCTACGGAATATTAGCTATAAGTTTGTGACAGAGAACGATTTCGCGGCGGTCAAGGCAGTGATCGACCAGGGTAATATGAATATCGTCGATCTGGAGAAAGCGCCTATTGTCGCGGTCTACGCCCCGCCGTGGAACGCGCCGTGGGACGACGCCGTGACTCTCGTGCTGGAATTCGCCGAGATACCTTACACCCGGATTTGGGATCAGGAAGTGATCGGAGGGCTGTTGACCCCCGAAAACTACGACTGGCTTCACCTGCACCATGAAGATTTCACAGGGCAGTTCGGCAAGTTCTGGTTCAGTTTCGCCTCGGAGAAATGGTATATCGAGCAGGTGTCGACATTCCAGAAGATCGCGAACACGCTGGGGTTTGCCAACGTGCAGGATGAGAAAAAAGCGGTGGCGGTGAAGATCAGGCAGTATGTCCTCGACGGCGGCTTCCTCTTCGCGATGTGCTCAGCGGCCGATACGCTCGATATCGCCTTATCCGCTCTCGATTTCGACATGGTTCCCGCTCAGATCGACGGTACGCCGTTCGACAGCCTCTGGCCGAACAAGATCGATTATTCCGGGACGCTCGCGTTCGAAAACTTCAATATCCTTACCGAGCCGTATCTATACGAACATTCGGATATCGATATAGACCAGATGGGTGAGAATATCTACTCGGTGCCGTTCTATTTCCGTTTGAAAGATTTCGCGGCGAAGTACGATGTGATTCCCACAATGCTCGTGCAGAACCATAAGAACCTGATCAAGGGGTTTCTTGGGCAGGCCACGGGATTCCAGAAGTCGAAGCTGAAGAAGGATATCACAATTCTTGCTGATATCGAGAATAAGACATGGGTGAACTACATCCACGGCGACCGCGGCAAGGGGACGTTCACTTACTATGCCGGGCACGACCCCGAGGATTACGCGCATCAGGTGGGCGATCCGCCGACAAATCTCGATCTATTCCCGAACTCGCCGGGTTACCGGCTCATCCTGAATAACATATTGTTTCCCGCCGCCAAGACGAAAAAGAAGAAAACCTGATTATTTCAGCTTGATCGTGAATGTCTTCACGACGGTGACGTTACCGACCGAAGCGGGGACGGATTCGACGACGATATTCTGGAGCTCGATCTGGAAGATGCTGTCGAGTTCGATCTCGCCAGACGATTCGAGAATGTTGACCTTTTTCACATTGCCCTCGGGGGCGATAGTCAGCCTGACCGTGATTTTATAACTCAGGCCCTTTTGCTTATACTCGTCAGGTATTTTCGACGCGAGGTCGGGGAATTTAATCGTCTTACGGGGCTGTCCGTTCCATTTGGCGTCGCTTAACGGATCGCTTTTGTCCGGTTTATCGATAGTCGGCAATGTGTTGTTATTGTTGTTTTGGGCTGTGTTGTTGTTCTGATTCGACAGTTCGCTTAGGATTTTCTGTGAAAGTTCGCCCACCTTATTCGCCGGGTTTTTCACTTGGTTGTCGCCCATCGTTTCTTCGAACAGTTTATCGAGGTCCTGCGGATTGGTCTTATTCGCGAGTTTATCCATTTCCTTCTGGCTCTGATTGTCCTTGATCTTCTGGGGATCGATCTTGTCGATGTTATCGGCGTCCTTCGATGTCAAGTTGTTTTTGATATCCTGCTTGATCTCGTTCTGGGAGTTCTGGTTCGGCTTGATCGCGGGCATATCCGGGACGGCTTTCTCGGGAACTGGGCTTTTTTCGACAGCCGGGGAAATCTTCTGGTCGAGCTTGGGAGCTTCGGTATGCGACGGCGTGTTGAGCATGTCGTTGAGCGAGGACGCGATCGTCTCGACAGGCGATTCGATTGACACAAGCATCGGTTCGGGGGTTTGAAAAAGGTTAGTCTGCATAAATATCGAGAAGACTAAGAGCAGGAAAACATGGAAAAGGAATGAGAATAAAAAGCCTTGGTTGAGGTTGATTTCCTTTATTTTGATCCTCATTCTTCCGTCCTCAGGGTTGGGATTCTTTCAGGAGAGTCGCGAGACTCATTTTCTTCACGCCGGAAAACCGGACGATATCCATTGTCTGAATAATTCTGTCATAGGGTACGCTTTTATCGCCCTGGATTGTCACTACAAGCTCGGAACTGTTTGTTTTCAACGTGGCGATCTGGATGCCGAGGTCGTTGAAATCGATGCTTAAATCGTTCAGTTTAACGCTTCCGTCTTTGTAGAGGGTAATGACCGCCACACGGTTAGGTGCGGCGTCCGAGGTACTCGCGCTCGGGAGATCGACATTAATCGCGGACGTCTTGATGACTGTCGAGGTAATCATGAAAAAGGTCAGAAGCTGGAATACTACGTCGATCATCGGTGTCATATCGATGGCTGTTTTTACTCCGCTCTCGCGCTTGATCTTCATTTTCATCTCCCGGGAATAAATTTACATTTCGGGCGGCCGATAATAATAAGTTTTTGACTTCAATCTGAAAAATAATTCATTCTTCGCCCGGCATCCGCCTCCTCGAATCGATTATTTTCGAAGCGGCAAATATATTATACCTGAAAATGGTCGGATAAACAACATTTTTCCCGAATTTTTTCATCTGTTATTAAAAACCGTAAATTCTTGTAAAATATGAATATTTTCTTTATAATATTTCGACAAGTTGTTCTAATTCAAACATATCGATTCATCGGGGACGAAACAGGCCCCCGGCGGAAAAGGAGAGGAAAATGCCCCTGAATGAAAAAGTGTCGCTCGGCGAGTACCTGCAGGAAGCCAGAAAACAGAAAGGGATTTCGGTGGACGAAATCGTCCGTGAAACGAATATATCCAAGAAGTATCTCGAGTCCCTCGAGATGAACGATCTCTCGGTCTTCCCCGGCGAGACCTATATCCTCGGCTTTCTCGCGACATACGCTGATACCCTCGAACTCGACCGCAATACGGTTATCTCTATCTATAAACGTCAGATGAGGATAGAGCAGGACGCGCCTATCGAACAGCTCGTGGGTATCACCCCGAAGAAAAAATCGTCCGCTCCCCAGATCGATTTCAAATCGTTAGGTATTATCGGCGGTATTCTCGGCGGTCTGCTTCTCCTTATTCTCATTATCTCGAATATCAAGATTCCCGAAAGCAGCGCCGGCACGGTAATACATTCCGATAAGAAGTACCATTACCAACTGACCGAACTCGAGAAGATCACCAAGCAGGAATACTATATCGGCGATACGATCACGATCTCCAACGGCAATTCCCTGATTACGCTCGAACTCAAGGAGATGGGCGCGTCGAAGAGCCTCCAGATCGCCGTGAATAAAATGAACTATAACATCAAAGAACGCGATGTTCTCAATATCGACAGCGACGGGAACAATATCAAAGATATGGGTGTCGAACTGACGCGGATCACGGACAGCAAGATTTTCCTCGGGGTGTTTATCCTGAAAGAAGATATGATGGTAAAAACGAACCAGAGCGCCGGGACGATTCAGAAGTACCAGGCGGCGATTCTTGCCGAGAATGAGCTTCTTTCCTCGAAGATCAAGACGAGGATCGATATGAAACTTGTCGCGGAAGCCACCGGTTTTGTGGAGTTTTCGGCCGACGGCTCCGAACCCAAGCAATTCAGTGTCAAGAAGGGTATGGAAATACCGATCAGCTTCGAGAACGAAATGACTCTTCTCCTGGGTAACGCCGGGGCGGTGAAGATCATGATCGGCGATAAGGCCGAGGCGGGCGGAAGTATGGGCGAAGTCAATAAATCGATATTCTACTGGAAAAACAACCAGGGTCAATTCTCCCTCAACAGGGCGTTCCTGAAGTAATGAAGGTTTTCTTCGATGCGCTGGGTTGCCCGAAAGCCCTCGTGGACGCCGAAAAAATCGCATCGATTGTACAGGGCGCCGAACATGAAATCGTCCTTTCCCCCGACGACGCGCAGGTCGTGATCGTCAACACCTGCGGGTTTATCGAACAAGCCAAGCAGGAGTCGATCGATACCATTCTCTCCTACGCCGAACTCAAAAAGCAGAGACCGGATTTGAAACTGATCGTATCGGGATGCCTGACCGAACGATATAGAAACGACCTCGCGGAGAGTATCCCAGAGATCGATTCCATGATCGGAGTGCGCGATATCTCGAAAATTCTGAAGGCGATTGCCGAACAAAGCCGCGATATCCTCGATTCGGGCGAGTACCGTGAGCACGATTTCGACGGCTCGCGCACGGGGCTTTTTTCCGGGATGAACTACGCCTATCTGAAGATTTCCGAGGGCTGCGCCCGTCAATGCTCGTTCTGCGCGATCCCCGCGATCCGGGGCAAGCTCCGCAGCAGGACTATCGAGGATATCCTGAACGAGGCCCGTTTCCTGCGCGAGAACTGGGGCACGGAAGAACTGATCCTGATCTCGGAGGACACCTCGTTTTACGGGATCGACCTCTACGGCGAAAAGAGCATTATCAAGCTTTTAGAGAAACTCCTCGAAATAGATTTCCATTGGATCAGGTTGATGTATCTCTTTCCCGATCCGGTCGTGGAAGAGATCGCGGTGTTGATGAAGCGCGAACCGAGGATATGCCGTTATATCGATATTCCTCTCCAGCACGCGAGCGCAAAGATACTTGCGTCAATGAACCGCCCCGGCAACGCCGAGGAGTACCTTGAGATGATCGGACGTGTCCGCGATACTGTCCCGGAAATCTCGATCCGTTCGGCGTTCATCACGGGCTACCCCGGCGAAACCGAAGAAGACCACGATATATTGAAAAAGTTCCTGAGCGGCGCCGCTCTCGACCGCGTCGGATTTTTCGAGTACTCGGACGAGGAGGGTACGCCCGCGTTCGATATAGGGAATAAAGTCCCGAAGAGGACTGCGGCGAAACGTACCGCCGAACTGATGGGATTACAGGAGAAAATTTCGATTGCGCGGCTCGAACGGCGGATCGGGCGGGTTCTCGAGTGCGTGAACGACGGCTCGTCGGTGGAAGAAACGGGCGATACGACTCTTATCCTGCGAAGCGAATACGACGCGCCGGAGATCGACGGCAGCGTCATCGTGAAAACACAATCCGGGATCACGCAGGAAGAATCCTTTTTTAACGTCAGGATCACCGGGGTGATCGCCCCGCACGACCTGCAAGGAGAAATAGTTGAGCGCGAATAAAAAAATGAAAATAGTCTGGAATCTGCCGAATATCCTCACCATGTTTCGTGTCGTACTGATTCCGCCGGTGCTCATTCTGATCTATCTCGACGACTGGGTGTCGTTGATCGCCGCGAGCATCCTCTACGCGGTCTCCGCGATCACCGACGCGCTGGACGGGAAAATCGCGCGTAAACTTAACCAGCAGAGCGAATTCGGCGCCTTTCTCGACCCGTTGGCGGATAAGTTTCTCGTACTCGGGTGTTACCTTGTATTCTCGCTGAAACCTGAAATGGGTATTCCTGTTTGGCTCATCGTCCTCATGGCGCTTAGGGATATCTGGATCACATGGCTCCGTTCGGTGTGTATCCGGAAGAATATCAAGTTCACCACGTCGCTTCTCGCCAAGGCGAAGACGATCGTGCAGATGGTGGGCGCGGCGTTACTGCTCATCCTGATGCTTCTCTACCGGGTGTACGCCCATTCCGTGAATCTCGCGGCTTCAGACTACCTCACGATCGCGCAGGCGATGTTCGGCGGCGCGGGAGAGTGGCTGATTTATTTCCCATTAATCTTGACATCCGCCATCGTTCTTTTTACGCTTTATACGGGATTGGATTACTATATTCGGATTCGCGAGAGCGAAAAAGGAGCTCACGATGCCTAAGTCCGGCTTTATGAAAAAACTTCGCGAGTTTCTGGTGACCGGTTTCTTTATCGGTTATATCCCGTTTTTCCCGGGCCTATTCGGGACGCTGATGGGCGCGGGGATATATATCATAGTCAGCGAATTCGCATATATCTATTACCCGTTGACAGCGCTCCTGCTGGCAGTTGCTTTCCCGTTGTCGGATTACGCCGACAAGCATATTTTCACTGTTAAGAACAGTCCGCATATCGTGATAGACGAAATGGTGGGTTTTCTGGTGGCGATGATCTCGTTCCCGTTCGTAGCGAAATGGCAGGGGCCGATGGACGCGACGACATTGTCCAGCCTGAAGTTTCTTGTGATGGGGATAATCCTGTTCCGGCTCTTCGACAGTTGGAAGCCGTTTCCGATTAAGCGTGTGCTGAATATTGGCGGTGGGGCGGGGATAGTTCTCGACGACATTCTCGCGGCGGTCTATACCAATATGGTGCTTCAATTCCTGAGGTTATTCGACTACAGGTTCCATTTCTAATCTTCGTCTTTCAGTCTCTTGTAGATATCTTCGACATCGTCCTTCACGGATAGGAAAACTTCTATCAGCTTGGGATCGAAATGGATTCCCGATTCTTCCTCTAATATCGAAAAGGTTTTATCGAGCGGGAACGCGGGCTTGTACACGCGCTTGTTCGACAACGCATCGAATACGTCGGCGATGGCTGTGATACGACCGGAGAGCGGGATGTTTTCCGTTTTCAGCCCATAGGGATACCCTGTACCGTCCCATTTCTCATGATGGGAGAGGGCGACTTCCTGGGCGAGAAGCATGATATCGTTATCGGAGTTCGACAGGATTTTCCCGCCGATCACGGTATGCTGTTTCATGATCTCGTATTCTTCTTCGGTGAGGCGTCCGGGCTTCTTCAGGATTTTATCCGGGATACCGATCTTCCCGACATCGTGCAGCGGGCTTGCGTACTTGATGCTCTTCACGAAATCTTCCGAGTAACCGGCGGCCTTCGCGAGAAGTTCGCAGTAGTAGCTGACACGCTGGACGTGGAAACCGGTCTCGTTGTCGCGGAATTCGTTCGCCGCCGACAGACGCATAATCGAATCGTAATGGGATTTCAGCAGGTTTTCCTGGAGCTTGACATTCTCGAGGGCGACGGCGGCCTGCGCGCCGAGGGATATGGTCACTTCCTCGTCGTACTTCTTGAATGTCGTCAGTTTACCCTTTTTCGTCAATTTGTTGATTAGCTGTAGAACGCCGACAACGTTCCCTTCGCGGTTGACAAGGGGGATGGTCAGCATCGATTTCGAACGGTACTGGTTGATCTCGTCGAATGTTTTATTAAACGAGTAGGGCTTTTCTTTTATCTTATATACATCTTTGATATTGACAATCTTGCCGGTATGGGCGGCGAAACCCGAGATGCTCTTTTTCGAGATGAGGACCGAGAACGCCTTGATCGTCGATTCGAATACTTCTCTCCCCATTCTCGCTTCGAGGGTTTTATTGGTCGTGATTACGAACTTTAGGAAGTCCTTTTCACGGAGATACAGACTTGCCGCATCGGAGTCGGTGATATCCACCGCCGATTTCACGATCAGCTTGAGCAGTTTTTCGAGATTGTGTTCGCTGGTCAGGGAGGTCATCACCTGTATCAGTTCGGTCAGGTCCTTTCTTGCTTTATAGCCGCTTTTTTGTTTCAAAGAATATTCTCCAAAATTGATCCTCTATTTAATTTCGATATTTTCAAGGAAAAAGTAAAGATTAATCCTCACGAATCCCTAAAAAATCTTTATTGAATGGAATTTCTATTCGCGATACGGTGTATCCCTGGTATTTCTTCCCGACCCGGAAATAGGAAGGGTCGATGCCGTGTTCCCTGAGCATCAGGATGAGGAGAAAGATTCCCAAGCCGGAACCTTCTATATGATTGGAGTGATCGTCCATGAACGAGACAAGATCCTTATACTGCATCGCGAGGCGGAAACGTTCGCGGATACGGGCTTCCTCGATCGAACAAAGCTCGCAGTTATTCATGACTTCGATCCGGAGCCCGTTATCGACCTTTGCGCAGAGAATTACCAGTTCGTACCCGTTTTTAATTAGTGTCTTCTCTATCTCTTCCGGGGTATGCGCGGAAAGAAAATCCCGGAAAAGGTTCATCCCGTAGGTGTAGTGATCGAGGTTGTCGAGATCGAGCTGGTTCTGTTTGAAAACCACTCGTTTCAGGTTGGCTTTGATGCCGTTAATAACGATCTCTTTCACCCCGTTATAGATCATATTCCGGAGTTCGTTCTTTTCAACGATTTTCAAGGTTTCATCGAGCAGGGATTTGATCATGTAGATGATCTCATCGGAATAGTAATACAGTTTGATACCGAACGCCCCGTTATCCGCCAAATGGCATAAAACAGGGTTAATATCCGTGTCTGGTCTCAGTATAAAGGTTTTTGTCTCAATCGTGTCCGTCATTGCGGGGGGAGTTGAGAAAGCGCGTTCTCGACCCGCTGAAGGTTACTCAGGGCGAACGGATGTGTCGGATCGAGTTTCAGGGCTTTCTTAAAGTTCGCCGACGCAAGCTCATGCTCCAGACGGGCTTCGAACGAGACGCCGAGGTTGTTGTAGTATCTGCCCTTCGCGACATTGTTCTCGTTGCCGACATAGAAGATCGCCGCCTTGAACGCCACTTCCGCCTGATGATAATATTCCATCTTCAGGAGCGTCAGTCCGATTCGGTTGTACAGTACCGAGGACGACGGGTCTATTTTCAACGAAAGCTGGTAGTAGGAAATGGATTTCGAGAAGTCGCCTTTATCCTTATAGGTATCGCCGATAATCGCATAGAGTTCGGGATCGTCGCCGAGGAACTGGATCGCCTTGAGCGCTATCTTGATTCTGCTGTCTTCTTTGCCCGGCGCCTTATAGAGCTTCAAAAGTCCCCAGTAGGCCTGGGCGTTCTTGGGGTTCGCCGAGATCGCTTCGAGATACTGCTGCTCTAACGACTGGGTTTTTGGGGCTGGTGTTTCCGCCGGGGTCTGAGAGAAAATAAATCCGAGACCGAACACAATGAAGAGAAATATATAAACCTTTCTCATTTAATCCTCCTTTTCCGTGTAAATGATCATATGAAGTTGATTTCCTTTTTCATTGAATTTCATTTCATCGACAACATGCTTAATGAGGAAAATACCTTTATTAAGGCTTTCCGAGTAGATGTTCTGGTCGAGCTGTTTCAGGAAGTCCTGGTAGTTGAACCCGGGACCTTCATCGGACACGATAAACTCGATTTTACTCGGATTATAGATATAACGGATGCCGATTTTCATCTTGGCGAATTCGTCGATCTTGAGTTTATCCATCTTTTCCTTGAGGAACATTTCGAGGACATCGACCTTATTCTCGCGGGAGATTTCCTTCTTGAGGCGAAGGTTTCCATGCTCGATAGCGTTGGATAACGCCTCATAAAGCGCCATCGTGATATTGTCTACGGATAGTTTTTTATATCCGAGCTCTTTCAGCTCGCCCGTGAGGTAGTTGACTATCATCTCGAGGTTCTCATTCAGGGCTTTCGTCGTGATCTCGATCTCTTTATCGATAGTCTTCAGGAAAGACTTCATTTTGATCGGGACATTCCTGTTGAAGACGATATCTTCAGCTTTCTTGATCGTCGCGATGAGTTCGACGATACTGATGGGTTTCTTGATAAAATTCAAAGCGCCCATCTTCATACATTCGATCGCGCTTTCGAGAGTGCCGTAGCCGCTCATGACCACGAAAATCAGGTCTGGCTTGAGGCCCTTGGCTACCTTCATCAGGGTAAGTCCGTCCATCTCGGGCATCTTGATGTCGGTCAATACGATATGATAGTCCCCGGACTGTATTTTCGCCATCGCTTCTTTACCATTGTTTGCAAAATCGCTCTCGTAATTGTTCATCACAAGAAAGCGCTGAACCATACTGCAAATCGGCGGTTCGTCGTCGACAATCAGCACCCTGAGCTTTTCCATGAAAAAACTCCTTCTTTAATCCCATTCGGGACCCTTTATCCATTTAATATATTATAAGTCATTACACCGTTTTGTCAATTCGGAGAAGGAAATATGTTTATTCATACCAAAACCGTTTTTTTACCTCAGCGCCTGTTATGACCTTTGTATCGGCAAAACATGAAAAAATTGAGATTCCAGCACGGGTATAGTATAATAATGTCTCAAATGGGGCTATAGCTCAGCGGGATAGAGCAACGGTTTCCTAAACCGTGGGTCGGACGTTCGAACCGTCTTAGCCCCATTCTTTTATTTCTTCTCCGCCTTCTTCGTTTCAGGAACCTCGATCTTACTCACGAAATAAGCCAACGCGAATCCGCCGATCAACGCCGCGATGCTCAAACCGAATACGAGCGGCTTAAAGGTAAATGTAGGCTGAATCTGCATCCATATCTGGTAAAACGAGGCGAGCATCAGTCCGATGATGAAATAGATAGTCCCCGACGGGAACCGCTTGAGGAAGAAGTCGATCACCTTCGCCGCTACGATCACCCCGATGATCACACCCACACCGAAAACCGCGAGAGGAACGAACAGGTTCGAGAAATTGCCGAACACGTTAGCGATCATGTTGATCACATGATAGTATTCGCCGAGCACGATCAGTAAGGCGGAACCGGATACTCCGGGCACGATCATCGCCGAAGCGGACAGGAATCCGCAGACGAACAGCCAGAGCAGGTACTCGATACTTTTCGGCGGGACGAAATCTTTTGTTTCCGGTACGGCATTCGCCTCGGCAGTCATTGTCAAGTTAGCTTGCGATAACACTATCTCGCCGGGTTTTATTTCCTCCGTAGGAACCGCGTTGTTAGTTATAGATATATTCTGCTGGAGAGCGGTTTCGCCCTGGGTGCCGCCGATCTTGATGATCGTCATTCCGATAACCAGAGCCGCGCCGATCAGAAGCCAGCCGATACGGGGCAAAGTGGGCTTCATATCTTTGTGAACCTTGAGGATGAACGGGATCGAACCCGCGATCAGGCCGCCGAAAAGGAAATAGACCGGCTGTTTATACTCCGTCTGCATGAGGAAATTCAGGAGCCACGAAAATCCCCATCCACCGAGCAAAATCCCGGCCCCGATGAAAAGCAGGAAGATCAGTCTTCCTTTCGTTTTATCGCTTTTCAGTTGAAGGAGAGTGTTGCCTATCGCGTCCATCATCTTGTCATAGATACCGAGAATAAATGCGATTGTTCCGCCGGATACGCCGGGAATAGCGTTAGCCACGCCGATTGCCATACCGCGGAAAATATTTACTATATGCTGCATTGGAAGCTCCTGGATAATTTGGAACATATTTTAATGAGGGCGGGTAAAAATAACAAACTTTAGACTTGAGCCGGCGGGTCAGATTTCGTCGCGGATAATCCGTTCGAAAAGGAAAAGCTCCTCGACAATCAGCTTGCCTTCTTCCATCCGCCCCTTCGCGAGATAGACCGCGTTGTTCTTGAGTATTTTCGAGTACTCGTTGTAAACCGCGGGGAAGATGATTGCCTCGAGTATTCCGGTCGTATCGGAGAACATACCGAACGCCATATGTTCCTTCTCGCGCTTGGTGCGGATCACTCGGAGTTTGTAGAAGTAGGCGATGATAGAAACCTGCTCCAAGTAACGTGAATCGATAATCTTGTCGACGCGGAATTCCGCCATATCCTCGGCGAAACGGTCGAGAGGATGATGGGTCAGGAACAGGTCGGTCGACTCCATTTCCATCTCGAGGTCGGTTCTGAAACCGTTCTGGTCATCGTCCGAACCTATTTTCTGGAGAAGGTCTTCGATTGTGATGTGCGCGGAGTTATCGTTGAAAAGGGACGGTTCACGGCTCTCGCGGACGGCTTTCAGGTTGTCGGCAGACAGACCGAACAATTGCGGCAGCGCCGACAGCAGCTCGGTGCGGGAGTGTCTGCCGAGGGTGTCGAATGCGCCTGACTTCACGAGGTATTCGGCGGACTTGATATTAATCCCTTTGTCCCGCATCCGGATATAGAAGTCGATCAGGTCGCCGTAAGGGCCGTTCAGCATGCGTTCGGCGGCGATTGCCTTCGCGGTCTTTTTCCCGAGGTATTTCACAAGCGCGAGCCCGGCGCGGATATCGTTCTCTTCCGGCTTGAAGTAGAGATCGCTTTTATTGACATCGATAGGCAGGATTTCGAGACGGTGCATCTTGACATCGTTGAGGTACTCGTTCAGGCGTGAAATGAAATCGAGATTATTATTGAGCGAGCAGATAAAAAACTCGCGTGAGTAATGGGCTTTCAGGAACGCGCCGGAGTAGGCTGCGTAAGCGTATGCCATCGCGTGAGACTTATTGAAACCGTACCGTCCGAAGTCCATCAGGATGGCGAAGAGGTTCTCCGCGTAATCCGTCTCGATCCGGTTCTCCGCGCATCCTTTGAGAAACTCCTCCTTGAGTTCCATGATCTGCGCGGGCGTCCTGTTCGATAACGCCTTGCGGAGCTTGTCCGCGCGAGCCCAGCTCATTCCGGCGATGTCGTGCGCGATGGCAAGCACCTGTTCCTGGTAGACGAAAAGGCCGTAGGTGTCCTTTGTGATATGGGCTATGTGTTTATCGACAGTGAACTCGGTCTCTTTCCGGTGGCGGCGGACATACTCGTCGGTCATACCGGAACGGGTCGGGCCCGGGCGGTAGAGTGAGATGACGTCGCAGAGCCTCGGGACGGTATCCGGACGGATCTTTTCCAGAAGGGTCTTCATACCGCCGCTTTCGAGCTGAAATATCCCGGTGGTATCGCCGTCCCAGAGGAGTTCGTAGGCGGCGGGGTCGTTCGCGCGGATCTTCTTGATATGCGCGAGCTTCATCGTATCGTAGATGATCGTGATAAACCGCAGGCCGAGCACGTCGATTTTGATGAAGCCCGTATCCTCGAGGTCGTCCTTTGTCAGTTCGGCGACCTGGTGGCCGTCGCGGGAATGTTCCATCGAGGCGTAACGCGAGATTCCGCCCGGAAGGATCATCACCCCGCCCGCGTGCACCGACGTATGCCCGGCGATGCCTTCTATCTTTTTCGCTATATCGAGGAAATGTTTGATCTCGGCGTCGTTCCGGTATAGGACGTTCAGCACCGGATTATCGTCGATCAGCCGTGGTATCAGGATTTCCGATGTAAAGGAATAGGGGATGATCGAAAGGAGCTTTTCGAGCTTCTGCTTGTTGAGCCGGAAAACCTTGGAGATTTCACGGATACATGAACGCGCCATCATCCGGTCTATCGCCGAAAGGTGGGCGACATTGAGAGGGCCGAAGCGCGACGCGAGGTACTCGAATACCTCATGCCGCCGCCGCCAGCAGACGTCGATATCGACGTCGGGGAGCTGTTTCCGCCCGGGATTCAGAAATCGCTCGAACATTAGGTTGTTCTCGACCGGGTTGACCTTTGTCACGCCGAGGAGATACAGCACGAGCGACGAGACCGACGACCCGCGCCCCCAACCGTAAGGAATTTTCGACTTCCGCATAAACCGCGCGATATCCCAGACGATCAGGAAGAAGTTTTGAAGGCCGAGGTCTTCGATGATCGAGAGCTCGTACATAAGGCGTTCGTCATACTCCTTGCCGAGCTTCATCCGGGCGCACCGCGATTTACACATCTCGCGGAGTTTGTTCGGATTCTTGTTGAACGACGGGATTTTGAACGACATCAGGTCGAAACGGATATCGATGCTTTCGACCAGCTTCTCGGCGTTCTCGAGGTAGTCCGGGTGATTCTTGAATACCTGGCGGAGTTCGTCGGGCTTCTTCAACACATAGTCGGAATCGAGGTCGATCGGGAAACCGCGTTCGGTCCCGCTGTGGGTCCGCAGACGGTGGCCGTTCAGGAAGACGAACGCGTCCTTGTCGCCGGGGAAGTAACGCGCCTCGCAGGACGCGACCGGGGTCAGTCCGAGGGTATTGTTTACATCGATCAGTTCCTTCATCGCGGAGACTTTTTTCAGCCCGGTGTAGTTCATCTCGAGGAAACAGCGTTCGCCGAAGATGTCCGTGTAACGGTCGCGGACCCGTTTCAGGTAGGTCATATCGCGGATATTCATGACGATCTCGGCTTCGAGAAGAACAGCGAGGCCGCCGGAAAACTTTTTCAGGATGTCGAGAGTGACGGCGTAGCTTTTTTTCTTGAAACCGAGGTGATGGGCGATTGTGTTCAGTTTAAACAGGTTGCGCATCCCGTTGGTGTTCTGGGCGATCAAAAGAATGGGATAGCGGTTTAAGCCGCTATCCCCTATGACAAAAATTTCAATTCCGTAGACCGGTTTGAGCTTCTCCCGCTCGCAGAGCTTGGTCAGCTCGAAAAAACCGTATGTTGAGAGTGTGTCGGTCAGCGCCGCCCCGGAGTATCCGTGAAACGCGCAGAAACCGACCAAATCTTCAATCCTGATCAGCGACCCGTAAAACGAGAACTCGCTGTGGGTATGAAGATTGACTAAACCCATTACAGCTTATCGATAAGTGTCTTCAGTTGGTTCTCGGCGCCCTTCACAAACGAACCGAAAACTTCTTTCGCGCTTTCGGCCGCGGCGGAAATACGGACGTTATCCGAAAAATAGATTTCGCCGGTCTTGGTATCGATCAGCTGGGCCGAAACCGAATAAACGCCTTTCCACTTTTTGATCACTTCGGCGTAAACGGGCTCAGAGTCCGAATCCACGACGAGGATGAATACCCGTTTGATGCCCTGTGCTTCGAGCTTGGCGAGAGTGGCGTCGTCGCTCTGCGCGAGCTTATCGAGGTTGATATCCGACGGGAATTTCACCGCTTTGAAGCCCTTGCTCTTCATGTAGGAAAGCATACCGGAAGCCATACTCGGGATCAACTCGTACTCGCCGTCCTTATTCACAAGAGCTACTACGGATGTGGTGATGTTGAGGTTTTCTTTGTTGACGGCGGTGAAGGAAGCGGTGGCCATCGATTTCTGGACATAGTTTTTGAGGTCGATATAGTACTTCTGGTAATCGCCGCCGATAGTGGTCAGTTCGTTGAAGGTGATATCGAGGTTGGCGTAGAGCTTGGTCGCGCCGACACTCTTGAGGCCGGTGATCTTACACTTCGCCGAACCTTCTTTATCGGTGACTGCGGTGCGGTTGTAATCGCCCTTGTTGTTGTTGAGGGTGAACATCACCTGAGCGCCGTAGACCGGGATTTTACCATCGTCGCCGGAATAATAGACTTTATAGGTAAATTCGGCGCCCTTCGTCATCTCGACTTCCTTCACGCCCTCGTCGGCTTCGAGGAAGATTTTCTTCAGCAGGTTGCCGGCGAGGTTGATATAGATAATCGCCTCGTCCTTGCGTTCCTCGACCTTCGAGGCGGATATCGCGGCGGTGACATAAGCGTTGACCGCGTCGATCACCTTACCCTGCGAAATGAAAGTCTGGGCGTTTTTGATCTGTTCTTCGACAAGCTTCTTTTTGCGTTCGATCTCGTTGATAATGTCCTGACGCTGTTTGTCCACCTGCGCCTTGGAAATCTTACAAAGCACCCATACGGAATAACCGTTGAGGCCGTCTTCCGCGAACGGGATGGCTTCGGTCTTTTCTACTTCGAGGCCGCCGAGGCTGGCTTTAGCCTTGGTCTTAATATCCTGCTCGTAGTCTTTCTGGAGCGCGGGATCGTTCAACGAGCCGAAGACCTTGAGGGCGGTATTCACCGTCGCTTCCTGGAAGATGAATTCGACCGCTTTACTGAGAGCGTCCTTATAAGCCTTATCTTTTACCTCGATACCGGTGCCGAGGTCCTGGGTGTATCCTACGAAATAATAAAACTGGGACGAAGAGGGCGGATTGAGCGCCCAGTCGGGTTCCTGAACAGGCCCGTTATTCTTAACTGCGGCGCCGCCGCCTCCGCAGGACATCAGGATAAGCCCGGATATCGCCGCCATTATCATCGCGAAACGTTTCATTCTATCCCTCCATAGTTTTTGGAATATTTGTAATATCATAACACCAAATTGGAAATATTTAAAGAAAAAGCCGTGTTTTCGGCGGTATTAATAGAAGCATTCGATTACCGCGCGCATCAGTTCGAGCGCGCTTTTTACTTCAGTCAATTCCGGGGTTCCGTCCATTATTTTTGCCTTCACTCCGAAATCCGAGACGCTCGAGTCGGGATACCTGACGAATAATTGTTTGACTGCCTCGATTAGTTTCGGATTATCGACGAATGAGGTTACTTGTTCCCGGTTGGATTTCGCCTTCACCGCGATCAGTTTATTGAATTCGATGTCGTGCGAGAGGATTTTTCCCGCGCGGAACAGCCTGCCGAAAAAGGTATTCTTTTTAATCGACATTCCGAAATCGTACTTACGGGGAAAAACGAGATGAAGGTGGGTATGGTAGTAGTATCCGCTCGAACTGCTATGCGTCCCGGCGGCCGGGATGATCGCGGCATCGTATTTCCCGATCTTGCCGGTCAGGACGCAGGGAAACCGTTTCTCGAGAAATGGGCGGAAGAACGGGTTATTCAGGAACTCCTTCGCCTTTTGGATATCGCCGCCGGAATTCGGATTTTCACGGCTGAGGATATCCATCACCGTGGGCATATCGAAGATCGCTTCGATGTTTTCGCTGTAATCGAGACCGATTTGTCCGGAAATGGTTTGCCAGTGTTCGCGCATGGAATACCCCCGTTTTTTATATTGTAACTTATTCATATCTTTTTGTAAAATAAGATTCTTTGTTTTCCCTGAGATTTCGGTGTATAATACTACCGGAGAATTAAATGTTCGATCTCTATACAATTCAGCAACTCCGTGAAAAAATGCCTTTATTCGACACCCGGCGGCCGTCGCGGTACTTCCCCGAGATGATCGAATATCTTACCCATTTCGGGATGCTGTCCGACCTTTTCGAACATCACTACGGGTATGTCCGGACGACCGGATACAGCATCTTCCTGAACGCTTTCGTCCCGCCGAAGCCGCGCGGAACCGTGTTGTTCAATCACGGGCTGTACGATCATATCGGGTCGTGCTGGCCGTTTATCTCGAGACTCCTCGAAGAAGAATTTCTTGTCCTCGCGTACGATTTCCCCGGTCACGGGCTTTCGAGCGGCGATAAGTACTGTATCGCCGATTTCTCGGAATACGCGTCCGTAATGAAAGATATCCTCGCCGAAACCGGCCGGTACTGGAAGAAACCTTATCATACCGTGTCGTTCAGCACAGGGGTGTCCTGCTTCCTCGAGTACTTCCGCAGGCATTCGCTGGACTGGTTCGATAAGGTCGCATTGGTCGGGCCGCTTATCCGCTCCTATATGTGGGAACCGTCGCGGATGATCTACAAGGTGTTCGGCGGCAGTTTTAATGTTATCCCCGTGCCGAAACTCCCGTCGCATGTCTCGTCCGACATCGATTTCCAGCGCAGACAGCTCCGGGACCCGTTGATGGAATGGAAACTCCCGCCGTGCTGGTTCGGCGCACTTCTGAAATGGAACGAACGGATCGCCGATATCCCGATCAGTGATAAGGAAGTGCTTGTCATCCAGGGCGGGCGCGACAAGGTTGTGGACTATAAATTCAACCTGCCGTTCCTGCAAACCCGTTTCCCGAGGATGACGCTGAAAATGTTCCCCGAATCGAAGCATGCCATCCTGAACGAAATGCCGGGAATCCGGGAATCGGCTTTTCAGGCAATCCTCGATTATATCTCTTGACGTTTCACACCTTATTGATTAATTTAACTGAAATCTAACTATACTACATGTTTTGGAGGGATCTATGTCCACAGAAACCTTTAAGTTCCAAGCGGAGAGCAGAGAGCTCCTCGACTTAATGGTTCATTCCATTTATTCAAACAAGGAAATATTTCTCCGTGAGCTTATTTCCAACGCGTCGGACGCGCTGGACAAGCTCAGGATCGAAGCGTTACAGTTCCCCGATTTCCTGAAGGATTCCGGCGAACCCGGTATCGTGCTCGAAGCCGATCCGAAAGCAAGGACGCTTACTATTTCCGATAACGGTATCGGGATGAGCAGAGAGGAAATAGTCGAGAATATCGGGACTATCGCGAAGTCCGGGACGAAGGAATTCCTCTCCAAGATGAAGGATTTGAAGAAAAGCGAATCCGCCGAATTGATCGGTCAGTTCGGGGTAGGGTTCTATTCCGTGTTCATGATAGCGAACCAAGTCACCATCGTTACACGCCGCGCCGGGCAGAAATCCGCCACGAAATGGGTGTCCGACGGTAAGGGCGAGTTCACTGTTTCCGACGCCGAGAAGAGCGCGCCGGGAACCGAGGTCACCCTACTGCTAAAACCCGCCGACGAGGAAAACGGAATCTCCGACTACACCGACTTTAACGTCGTCTCGGGGATTGTCAAACGGTATTCGGATTTCATCAGCTATCCCATCACTATGATGGAAGAGAAAGAGAAAAAGACTCTGAACTCGATGAAGCCAATCTGGGCGAAGTCCGAAACGGAAGTAAAGCCGGAGGAGTATCACGAGTTCTATAAGCATATTTCGCACGACTGGAACGAGCCGCTGAAGGTGATCCCATTGAAAGCGGAGGGCACGATTGAATTCCAGTCCCTTCTGTTTATTCCGTCGCGCGCGCCGTTCGATTTCTACTACCAGGGCTACAAGAGCGGATTGGAGCTCTATGTGCGCCGCGTCATGATCGTCGATTCGTTCGAGGACCTTCTCCCGCATTACCTTCGCTTCGTGAAGGGCGTGGTGGAATCGTCCGACCTGCCTCTCAACATCTCCCGTGAAATCCTCCAGCAGGACAGGGTCACTCTCCAGATGAAGAAGCGCCTGACGAAAAAGGTGCTTGACAGCTTGCAGGAGATGCTCGAGAAAGACCGCGAAAACTACCTCAAGTTCTGGGGCGAGTTCGGCAACGCGGTCAAGGAAGGCCTGACGGTCGATCTTGAAAACCGCGAGAAGATTCAGGAGCTTTTGCTCTTCCACACCACCGCCGACGCCGAGAAGCTCTCATCGTTGAAAGAGTATGTCGCGCGGATGAAGCCGGAGCAAAAGGAAATCTATTATTTCAGCGGGGAGAACCGCGAGACCATGATGAATTCACCGTTACTCGAAATCTATAAAAACAAAGGCTATGAAGTCATCCTGCTGACCGAGGCCGTGGACGAAATAGTCGCGGGTTCGGTATTCGACTACGACGGTAAGAAGATGAAATCGATAGAGAAGGGCGATGTCGAGCTCGAGAAGACCAAGGACGAAAAGAAAGCCGAAAAGGAAGTCAAGGAGCAGGAGAAGGAATTTACCGATCTCAATAAGTTCCTCGAAACCGAGCTTGACGAATATATCAAGTCGGTACGCCTGACATCGCGTCTGGTCTCCGCCCCGGCCTGCGTGATCTCCGAGGAAGGCGGAATGTCGCCGCATCTCGAACGTTTCCTTAAACGCACGAATGTAAAGATACCGGAGAACAAACGGATACTCGAACTCAACCCCAATCACAACATCGTTCAGCAATTGAAGAAAAAGTTCGAGGCGGATAAGGCCGACCCGTTAATCTCCGAATATGCCGAACTGTTATTGGGCTACGCGTACCTGGGGGCGGGCGCCGAGCCGCCGGACGTGATCCGTTTCAACAACCTGCTCCTGCGGGTGATGGACGAGTCGCTGAAATAGACGCGATAAAGTAAAGATGTCATTGCAGGCAATCCTTTTCGCGATATCACTGCCGGGACGTTACATGTTTAATAACACTAAATTTCAATCGATCATCATAGGGGCTGCCTTTTGGGGCGTGTTGACAAACTCATTTTGTCATTGTGAGGCGTCATGGTGAGCTTGCCGAACTATAGCCGAAGCAATCTATTTAATTACTAGGCATATAAATTAAACAGACTGCTTTGTCGCTCTGCTCTTCGCAGTGACAAAAAATCATATATTTTATGAGTTCGTCATCAAGCCCTTTGGGACAGCCCCTTTTATTTCTTGAAACTTTTCCGCTTCGGTATTATGATTTATTATCCCTTAATAAGAGGCCCGCATGAAAGACTGGAAAGACATGATCCTGTTCCGAAACGACCTGCTTGAAACCGCGCGCGAGTATATGAACTCGAAGAAAGACTACGGTTTCGGGTTTGTGATCGAGGATTGGACGACCGATTTTCTCCGTTTCTACCGCGGCCGGACGAACTACAATATCACGAAAAACGAGATCACCGCTGCGGTCACTGTCGAGAAGGAGAAGAAGAAGTACACCTTCGTCCTTTCCGACCCCGATCCCGCGAGATTACGGAAAGCCCTCGACGACGCGTGCGCGATAGTCCTCACTCTTCCGCCCGATGACGATTTCCACAGCTTCGAGGACAACAAGGACGTCTACAAATATGGCCAATTGACGGATTCCCTCGAGGAGACGCCGCTCGATAAAAAAGTCGAAATCCTGAAAAAAATATCCGGCGCGGCTGAAAAGTACGGCTATAAACTCTACGGGACGTTCATCACCCTCAATGTCTTCCGCCATATCTTCAACTCGAACATCCCAGTGAAGCATTTTTACCAGTCGCCGGTTATGCTCGATGTCAAGGCCGTATCGGACAAGAATATGGCTACGGTGATCGAGTCGTTCGGCGGGAACAGTATCTCCCTGCTCGATCTCGACGATTTCATTTCGAGGCTCTGCCGGAAGATAGAGTACACACATCTCCCCGCGAAGGACATCGAACCCGGGGCATACGATGTGATCCTCTCGCCTCACGCCGCCGCGCAGCTGCTCGAATTCCTGATGATGGGCGCGTATGCCAACAATCTCGATAACGGAACCTCGTTCTTCGAGGGACAGATCGGCAAGACGGTGCTTTCACCGAAAGTGTCGGTCGCGTCCGACCCTTATCATCCCTCGCTCATCACGTATCCCTACCACGGTGACGGCTCGGTGACGGGCAGGCTTCCGATAGTCGAACAGGGCGTATTCAAGTCGTTCGTGACCGATCATTACTATTCCAAGAAGCTCGGCATCCCGAAAAACTGCTCGGTGGGAACGAACGCGCTCTCGCTCGAAAAGGGCGGGTTACCGCTCGACAAGCTGATCGGTTCTATCGAACACGGAATCTATATTTCGAATATCCACTATATGAACTTCATCAACGAAAAGGATACGTCCGTGACCGGACTGACCCGCGATGGAACGTTCCTGATAGAGAACGGGAAGATCGCGAACACGTTACCGAACCTGCGCTACACGGTCAAACTGTCGGATGTCTTTACGAACGTCGTCGGGATCGAGGACAGG
>MIBE01000057.1:81319-83482 GCA_001829415.1 Spirochaetes bacterium GWF1_51_8
AGGTAAAATTGAATAAAATGGATAAAAACATTCAGGAACTATTAAGCATAATTGAAAAACTTAAAAATGAATTCAACACAGGTAGAGATAAAGAGTATATAAGAAATTTCACACTAGATGGAAAACTTGTCGGAGATATCGGTGAAGTTCTTGCAGAAGAACACTATCGTATTTCTTTGTTACCTGCTTCAGAAGAACAATATGATGCAGAAACAGAGTTTGGTAAAAAAGTACAGATTAAAACAACAATGAAAAATAATTTAAATTTTCCAAGAGATAATGTGCCAGAGTTATATTTAGGAATAAAAGTTAGCACTGAAGGAGAAAACATAGGGGATATCATAGAGATTTTCAATGGTCCCGGTAAGTTAATTCGAGATAAACTAACAAATCGTAAAACTCCAAACGAAAGATTTTATACAATAACTATAACTCGATTAGCAGAATGGAATAAAGAAGTTCAAAAAGAAGAAAAAGTTCAGCTAAGGAATGGAAAATCGGTATTTTATTTATAAGCACTTCTAAAAGCACATTATAGTTTTTAGAGAATTGGATAAAATGCCTACTTACTCTCTTTCTGTGCGGTCAGAAAGAAAGTATCAAAGAAAGAACCGCCGCGCAGATAAAACTCAAGAGAAGAGCCGGAAAATCCTGAAAAGGCTTAACTCGCAAGAAAGCTCTGTTATAAACGTAGAATAGTTTTGCTCGGACATGCGCCTTTTCAGGATTTTCCGGAGGGCGAGAATCGCTTTATAGTGCGCGGTAGAAACAGCCGAATGTATTATTGCTTAGTAAAAATGCATTTGGCTGTTACAACCCCACCGCTATGCCGCGAATCTTTCCGAGCGAAACAGGCAGAAACGCCGTTGTCCGAAGCGCAACTCACTTCCGCCCTAATCAGTGTTCGGTCGCGAGTTACGGCGTTTCCTGTTTCGTGTCCCTTTACTCAGGAGCGGCATCCGGCGGGGAACCTCTTTCTTTGGTTCTTTCTTTCTGGGTTTTCAGAAAGAAAGAACAGGGGATTTAATAGCATTAATGAGGTTTTTAGAACTCCTTATATAAAAGTAAAAAGAGATTTGATGATTATTTAATAAATGGAGAGATTATGGAACGCACACCCGAAACGATTGTCCGCCGCGCCTCGGAACTAATGGGCGCGCATCCCCTCATGTTCGGCGATATCCGTTATATCGGAACCGACGAGGAGGATTTTTACTTCGAGAAGGGCATCCTCAAGACGTATGCGTCCGTGATGGGGCAGAATTCCATCGGCGTGCGTATCCTCTGCGACGGGTGCTGGGGGTTCGCGGGTACGAACGACCTTTCGGACGATACCCTCGAGCATACGGTCAAGCGGGCGCATGATAACGCCAAACACGGCGCGCTTTTCAAGACCGCCGCGCAGAAGGTGAAAATCGCGCCTCTCCCCGCTGTCAATATCAAACATACCCAGAAGATAAAGACCGACCCGTTCACACTCGACCGCGAGCGCAAGATGGAGAAACTCCTCGCTATCGCGAAAAAGCTCGACGGACATAACGGCATCGTGTTCAATTATTTCCTCGCCATGTTCAATAAGGAATATAAGTACTACTGGAACACCGAGGGCACGACCTACGAATCGACCCGTTACCAGGCGATGCCGTGGATGCACGTGATCGCGTCGGACGGTAAGGGTATCCAGACCCGCACCTATCCTGGGGGCATGTCGGCCCGCGTCGGGGGATTCGAGGTGGTGGAGGATTTCCGTTTCGAGGAAAATATCGAAAAGATCGTCAAAGAGGCGAACGATCTGCTGACCGCGCCTATGATAGAGGACGAACGCGCCGATCTGATTATCGCGGGCGGGCATCTCGCGCTTCAGCTCCATGAATCGGTAGGGCATGCCACCGAGGCGGACAGGATATTCGGGATGGAGATTTCCTACGCCGGGAAGACGTTCGTCAGGCCGGAGATGCTCGGGAGTTTCCGTTACGGGTCGGAGAATGTCAATATAGTCAGCGACAGCACGATAGAGGAAGGTATCGGCTATCACGGGGTGGACGACGAGGGTGTCCCCGGGCGGCGTACCGATATAGTGAAGGACGGTATCCTTGTCGGGATGCAGAATTCCCGCGAGGTCGCCGGGCTGATGGGCACCGAACCTAGCTCGAATATGAAGGC
>MIBE01000057.1:83571-87718 GCA_001829415.1 Spirochaetes bacterium GWF1_51_8
GCACCGAAAAGGGTTACCTGCTCGATTATACCAAGACATGGTCGATAGACGACAACCGTTATAATTTCCAGTTCACCACCGAAATCGGGTGGAGAATCGAGGACGGCGAGATCAAGGGGATTGTCAAGGAGCCGACCTATTCGGGGATCACCCCGGAGTTCTGGAATTCCTGTGACGCGGTCTGTTCGGAGAGCGAATGGGGTATCCACGGGACGTTCCACTGCGGGAAGGGCGAACCGGGGCAGGTGATGAAGCTCTCACACGGGGTCGCGCCCGCGCGTTTCAGGAATGTCGCGGTGAATATCAGGGCGTAATAGATTTGTGATCAAATAAAGAATTCAAAAATTATAAATAGTAGGAAATAGAATATGGATGAGTCAGAAATACAACGTATTCTAAAATTTCATGCTTCTATACCAGATAGAATAATTTCAAGAGAAAGCAATACTCTTGAATTTAAGGAATCTTTTAATTGGAATTCAAAAGAAAAATATGCCAGTACTGTAGCAGCTTTTTCGAATAATAAAGGTGGATATGTATTTTTCGGAGTTAAAAATCAACCAAGAGATTTAATGGGATTACAGAATAATAATTTTGAAAACATAGATGAAGCAAAAATTGCCGAATATTTTAATAGTGTATTTTCTCCAGAATTAGTATTTGAAAAGGGGATATTTTTTATTAAAGATAAGCAAATTGGTATACTGAAAATTTTTGAAAATTCTAGAAAACCTGTAATAAGCATAAAAAGTAGTGGTGATATTCAGGAAGGAGTAGTATTCTATAGATACAATGCAAGAAGCGAAAAAATAAAATATCCTGAATTAAATGAAATACTTGAAGAAATAAAACTAAACGAAAGAAAAATGTGGATGGTGCATTTAGAAAAAATATCAAAAATTGGAATTGAAAATGCTCTTATAGTCGATACAATAAATGGTATTATTGAGGAAAAAGGCGTAAGAATTTTAATTGACAAAGAACTTCTAAAAAAAGTGAGATTTGTTAAAGAAGGTAAATTTAAAGAAAAAGGATATCCTACATTAAGGTTAATAGGTGATGTAAAACCAGTTGTAGTTACACATAAAAAAGAGGAAGAAATTTCTAATACTGCTAAAGGTATTAAAATTTCAAATGATCCTAAAGCACCGAAAGTTAAAATTGAAGAAAAAAATTTATTAGAAGAATTCTCGTTAAATTATCATAGTTTAACTGAAAATCTACGCGAAAGATATATTGATTTTTCACCTAATCTAAAATATCATAGTATTAGAAAAAAGATTATTGACAATGGAGATTATGTATATACTAGAAAATTAGATCCAAGCAATCCAAAAAGTAGTAAACAGTGTTTTTATCATCCCAATATAATAAGTGAATTCGATAAATATTATATGAAAAAGGTATAACGATTATTGGAGCAATCATTGAGTTTATTCGATCTGCATATTCATTCTACCTATTCCGACGGGTTAGACGGCCCGGACTCTCTGATAGACAAGATTGAGGCCGCCGGCCTCGCGGGATTCGCGTTGACCGACCATGAGACGTTCGACGGGATACAGCCCATTCGTGAACGGCTGGCCGCGCGGAAATCCGCCCTCGTATTCGTCCCCGGCATCGAGTTTTCCACCTATGTGACCGGCTTGGGGGAGATTCATTTATTGGGATATTTCCCGGACGGCGGGATTGAAAAACTCGCGGAAATCACCGATGCAGGGAAGAAGTACCGTCTCGAACGCGCGTCGCGGATTATCGATTGCCTCGCGGGTAAGGGGCTGAAAATAGACGGCGATAAACTTCTATCGCAGAAAGATAAGCCGATCGGGCGGATGCATATCGCGAGAGCGTTGGTCGAGCACGGGTATTTCGACGAAACTCAGGAAGCGTTCAGGAAATATATCGGACAGGGTATGCCGTGCTATTTCCCGCGGCGGCAGCTTTCGCCGGAAGAGGCGATTACCGCTGTAAAGGAAGCGGGGGGTATCTCCAGTCTCGCGCATCCTATGTTCCTCTCGCGGACGGGGAACTGGGCGATATTGGAGAAATTTATCAAGACGGGATTGAACTGTATCGAGTACTTTCACCCGAAAATCAGCCGGAACCTGACATTAAGGATTAAGACCGAAATGGAAGGAAGGCTGCTATTAACTTCTGGCAGCGACTTCCACGGGGACAGCAGGGACAATGGATTGGGATTTTACGGGGTTGACGAAGAGCAGCTGCACACGCTGTTTCCGACTATTCGTTTGCTTGTGAGGAAATAAAAAAAATGTTATAATATCAGATAATTTTACAGGAGGACACGATGCCGCCCAAAATTGAAGGCAATATCAACAGTGTAATCGGCGAAGGGTCAGTATTTCAGGGTAAATTCTTTGTTCACGGCTCTTTCCAGATCGACGGAAAATTCGAAGGCGAAATCCGCACAGAAGAACATCTCGTAGTGGGGGAAACCGGTAAAGTCAGGACCAAGGTTATCCGCGCGAAGAAAGTCACTGTCGCGGGAGTCGTGCTCGGGGATATCGAGGGATTGGAAGAAGTCAGACTTCTCTCCACCGGTAGAATACTCGGGAGTATTACCGCGCCTCAGCTTACCATGGAACCCGGCGTAGTCATCAAAGGTAATATCCTGATTACCGCGGGTCAGAAGAAAGAAGTGGATAAGCTGATCGAAGACGCTTACGGTTCCGGTCCGTCCATCAACTTTGACGCGATTTTCGATGAGACAAAGAAACCGCTGCCTTCATCCGATGGGAAATTCCGTAACGAGATCGAGTAAATGTTTCACTTGAAGACCCCGGTCGAGATCGAGTACCTCAAGAAAAGCAATCAGATTATAGCGAAGTCGTTCAATCTGATTCGGCCCCACATGAAACCGGGTGTCACTACGAAAGAAATTGACTCCATCGTTGAGGATTTTATACGTTCCAAGGGCGCACGGCCATCCTATAAGGGATATTCTCCCGGAAGGGGATTCAAACCGTTTCCCGCGGCGACATGTATCTCGGTAAATGAAGAGGTTATACACGGTATCCCCGGAAATTATGTCATGAAGGAAGGGGATATTGTTTCCGTCGACATCGGAACGGAGTTGGCCGGGTTTTACGGCGATGCTACCTATAATTACATTATAGGGAAAACATCCCCCGAGGCGAAGGCGCTGGTCGAACATACCGAAAAGGCGCTCTATCTCGCGATCGACGTCTGCCGTGAAGGAAACTATTTAAACGAAATAGGCAAAGCTATCAGTTTTTATCTCAATCCATTAGGCTACGGGATAATACGGGAGTACTGCGGGCACGGGGTGGGCAAGGCGGTACATGAAGAACCGCCGGTACTTAACTATTACGACCCCAAACGGAAAGGCCCCAAGTTCAAGAAGGGTCTTGTTATCGCAATCGAGCCAATGATAACAATGAGAAGCCCGGCGATCGCGGTAAAAAGCGACGGGTGGACGGTTGTGTCCAGAGACAAGAGTCTGGCGTCGCATTGGGAACATTCCATCGCGATCACGGACGGCGAGCCGATTATTCTCTCCGCGTATTAGGAGGGGTTATGGAATTTGACGCAGTAGTAGTGGGGAGCGGCATCGCGGGAAGCGTGTCCGCTTATTATCTCGCGAAACAAGGTTATCAGGTCGTACTTCTCGATAAATCGGAAGATTCTTCCGAATCCAATACCTATCAGGCTCAGGGGGGCATCTCCTACCAGGGAGAAAAAGACTCCATCGAACTCCGGTTCCAGGATATTATGAACGCGGGCGCGGGGATTTCCAATCCCGACGCTGTTTCGATTATCGCGGAGATGGGGCCCAAGCTGATCGAGGAAATCCTGATTAACGAATTTAAGGTCGATTTCTCCCGGAAGGGCGACGGTTCCCTCGATTATACCGACGAGGGCGCGCATTCGGTCAGGAGAATCCTGCATTCGTTCGATACCACCGGGCGCAGTATCCAGATCGCCTCATCGGCCGCGCTCAGGAAGCAAAATAAAGTTACTCATCTCTATAACCATACCGCTGTCGATATTATCACATGGCATCACCATTCTAACGACGTGCACCGGATGTACAAACCTCTGACCGCCCTCGGGGTGTATGCCCTTGATAACAGGACTAAAAAGGTCGAGAAAATACTGTCGAAAA
>MIBE01000058.1:0-32682 GCA_001829415.1 Spirochaetes bacterium GWF1_51_8
CTTTGATGGTCATTTGTTTTCCTCCATTTTATTATACTACAAATTGACCATTTACACAGTTTTTTCTATACCCTCTTTCCATAAAAACTCGCGGTTATTAATGGAGTGATTCCTTGTTTATTATATTTATTGACATTTGCTTTAGCTTTCAACAACATCTTTAAAATCTCAGTATTTCCCTCCTTTGAGGCATAGATCAGCGCGTTATTCCCTCCAGAATCCTCGGCTTCAATATCCACCTTCAAGTTGATCAATGCCTTGACAACATCAATTTTATTCAAATAAGCTGCAACCAATAAGGCAGTTTCCCCATTTTGAGAAAGTGTTTCATTGAAATCACCCTTATAATTATTAATAAATATTGTATCTCCATTCTCGACTGCATTTAATAATTCATCGCTAGAATATACAATCACTGGAAACAACAGTAATAATAAAAAATATAATTGTTTTACCACATTCGACCTCCGATATTTAGTATTAACATTATAGTTTATATTCTATGTTTTTAGAATAGTTTTTCCGTTTTATTTGGAGATAGTTATTTAATAAATTCGTAATTTATAAAGCCGTCCCTCGCGGAACGGCACAATAAGTATCAACTTAGCTCATCTTTGTACTTTCTACTTGTAACTTGTAACTTGTAACTGACCTCACTTCGCCCCGGCTTTCTTCAGGAGTTTGATGATCTCTACGTTTCCTTCTACGTTTGCGATATTCAGTGCTGAAAATCCTGATTTGGATTTAATATTTATATCCGCTTTCGCTGAAATAAGTAATCCAACAATATACGCATGTCCATTCCCTGTTGCCCACATTAACGCTGTCATACCGTCATTCTCGACTGCATTGACATCAGCCTTACTCACAATTAAAGCATTTACGATTTCCTCTTGTCCTTTCTTTGCCGCTAGTATCAACGCTGTCTCGCCGTTATTGTTAGCCAAGTCCACGTTTGCTTTCCCTGCAATTAATACCTTTACAATACCGAATAATCCTTCCTTCGCTACAAACATTAACGCCGTCTCGCCATTTTTATCGGCCTTATCCAAGTCCGCCTTACATGAAATCAATGTCCTAACGGAGGCGATTTTTCCTTTCTTTGCCCCCAGCATTAACGCTGTATCTCCGTTTTTATTTACTGCGTCCAAGTCCGCTTTCCCCATAACCAAAGCATAAATTGTATTTGTCATTCCTTCCATAGCTGCTATCATTAACGCGGTCTCACCTTTCTTGTTTATCGCATTCACATCCGCATTTCCCGAAATTAATACATTAACAACATCGGTGTGTCCATCATGCGCGGCTTTCATTAATGCGGTTTCGCCATATTTATCGAAAGCTTCAGTATCTGCCTTCGCCTTTAGCAGAGCTTTTACAGAGTTGGCTTCTCCATTAATCGCTGCTGACATTAAAGCAGTCCAACCGGAATTGTCTCCAGTATTCACATCTACCTTTCTCTCAATTAAAGCATTGATAACATCGATATGCCCGCACGACGCTGCAATATGCAAAGCTGTTTGGCCTTGATAATTTAGCGATTGATCAAGGTCTCCTTTGTACGCCTTAATGAACTCCACATCGCCTACCTTTACAGCATTTAATAGGTTTTCCGTGGTAATCCCTCCTTTGACACTCCCCCCGCTACTGCATGCCATCATTGAGAATAGAAAAATCATGAATACAAACACTTTCTTCATTATACCCTCCTCTGCTTTTTAAAAGCCGTCCCTCGCGGAACGGCTCTATTTTAATACTATTTCAGACTCTTTCGTACCCTGAGCGTAGCCGAAGGGTACTTAAAACTCGACCTTTACATTCTCGCGCATCGTCACCGACTCGATCTCGTAATAAGGCTTCTTCTGGAAACCGCCCATTCCCGCGATCATCGCGCCGGGGAACATCTGGGTGGCGTTGTTGTAGTCGCGGACAACCGCGTTATAGTAACGGCGGGCGCGTTCGATCTCGGTCTCGATCTGCTGGAGCTGTTCCATGAGCTGGTTGAACTGCGCATCGGCTTTCAGCTCGGGATAGCTCTCGGTCAGGGAATAGACACTGCGGAGAGTCTGGGTCAGCATATTCTCGGCCTCGATCTGTTTCTGGACATCGTCCGCCTTGACATTGATCGCCTGCTGACGCGCCTGAATCACTTTTTCGAGCGTTTCGCTTTCATGCTTGGTGTAGCCCTTGACCGTGGCGACAAGGTTTGGGATAAGGTCGTAACGCTTTTTCAGCATGACATCGATATCGCTCCATGCGCCTTCGGTGGAGTTGCGGAGACTGACCATCTTGTTGAAAGTCACCACACCCCAGATTATTAACAGTACCGGTATACCGATTACGATAATCAAAATCGTAGTTAACATAATTCCCTCCGGAGAATTAGACTTTTACTACATGAACACTCTTAGGGTAATTATAACATATTTTTCCGTTAAGTCAATCTATCTTTTGACAGTATCTGCAAAAACGGGTATAATCTATTCCCTGAAATGAATAATGGTCACTAAAACCTGCGCCGGTGTTTGCGGGCCGCGAAATGACCGTTGGGTATATAATAATATTACAATTCATTTGTTGTCAAGTATATAATTGCGGTACTACCCTTATGGAGGTCAATATGTCAAAAGTTACGATCTACGACACCACATTGCGTGACGGTAAACAGGCGGAAGGAATCAACTTCTCCATGATCGACATGATCTCCATCGCGAAAAAGCTCGACGAATTCGGGATCGACTATATCGAATGCGGCTGGCCGGGCGCGTTGCCGAAAGACAAGGCTTTTTTCCAGGAGATCAAGAAGGTCGAACTCAAGAACACCAAGATCGCAGCGTTCGGGAGCACCCGTCACGCCAAGAATAAAGTGATCGAGGACAACAATATTAAAGAGCTTCTCCTCGCCGACACCCCGACAGTGACTATTTTCGGTAAGGCGTGGGACCTGCATGTGACCGACGTTTTCAATATCAGTCTCGATGCCAATATAGAAATGATCTACGACTCCGTGGCCTACCTCAAGGACTCCGGGCGTGAAGTATTTTTCGACGCGGAGCATTTTTTCGACGGCTTCAAGGAAAACCCGGACTACGCGATGAAGGTGCTGAAGGCGGCGTCCGACGCGGGCGCGAGCTGTCTCGTGCTCTGCGACACTAACGGCGGCTCGCTGCCGTCGGAGATCCAAAGCATCATCAAGAAGCTGTCCGCGGATGTCAAGGTTCCGCTCGGTATCCATGCCCATAACGACGGCGACCTCGCGATCGCGAATAGTATCGAAGCGATACAAGCCGGGGCGGTACAAGTGCAGGGCACTATCAACGGGATCGGCGAACGCACCGGGAACGCCAACCTGTGCTCGATCATTCCGAACCTTGTCCTGAAAATGAACTGCACGACTCAGCATATCGACAAGGATCGCCTGAAAAAGCTCGAAGAGACGTCAAGGTATATCTACGAGATCGCAAACCTCAACCCTGAGAATAAACAGCCCTTCGTCGGATTATCGGCGTTCGCGCATAAGGCCGGGGTACATGTCAACGCTGTACAGAAGAACCCGCGCACCTACGAACACATCCCGCCCGAGACGGTGGGCAACCGCAGGCGCATCCTGATATCGGAACAGGCCGGCAAGTCCAATATTCTCGCCAAGGTGCAGGAACTCGGGCTCGAGATATCCGCGGACAAGATCGCGGAACTCTCTCAGCATATCAAGGAACTTGAGAACACCGGGTATGAGTTCGAGGGCGCCGACGCCTCGTTCGAAATCCTCGTGAAGAAGCTCTCCGGCCAGTTCCAGGAGCGTTTCAAGGTACATTCCTACAAGATACTGAATTATATCCGCGAGGGTATCGAATCAATGATAGAGGGTACGGTGAAGATACGTGTCGGCGAAATGGAAGAACTCACTGTGGCGGAGGGCGACGGGCCTATTAACGCGCTCGATACGGCGTTAAAACAAGCTTTGTCCGTTTTCTATCCTGTTGTCAAAGATATACGTCTGATGGATTATAAGGTGCGTATTCTCGACCCCGGTTCCGGTACTGCCGCCGTAACACGCGTGCTCATCACCTTCCGTTACCACAGCTACGAATGGGGCACGGTCGGGGTATCGGGAAATATCATCCAGGCAAGCTGGGAAGCCCTTGTGGACAGCATGAACTACATCCTCATGCGGCTCGAGACGGAAGAGGACGGTATGTAAATGGCGCGGTTTCGATACATCAGCCGGTTGCCCGGGGCGATCCATGGATAAACGGCCCATCGGCATATTCGATTCGGGTGTGGGCGGCCTCACTGTCGCGAAGGAAGTGATGAACCTCCTGCCCAACGAGACGATTGTGTACCTCGGAGACACGGCCAATCTCCCTTACGGCGAGAAGTCGGCCGAGATTATCCGGCACTACTCGGTGGACAACACCGAGTTCCTGCTGAAGCACGATATAAAAATGCTCGTCGTGGCATGCAATACGGCGAGTTCGGTCGCGCTCGAACACCTGAAATCGTTGTACACCATCCCGATAGTCGGGGTGATAGAGCCCGCGGTCAAGGGCGCGATATTCGCCACGCGGAACAAGAAGATCGGCGTGATCGGGACGAACCGGACGATCAAGAGCAATGTTTACGCCGAGATGCTCGCGAAACTGGAGCCCGAAGGGGAGATTCATTCGCGTTCCTGTCCGCTTTTCGTGCCGCTGATCGAGGAGTTTTTTGTCGAGCATGACGCGACACGGCTGATCGCGGCGGAATACCTGAAGGAGTTCAAGGAGCAGGGCGCGGATACGCTGATTCTCGGCTGTACGCATTATCCGCTGATCAAAGAGATCATCGCGGAAATCCTGCCGGGCGTGAAACTGGTGGACTCGGCATTCTCGACCGCCCGCGATATCCACAGCCTCTTGGACACCCACAAGATGCTCGCGTTATCGCCGAAGGACGGCAAGCCGAAGCACCGCTTCTTCGCGACCGACCTGACCCCGAAACTGAACGAGCTCGCGAAATACATTATCGGTTCCGGGATAGACTTCGAGGAAATCAGCGTTAAGTAGTCATATTCGGGTACTTCTAAAAAGCTTAAGGGTTTTAGAAAATCTTTGAATACACTCTTACTTTCTTTCCCTGTCCGCCGACGCCATCGGCGGAAGGCGTGGTGAGCGGGCAGAAAGAAAGCAAGCAAAGAAACCCGCATAGGAACGCGGGGCAAGCTAACCGCCGCGCTGATAAAGCTCAGGAGAAGAGCCGGAAAATCCGAGACGGGCGCAACTCGCATGAGATGCACCTTTGAAGCGAAAACGGAACAGTGTCGGACATGCGCCCTTGGTCGGATTTTCCGGTGGTTAGAAGCGCTTTAAAGTGCGCGGATAAAACAGCCGACTTCAGTCATGTAGTTTTGTCTTGGCTGCTCGAACCCGCCGCTGTGCCGTGACTTCTACCAAGCGGAACGGCCAGAAACGCCGATGTTCGAAGCGCGCACAATATCGCTTTTTTTGGCATCTGACCGCGAGTTTCGGCGTTTCCCGTTTCGCGCCCTTCTTTTTTGGAGCGGCATTGGGCGGGGAACCTCTTTCTTTGGTTCTTTCTTTCTGGGTTTGAAGAAAGAAAGAACATCGGATTTTGCATCCTTGGAGAGTTTATAGTACTCCCTATATTTGAAATGACCACAAGTAGTCATTCCCTTGAAGTACACTATTGAAATGACCACAAGTAAAAGGAGAGTTCCATGAAGAAACTGACGATTACCTTACTATTACTGACCGCGTTTGTGGTCTCCTACTCCGCGGAGGGAACTCCGATCAACTGGGTCATCATGTCTATCGGGAATCTCCCGTTGACGCTTTTCGATGTGGAACGTTACTACGAGTTCGAGAAGATATCGGGCGACCCTAACTCCACGATGGAGTCCGTGTTCGACGACCTGATCTTCATCTACGGGCTGAAAGGCCTCGCCGCGAAGAACCCGGATATCAAGATACAGTCCGACCCGGCGCTCGTCCTGAGTATGATCAACGGCGTGTCGAACAGCGAAGCCCAGCAGATGCGGCTGAAACTTTACAACGACTATCCCGAACAGTTCATCATGCTTATGGAGAAGGAGCAGATTATCGATAACCTCTTCTTCTTCGAGGAAGCATTGAAGACCAATGTCAATATCGAGATCACCGAGGCGCAGAGAAAAGAATACTACGATAAAAATAAAGAGAAATTCGTCTCGCCCGCGAAACTGGATTTCATGGTGTTCGCGGCATATCCGCCCGACGATTCACTCGCGCAGTTGACGAAGTTCGAGAACAATATGAAGGCGATCGCCGCCGCGCTCGGCAAGACCGACGATCCGCAGGTGATTCTCAATAAGTACAAGTTCATGAACTTTACCTCGTATTCCGGCAGAAGCGAACTCAAGTACGCCTACGAGCTGGTGAAGGACGGGAAGTACCCGATGGAAGTCCTCGGCGTGGCGTTCGAGGAAAAGATACAGATTTCCGCCACCGAGACGATCAAGATCAAGGAAGGCAAGGCGTTCTATATCCCCCAGCCCATCAAGATGAAGAATGCCAAGAAACCGGTCTACATCGTGATGAAAGTGATCAAGCGTGAGAAGGATAAGCCGATGACTTACGACGAGGTGAAGGCGTTGAAGGACGCCAACGGGCAGTCTCAACTCGACCTCGTGCTGAAAACGCAGATGCGCCTCGACCTTATTAAGAAGCATATCGCGAAAAAGATGAAAAACGGGCAAATCCTTGTGACACTTTTTGACCAAAATTATTTAAAGCTGTATAATAACTTCATCAATTCGGTAAAATAGGCGGAGGAAAGAATGAAGACCTACGAAGGGAAGCTGAACGCGGCGGGATTGAAGATCGGGGTTGTCCTGGGCAAGTTCAATTCCTTTATCGGGGATAAGCTGGTGGACGGCGCGAAAGACGCGTTTATCCAGCTCGGCGGTAAGGACGAGGACATGGACGTCTACCGTGTGCCCGGCGCCTACGAGATCGCCGGCGTGACGAGGAAACTCGTGAACAGCGGAAAGTACGACGCGCTTGTGTGTCTCGGTGTAATCATCCAGGGAGAAACCCCCCATTTCGAATATGTCGCGGGCAATTCCGCGAAGGCGATCATGGAACTCTCCGCCGAGGGCGGTATCCCGGTCATCTACGGGATTGTCACGGCGGGCGGCCTCGAACAGGCTGTCGACCGCGCGGGGGTGAAAATGGGCAACAAGGGATATTCGTCCCTGATGACAGCCGTGGAAATGGTGAATCTTTATAAGGACATGAAATAACCGCATATGGAATCCGTCAGTATTCGCGAGTACAGCCGTCTTTTGGCGTTTCTCAGCCTCTATCTCTACGATCTAAACCGGGACGGTATCGCGGATATCGGCTCCTTTAGCTGGTATAACGATATAGTTCAGTTCGACTCCGAGGGCATCCTTCCCGCGATCCCGGAGAACATCAAGCGCGAGGTCTTCGGATTCGCGTGGGAGATCGTTTCCGGAACATTATCCAATCTCGAACGGATCGACACTCAAATCCGCGAGTTCCTGGTCAACTGGGAATTCAACCGGCTCCTTCCTGTGGACAGGGCGATCCTTCGTCTCGGCGCATACTCTCTGATCTACCGTCACGATATCCCGTGTGAAGTGACAATCTACGAGTGCAACGAACTCGCGATGGAATTCAGCGAAGAAAACTCGTACCGTTATATCAACGGCATCCTGCATAACATCAAGCTCCGTTTCAGGCGTAACTTCCTGATGGACCGGATCGCGCCCGGCGGCAATTCGAAAAAGAAACTATTTAAAATTAAAAGGACCGGGAAACCATGAAAGAATTCGACCGGCTTTTCGAGATAGTCCGCACTCTGCGGAGCGAAAACGGCTGTCCGTGGGATAAAGAGCAGACCCTTCACACGATGCGCGACAGCCTGATCGAAGAGACCTACGAGGTTGTCGACTCGATCGACCGCAACCACACCGAAGACCTTCGCGAGGAACTCGGCGACCTGATGTTCCTCGGACTCTTCCTCGCCTACCTCGGCGAGCAGGACACGCGTTTCACGGTGGCGGAGGTGCTCGAGACGGTCAGCGAGAAACTGGTCCGTCGGCATCCCCATGTCTTCTGCGGCGACTCTGTCGACGGCATCCCGGATATCCTCAAGAACTGGGAAGCGATCAAACAGACCGAGACGAAAAACCGCGGCAAAGGTGTTTTCGACGGCATCCCGAACTCGCTGCCGGAAATCCAGCGCTTCTTTAAAATCCTGCATAAGATCGACCGTAACGGTGAAAACCTCCGCGACTACGAGGAAAAGCCGCTTGACGGCGCGATGGAAAACGCTATGAATGACCTCAATTCCGATACCGCCGCCGTACTTTTCAAGACTTTACTTATCGAGTGCTATTCCCGTAAAATAGACGTTGCTCACCTCATCCGCAGCGCCGGGGAAGAAGTTAAGTCGCGTTATTTAAAAAAGAAGTCAGAATAACTAAAGAATTCGCGCCTCTCTTTCGATATATATAATAAGGGAAGTTTTATTGAACGAGAATACATTAATAAAACCGGCCCGGGTCCGCGCTATTGACGCCAGGACGGCGTTGAAAAAGCGGAAGTAAGTAAGAAGAGATTCCACTATTCCAAGGAGGGAATTATGGACATCAATATCAACGGATTGAGTCCGGGTGTTCCTCAGCACGATGCGAAGGTCGAGCTTGAGAAAAAAGCCGAACAGGCCGCCATCGCGGCGAAGAAAGAAACCGAGCAGAAGAAAGCCTCGGCTGTAAAAGAAGAGAAGAAAGAAGAAGAGAAAGAGCCCGAGAGAGAGCCGGTCGACATGACAAAATTCGTCATGAGTTCCACCGACATGAAAGAACTGCTTCTGCTGATGGGTTCGCGCGGTAAGAGCGAGGCGATCGAACGGATGGTCGAAGTCGTGAAGAAAGAACGCGAGATGCTGAAGAACCAGTAATGGAATTAGTTATCACCTGCCTGCTTTGTGTCGGCCTGACTATCACAATTAACCATTTCTATAAAAACGGGAGGCAGTCTCTCGTTTTTTCGGCGGCAGCCTCGATTGTTATTTCCCTTTGTTTCTACCTTCTGTTCCGTTCGATGCCCATCCTTATCTATGTCTGTCTGACCGGATTCGTGTTCAACCTCGTCCTGCTGTCGCTCGAGGATATGAAAAACCTTTCGGTAACGGACTGGCAGATCGCGGTTTTCGGGGCTATTGCTCTGCTTCTCAGGATATTTCTCCCCATCCCCATCCTCGCTACTGTCATCTCGGCCGCGGGCGGATTTCTCCTCTTTTTCGTCCCTTATTTAGTCACCCGCCGTGAGGGAATCGGGATCGGCGACGTCCTTGTGATGACCGGTGTGTCTCTCGTGACAACTCCGGTCGAGACGGTACTGGTGTTCCTTTTCACCGCGTTCAGCGCGACGATCTACGGGGCGATCCGCTACTTCGTGTCCGGCTCACGTGAGCGTATCCCGCTGATACCGTTTATCGCGGGCGCGGCGATACTCGTGCTGGGGCTGCGGGATTTCCTGATTCCGCTTCTCGGTCTGCGGGATTTGTACAATCTGCAATTCCTTTTCTGACAATCTTTTTGACCGCATGATTCTTTGCTATAATCCGCCGGAAGATATAAAATAATGTAATTCTGAAGGATGGGGCGTTTTATGAAAGTCGCGATAACGCGGTTTGCGGTCTGGCTGATAGTATTCATGACCGGATGTTTGATTACCGCAAATGCGGCGCCGGTTCTGAAAAACCTTGAAACCCGTTTCTGGCTGACAAACTTTTCGTTTATCGAATCCGATTTCGATTTAGAAAATGCCAAGGAACTTCTCGGACTGCCCCTTTCATCCAGCCTATTCAAACCCTATGATGGAAAAACCCTGCCGAAGAACACTAACTATTCCCGGAGCATGTATACATTTCAGATGGAGTTTTTTATCGATGAGGCGATGACCGGCGGGACGATCTGCCTCTATGTCGGGAATATCGACTGGCCGACATTCGTATACCTGAACGGGTCGCTCATCCACATCAAGGGTTCGATCAGCTCGAATTATTACCATTCCATGAACTATGGGTTCGACCGGATTATTCTCCCTGTGGGAATACTGAAATTCGGTGCCGATGCGACGAACATCATTCAGGTGCAGGGCTTCCCAAAGTTTGAAATTTACCCCCTCCCAGAAATGTTCCTGACTTCATACGAGGACGCGACCGTTTCGGTTTTTATCCGGAATCTCTTCACGATCCATATGGTTCAGGGCGCGGTCGTGGTGGGAATGATTATGTTTTTTTATTTTATGCTGTTATTTATCAGTATGCGGAATAAAAACTGGAAATATCTCTACATGGCGCTCATCTGCATATTCTATGTGATGGGGCAGATAAATATTACACTCTCGCAGGATTTCAGCAACGAAGTCCTGCTGGAGAAGATTTCACGTACCGGACTTCCGCTTTCTTCGGTGGCGCTCGCGATGTTCCTGCTCGAGTTCACAGACACATGGAAGAAAAAATTCCTGCTGAGGGCGTTGATCTTCTCCCCTCTGATTCTGATCTCCTTGGTGACTTTGTTTTTCGATTCAAAACAAGCCATTTCGGAGTACTTCAACATCGTGACGAATCTCGTTGTTACCCCGATGCTGATCTTCACATTGACCATTTCCACAATCGCGGTCATCAAGAAACCCGAAAAGCGGAAAGAGATACTCGTGATCATGTTCACGATCCTTGTGCTGGTGAGCGCAAGTATCCATGACCTTGTCAACCTGTGGAACAGTAAAACGCCGTTCGCATGGCTGAACCCCTACGGATACGTCCTGCTCGTGTTCACTCTTTTCTTCATTCAAGCCCGCGAGCAGGCGAAACTCTATCAAGAGTCTATCGACCACATGCACCAGATCGATATCAAGAACGCATCCCTCAATAAGCTGATCGAGAACCTCAGGATGGTTTCCAATAACCTGAGCGGGACAAGCGGCCGACTGCAGAAGACTATCGAAAGCTCGCTCGACCTGATCCATTGGTACGAGAGCAGTACCGAGCAGATCGCCGAGATCATGAATAATAAGTTTGTCGATATCAAGAGCCTGATCGATGGGATAACCGAGATGATCAAGACGTCCGGCGACCGTGTACCCAAGGCTATCGGGAACCAGACCGCGCTGATCGGGCAGGTCAAATCGACGATATCGGAGAACGACGAAAGCTCGCGCGGCGTCTCGAAGAAGATCGCCGATACCAACGAGACCGCCCAGCATCTCGCCGAGATGGCGGCAAGGAGCGTTATCGTCCTGAGCGACACCAAGAAAGCGATGCACAAGATCACCGAGTTTTCGACGTTCGTGCTGAGCCTCCTCAAGACGATGGAAGAGATCACCGACCGGAGCAGTACCCTCGCGATCAACGCCTCTATCGAGGCGGTCAAGGCCGGGAAAGCGGGCCAAGGGTTCGCAGTGGTCGCGAAAGAGATGCGGAATCTCTCGCGCGAGACCAAGACCAATCTCGAATCGAGTATGAAGAAGATCAAGGAACTCGCGGTGGTTGTCTCACGGAGCATGGAGATGTCCGATCAGGTTTCGACGTCGATCCAGCAGATCATCGAAAGCTCGAGGGCATCCGCCGAGATGATCTCCGATGTCAACCGGATGATCCAGAAACAGCGCGACGACTTCACCGGGATCACCTCCGCCGCCGAGAACCTTTTCAACGACGCGTTGACAATAAAACAGCTTTCCGAGAACGAGGTCGCCGAGAACAACCGGATCGTCGAGACGATGCAGGAGTTCGGAGATTCGTTCAACTCGATCATCGATATGCTGGGCAACCAGAAAAACATGCAGGTCGAACTGCAGAACTCGATGAGCTCCATCCGCGGAGTGATGGAAGAGAACATGAAACTTGTCGAGGTGCTGAACGATAATATCACCCGGAGCGGGGAAGGAATAACAGGAATAAGAGAGGTAAAAGAGTGATCGAAGAACAGTTTCATGGGCTGACGGCGATGTCTCCGGTAGAGACCGGCCTTGTCAGGAAAGGGTATAAAGAGATCAGGTTATTGCTGATCGTTTTCGTCTCGGCCATGCCCTTTTGGGCCTGTCTTGTTGTCTGGGGCGCATTCATGAGCGAGATTGGAATGATCGTCGGCGGCGCGATCCCGTTAGTGATGTTTATCGGCTTGATCATCGGATTTGCGCTCGTGATTGATAAGTACGCGCGCGACCTGAGAGAGAACATAAAAGTCTCTATTCGCGGGTTAGTCGAGGAAAAAGAGGAGCGTGTCGTGAAGAGCACCGCCTACTACACCATCCGTGTCGCGGGTAAGATGTTCGATCTCACCCCAGAACAATATAATTCCGTGAACAAATGGGAAAATATCGAAATTCAAGCGTCGCGTTATTCGCTGACTGTAGTGAATATCGTGAAAACCCCGTTACCCGAACCGGAAAAGAAAAAGAAGAAGAAAGCGGCATAATCCGTACTATCGAGGTGAAAATGCAGGAAGAGATCATCATGAACAAAATGCCGATGTCCGGCGGCGAGATCGAGAAACTGGAACGTGAAAAAAGCAAGATCCGCATGATGTTTATCATCTACGCGGTCCTGAGCGTCATCTTTTCCGGGGCCATCGTCTTCGCTTTGATTTACGGGATATTTATGCTGGCTATCATGTCCGCGCTCCCGATCATCGCATACGCGATCATCAGCATCATCTTTTCGTTCAAGTACTCACGGATGAAAAAAGACCTCGCCGAGCAGATGATGTATTCCGAAACCGGAAAACTGGACGACATATTCATCTCATACAAGGGGCCGAGCTACAGGTTCCTAATGAACGGCAAATGGCGGCGCGGATTCCGCGAGATGGTCGACGAGCTGAAAAAGGGCGACCGGATCGAACTCTACCTCGCGTGCAACTCGCGCGTCCCTGTCGGGTTCAAGAAAGTTTCCTAAGGAGCCCTTTTGAGCGATCTATCCATACATCCCAGAATGCCGCTTTCACCTGAAGATATCGCGCTGCTCGGGAAAAACAAGCGCCCGATGAAGGGGGCGATGATCGCGATGATCGTCCTGGCCGCGCCGTGGCTGGCAGTCATCCCGATTTCGTTCTTCGGCGGGAATTTCGATCTCGGTATCGCGGGCTTTATCCCGTTGACTACCTTGGGCGGAATGGCGGCGATTTTTACCGTGCTGAACGGGCAACTCAAACGCGATCTGGAAGAAGGGATGAAGGTTTATTTCAGCGGGACGGTCGAACGGAAGAGGTTCCTTCACGGTAAGGGCGGGATTTATTACTACCTCGAAGTCTGCGGTAAAGAGTACCGTGTGGAACGCGGCTTCTACGAGCTTGTAAACGAGTCCGAGAGCGTCCGTCTGGAAATTGCCCCCTATTCCCGCCATGTGCTCAGTGTGTCCAAGGCCTGACAGCGGCATTAATCTACAAAGGAGCGGCCGTTGAGCGATATAAACGAGATGTCCGGGTACGCGAGATCGCCATTGACGCCCGAAGATATCGAAAAGCTCAAAAAGAACAAGCGCCTCATCAAGGGTTCGGTGTACTATTCGTTCAAGCTCGGGGGGAAAGACTATACTGTCGATAAGGAGTTGTTCGATCAGATCGTCGAGGGCGAAAGTGTCAGGGTGGAGATCACCCCAAATACTAAGTGCGTCCTCAATGTGAATAAAAGCTGAACGGCAGGCCTATGGAAACTAATATTCCGTTAACACAAAGCGAAAAGGTCATTCTTGAACTGCACCGCAAGGAAACCCTGAACTATATCCTTCTCGCGGCGGGTGTGCTGGCTGTCTGCGCGGGACTGGGAATCTGGTGGATACTGAAGTTCAGCGTGGAATACAGAGTCACCGGCATCGCCCTCATCCTTCTTTTCTCCGCCGTACTCGTCCGCCTCATCCTCGTCCGTTCCCGTGTCGGGCACGACCTCGCCGGGGGGATGAAGGAAACCGTCCATTCGTCCGTAACTTTAAAAACAAGAAGCGGCCGCCGGCATTCGGTGAGTTATTATATCCGCTGCGGCAAACTGAAGTTCAGTGTGAACGCCGAGATGTACGCGCGACTGAATCAGGGCGATCCGGTGGAGATTGTCATCGCGCCCCGTTCGCGGATACTCTTCGATATCCGGAAGATTGCACACAATCCGCCGGAATAAAACCCGCTCTTCATATTAAAATTCTAAACCGCGTCTATTTGTGGAAAATCCGATTCGATATTATAATATGCGGTTGAGGAGTGAATTATGCGTCCTATTTTTCAGAAAAGCTCCAAGCTCTGGCACCACATTCTCTGGCTGGTCTGGGCAGTCGGGTACGCGTTCTGCTTCCCGACCTACAATATGCATTTTTTAATCTGGATTATTTTCATCCCGGTGCTCATATTCTCGTACAGGCAGTCGTTCCAGAAAACCGCCGCCTACTCGTTCTTCTACAGCCTGATCTTCTGGGTGATGACGCTTTTCTGGCTGATCGCGTTTCATGAGATCAGCCTGCCGTTCCTTGTGCCCGCATACTCGTTATATAACGCCTTCTTCTTTTTCTGTATCGCGTATATCGCGAAAAAGCTCCCGAAATACCGGGTCTTCGCATTGCCCGTGATGTGGACGGTCAACGAGCTCCTGCGCTCGACCGGCTACCTCGGGTTCCAATGGAACCTGATCGGCGACACCCAATGGCTGAACGTCCTGTTCCTCCAAAGCGCCGACATTTGGGGCGTGTGGGGTGTGGGCTTCCTGATTCTCCTTGTCAACTCCGTGCTCGCCGAACTGGTGAATACATGGATAGAGACCCGGAACCTGAAGGAGTCGCTTTTCAAGCACCGGGGCGCTCTCATCGCGATTACCGCCGTGGTAGCGGCGAACTTCATCTACGGTATCATCACCTATAACTATTACGAAGACCTCGCGAATAAGTCCGAAAAGGCGAAAGTGGCGCTGATGCAGCCGAATACCGGATCGTTCGACGAATGGTGGGACGTCCGTTGGGAGAACTACGGCAAGATATGGAAGCTGAACGCCGAGGCCGCTATCGAGAGCCCCGACCTGATCGTCTGGTCCGAGACCATGCTCCGAAACTTTGTCTGGGTGTATATGCAGAGCTACCCGCCCGATCACCCAGTAAATTACTTCAATTCGCGATTTATAAAAATGCCTTACGAGTTCGACACGCCGATCCTCTTCGCGCACCCCGAGAAGTTAGCCGACGGCAAGAACTACAATTCGGTAGACTATATCGATCCCCGTCTGCCGGGGTACGTGACCTACGCGAAGATTCACCTGACGCCGTTCGGGGAATGGCTGCCGTTCTATTACGTCATCCCGCCGCTGAAGAAGATGATCGAGTCTCTCGGCGCCGCGTCCTACTCGCCCGCGAAGGACTTCGTCGTCTTTACCGGGCGTAAGGGAAAGTTCGCGGTGATGATCTGCTTCGAGGATGTGTTCGCTATCCTCGCGCGCAAGTTCATCCTTCGCGGGGTGAACTACTTCCTCAACGCCACGAACGACGGATGGGCATACCGTTTCGATGTGGGGGGGCCGTTCCCTCTCTGGCAGCATATCGCAGGAGTCGCGGGAGTCGCGATTTCGGTGCGCCGTCCGATCGCGCGCGCTGTCAATACCGGTGTCAGCGGGGTTGTACACGCTAACGGCAAGATGGATATCTCGCCCGTCCCGATCTATACCGACGGGTACTATGTCACCGGCATTCCGGTCATCGATGAAAACATCCAGACGATATTCGTAAAAATCGGATACCTGTTTCCCTACCTCGTCACGCTTCTCGCCGCCGCCGCGATGGTCTATGCGGTTTTCGGCGTCAAGCATAAAGAGGAAAAACATAACGTATAGGAGCGGGTTATGACAAACCGTTATCTCGAATACATGCTCTACGAATCCGACGTCGACCCTATCGGCCTGCCCGACGGGATCAACTTCCTGAGCGACGCGCGCGGGAGCGAGATCGACGAGCAGATCCAGAAAGTCTCGCACCTGTTCCGTGTGAAGGGTTACTCAAAAGTCATCCCGCCGATATTCGAATACTACGAAACGTTCGAAAAGGGTTCGGGGTATAACATCGCCCGTAAATCGTTCAGCTTCAAGGATAAGGACGGCAAACTGCTGTCGCTCCGTTACGATATGACGACCCCGATCGCGAGAATGGTCGCGATGAAGCACAGCCATAAGGATATGCCGCTCAAGTTTTATTACCGGGGCGATGTGTTCCGCGAACAGCCGCTCCATACCGGGAAGCCCCGCCAGCTCAGGCAAGTCGGGCTCGAGTATATCGGCAACGACGGCATCGACGCGGATATCGAGACGATCAATATTCTGGGCGAATCGCTCGCCGTGCTCAATAAGAACTACCGGATCGTCCTCGGCGATGTCAAGCTCTACTCGCATATTCTCTCCCAGCTCAAACTCGACCAGCACCAGACCGACGCCGTCAACGCGACGCTCCTGAAGAAGGACGTCACATCGCTCGGCCTCGTGCTCGATAATGTGCAGGGTATCAGCCAGTACAAGTCTATCCTGCTGAAACTCCCGTACTTGGTCGGGGCGCCGAAGAACGTCCTCGCCCGGCTTAAGGAATTCTCCGAAATGGGATTCAGCATCTACACCGACCGTCTGATGAGCATTATCGATAAATTAGATAAAAAGGTCAAGAAAAACATAGTGCTCGACCTCGGGCTTGTCAAGGACTTCTCGTACTATACGTCGACGACGTTCGAGGGATATATAGACCATGTCGGGTATGCGGTCGCGAACGGCGGACGTTACGACCAGCTCTTCAAGGCGTTCGGGCAGGATTTTCCCGCCGTCGGTTTCGCCATCGATATCAGCTACTACTATCAATAAGCATACAGGGGAAGGTTATGGTCAAACTGGTAATCGGGATACAATGGGGCGACGAAGGGAAAGCGAAGGTGGTGGACTATCTGGCCTGCGACGCGGATTATGTCGTCCGTTTCCAGGGCGGCGCCAATGCCGGTCATACGGTGTTTGTCGACGGCAGGAAGTATGTATTTCACCTCGTCCCCTCCGGCCTTCTCCATCCGAAAACCAGCGTGGTCATCGGTAACGGCGTAGTCGTCGATATCGAGGCGCTTCTCGGCGAGCTGAAAGAGATATCGCAGGGTGTTTCCCTCGACGGCCGCGTGTTCATCAGCCGCCGCGCGCATGTCGTCCTGCCGTTCCATAAACTGATGGACGGCGCGAAAGAGGAGAAGTCGGTCCAGAAGATCGGCACGACACGCAGAGGGATCGGTCCGGCGTATATCGATAAAGCCGACCGCGTAGGCATCCGTGTCTGCGACCTTTACCAGCCGGGACTGGAAACCAAGATCGAGGCCGCCACCGAGGTCAAACGCTTCCTTCTCGAAAAATACTACGGGATGACAAATCTCCCGTCAATCCCGGAAATAACCGACAGCCTCTACAAACAGGCCGAAGCGATCAAGGGCTACACCGCCGATACGGAACTTCTTCTCCAGAACGCGTACCGGCAGGGTAAATTTATCCTGATGGAAGGCGGACAGGGAAGCCTGCTCGACGTCGATTTCGGCACCTACCCGTTTGTCACCTCGTCGAACACCATCTCGCCGGGGATGTTCTCCGGCACCGGGATCGGGTATATTCCCGACCTCGGAATAGTGGGCATCGCGAAGGCGTATATCACGCGTGTAGGCGAAGGGCCGTTCCCGACCGAAGAGACGGGTGCGATAGGCGAGTCTATCCGCCGGAAGGGCAAGGAGTTCGGGGCGACCACGGGGCGTCCGAGACGCTGCGGCTGGCTCGATACGGTGATCGGCCGTTACTCAATCGGCATCAACGGCGTCCAGGAGATATTCATGACGAAGCTGGACGTCCTCGACGAACTCGAAACAATAAAAGTCTGCACCGCATACGAGCTGGACGGTAAAAAGATCGATTATCCCCCCGCATCCGCAGAAGAACTAAGACGCGTCAAGCCGGTCTATCAGGAACTGCCGGGGTGGAAGGCCTCGACATTCGGCGCGAGAAAGTACGGCGAGCTCCCCGCGAACGCACGGAGCTATATCGAGTACGCCGAAGCCAAACTTGGGTGCCGGATATCGTATATCTCCACCGGGTTCGAGCGGGAAGACGTGATAATCCGGTAAGAATTACGCACAATGATTGTGCATTTTGTGCATTCGGCTAATGCACAATCGAACGTCCATTGTGCAGTCTCTCCATTTAAAAACTCTATGACCTCTATTCCGGAAATGCCGCTGTATTTCCTTGATTTGCTTGCCGATTTATATTATGATGAATCCGTCGGAACGGAAGGTGACAATGGAAAAGGATACTGGAAAAGGCGGAATTAACATCAGCTTCGACGAGCTAAACTGGCAGTACTCGTTGGACGATCTCGATTCCTTCAAGGACTTGACGCACTTGATCAATCTCGCGCTCCAGAAGATCCGTGAGAATATCCCCAACTCGGTGGGGTATTTCTTCGTGCTCCAGCCCGAGTACCATGAGTACAAGGAAGTCGTCCGCGAGGGTAAGTTTTCCATCGCCGAAGATTCCGATCTGATCACCTATCTCGCGATCAAGAACGAAATCATCAACAAAAAAGATATCGGCAGCGACGTATTCTTCAAGAGCGACGACGAGAAGATACTCAATTTCCTCTTTTCAAAAGAAATGGGTGTGAACGTCATCATCCCGGTCGTCTACCGTTTCCGGATGCTCGGGTTTATCGCGATCGCGCTGAAGGACCGTGACGCCAACATCACGAAAGAAGAGAAGATGTTCCTCAAGCTCCTGAAAGAATCGCTCAAGGTCAGCCTCTTCGCCGCCATCCTGATCGACAAACGGTTTCACGATCTGCTGACCCTGGTCGATCTCTCGCGGAAGATGGAAGGTTTCGACACCTATGAGGACGTGTCCGACAGTATTGTCGAACTCGCGTCGCAAGTGGTCAATTTCGACCGGGGCGTATTCTACGAGTACGATCCGCTTTCCGGGAAACTCTGTCCCCGTTCGATGAAACACCTCGAGGACCTGCCGGAACTCGATGTCGGACAGAGCGTATCGGGCTGTATCTTCGAAAAGAAAAAGCCCGTCATGATCAACAATATCAAAGAACACGTCTTCTTTAACGAGATTAACCGGGAGAAGTTTATCTCGTTCTCGTTCATCTCCGTCCCGCTGATCGCGTCCAAGCGCGACTTCGGCGTCCTCACTATCGCCAATTCCAAACGGAACGAAGAGTTTTCGGTCGACCACCTTTATCTTCTCAAGATCGTTGCCTCGGTCATTGTCGACGTCCTCGAGAATAAAATCCTCTATCAGCGGCTCGAGAAAAGTTATTTCGAGACGGTGAGCTCGCTCGCCACCGCGCTCGAGGCGAAGGACAAGTACACCCGGGGGCATTCCGAACGGGTGATGCATTTTTCAGTGGGGATCGCGGAGGAGATGAATATCGGGCGCGACACGCTCCGTGAGATCAAATATGCCGCGGTTCTTCACGATATCGGCAAGATCGGGATCAGCGAGAATATCATCACCAAACCCGGCAAGCTGACCGACGAGGAATACGAGGTCATCCAGTCGCACCCGGAGATCGGCGCGGACATCCTGTCGTCGGTGGACTTCCTGAAGAACGCGAAGGAATTTGTCCGTTACCACCACGAGAAGATCAACGGCACGGGGTATTACGGTAAAAAGCTCGGGGAGTTCCCTTACGAGGCGATGATCATCGCGCTCGCGGACAGCTTCGACGCCCTGACCAGCGACCGTCCTTACAGGAAAGCCACCCATCCCGAGATCGCGCTCAAGGAACTGAAAAAGTCCGTGGGCAAACAGTTCGACCAGCCGACATTCGACGCATTTATACGTTATCTGAAAAAGAACAATATGGTGCGTCAATCCCTTCTGTTATAGCTTTCTGTCGTTATGGACACAGTCAAAGCGATCTATTCATCCAGCCCCTTGTCGCATCGAGCGAGAGCGAAGCAGTCTGTTAAAAATTAAACGGTAACGAATCCTTCTTCTTCCTGAAATTATTCTTCAGCTCTTTCAGCACGTTCTCTTCCGCTTCGGAGGTCAGCGCGGCCTGCGGGTCCTTCGAGATATCCTCCACCGACGACGACCATGCGGCACCGTAGCCGTATCCGGTCACATCCCAGATCGTATCGCCGCCGGGCTTCATCAGACGCATCTGGAGGAAATGCGCCTCGGAGTAAACCTGATCGCTCCCGTCGGGGCCGGAGATTTCCTGCGGCTCGCCCTGCTGTTCCTTGACATACTCGCCCGCCAGAAGGATATCGCAGCCCTTCTGCGCCGCGTCGTCCTTTGACTTCACCGGGTAACAGTCGAACCCGTTCAACTCGAGCGCGTTCAGCAGGGGAAGATAGGTATAGGCGAAATAGCCGAGTTTTTTATAGTTTTTCTGTTCTGGGAGAAAACGCGATACCGCCTCGGTCACCGCGAACGGGAAATAGACGTTATCGAGACTGGCTGAAAGAAGCTCGAACTTTTTCATCTTCCCAAGCGCGAGAGCCGCGGGATAATAAAGAGTTTTATCTTTGAGAAATTTCGCGATATCGCCGGCGACATTATCCGTCCCGAGTTCGCCCAATGTTTCGATCACGGCGTACGCGAGTTCTTTGTTCCGCAGGAGATTTTGCCCAGCCTTGTTATCTTCCCCGAAAAATACTCCGCCGAGATTGATACCGGCGTTCTTATTCCCCGAAAGCCCCATCATCTTGACACAGTTGATCTTCGTCGCAAGCGGAACGTCGGAGGCGGTGATATTCTGCAGGAGTCCGTCGAGGTACTCGTCGAAAACCTGTTTCTCCTGGATCTGCGTAAGCGAATCGAGGATCGCGGAATGCAGGAGAGAAAGGCCGGGGTTTTTCAGGAATTGGACGAACAGGTCGATCACGTTCTTGTCGTTCAGCCCGGAAAATATCTCGACAATCGTCCGCATCGACTGCAAAGGGAAGTTCCCGGAACGCAGAAGAAGCAGAAGCGGAGTAAACTTCTTCCGGTCGATATTCTCTTTATAGGAAACGCTTTTCAGGATACCGAGAAGTTCGTCAAGCTGCGGGTGGATTTTATCCGGGACGGTGATCAGTCCGATCAGCGGCGAAATGGAGTTACTGCCGAGCATGACCAGGGCTTCCTTTTCCAGCTTGAGCGGGTCCTGCCTCACCAGTTCGTTAATCATCTCTACGAGGTCGGAATCGATATTGTTCATAATCAGGAAATCGCGGGACACATCCGGGTGCGATTTCGCGAGATAGATCGTCGCGGCCTTCATCACCGTCTGTCTCGCCTGCCACTCCAAACCGTCGACGAGATTGGTGATTTTCTGGAAGTAGGACAACGTATCGAACGAGACGATGCCGGAAAGATTCCTGAATACCGCGGTCATCTTCTTCGCGAACACGAAGTGCGAGACTGAGGCATCCGGGACGACCAGCGTGTCGAGGATTTTTTTCGCCCCCGCGATATCGTCCTTCGAGAGGTTCATCGCGAATGCGCTCTGGAACTCGGCAAATTGCGTGATATCGCTGATATCCCCGGTTTTGGCAAAACGGTAGGAGTTGGTCGGGTCGAACGGCGCGAGGGCAAGCGCGATCTTCCGGAGCACCGCGTTGATATTCGTCGTAAAGTTCGTCATCTGAAACGCGGTCTGAAGGTGGTTCTGGAAGCCCGTGGGGAGTTTTAATAACAGGGCCGTGACATTCTCGATCACGCCGAGTTTATACTGATCGTCAAGGATCATCTTCACGAAAAAGACCGAGCGAGCGGGGTCCTTCGCGACCAGATCGAGAGCGATCTCCGATAGAAGTTCGGAATAAATGTCGTTATTGAAAAACAGTTCCCGCAGGAACTCGATCCCCGATACGAGGTCTTCCTTCAGACGGTACTTCGCGATACTCAGGAGCATCTTCGACTTCTCGAACTCCTCTTTAGTATTGCGCGCGGTGCCGACCGCGTAGTTCAGAAGCCCGTCGGCTTTCTTGGGATCGATATCTTCAAACAGTCCGCTCAGTTCGAGGATGCTGTCGATGTTCTTCTTGATCTTCATCGCGTAACGGTACGCTTGATCGGGGTCGTATGGTAAAAACCCCTTCGCGAGGTAGTAGTTCGCCTTGTCCGCGAACACCCGTCCTTCCATAGCGGAAATAACACCTTCGATCTGCGCGATCCGGTTGCCGTTCTCTTCTTCGCCGGATACTGCGTACACGATCTTCGACACAGCCTGAACGAAATCGAGGCGGTACTCGTCCTTGGACAGGTATTGACGGAGGTCGAAGGCCTGCTTAATCAGGTCGGAGCCTTCTTTCTTCTTCAGGCTGTAATAGGAACTCCCGAGTTCCATCAGCAGGATCGACTTCATCGCGAGCGCGTCCTCGCCCTGAAGGGATGCCACATGCTTGTTCAGTTCGGTCATGATCTTCCACGAGTAGTCCGGGTTGAGGGTGATGAAAAGCGAAGTGATCTGTATCCTCGCGCGAAGCTGGAGGATCGGGTCGCGGATGAAATCGGACAATTTCAGCGCTATCATCAGGTTCGATATCTGACGGTCGTCGTGATAGGCTTTATTCGTCACAAGGCCGATCAACGGGTTAATCGAGAATTCCTGCGAATTGACAAGCCCGAGTTGGGCGGCATAGGAAATGGTTTTATCCTGCGAACGGAGCGCGGTCAGGAGGAAAGGGATATCCTTTTCCGCGAAACGGATAGGCGACGACGCCTCGATGATCCATTTCGCCGCCGCGAGCGCTTCCTGTTTCTTCGATGAAACCAGTTCTTCGGCGGGGTTTCCGCATGACGCCAAGAATAAAAAGATGAAGACGATATTGGCCGGGACGATATTTTTCTTCATGAATGACAGCATGGATGCCCCCTCAATTTCAACTGAGACAAATAATAAGAATACTATTGTATTCGACTTTCGGGTAAAAGTCAAGCCTGAGCTCAACCTGCCCCCGTTATCCGCATGATCGAGAAGTGTGTAATTCTCACACCGGCTATCTGTTACTGAGACGGGCGCGGGATAGGAAATTCATTCCCGCCCTATTTTTGATTATCCGCGTTTTTTTTGTTACAATATAGCCCAACGGGTTTTGAACGAGAGGAGGACTGAGTGAAACCGATTCTGATATTCGCGGCCGTCATGCTGATAAATACGGCGTTGTCCGCCCAGACCGCGGTAGTGCCGTCGAGCGCTCCCGTGATCCCCGCAAATGTCCCCGAGGCGGAAAAAACGGTCGTCGGCCTGCTGGAATCGATGGTGACTAAGCCGCAGTCCGATATGGTAATCGGTGAACTGAAACAGGGCTACCTCACCCAAGAGGAATACCTCGGCGTACTCCTCACCTTCTCGAGCTTTCTCCTCAATCACCCCGGCTTGAAGAACGCATCGATCCTTATCCAGACCGCGCGCTTTTATGTCAGGATGTACCCGCTCATCCTCGGCACGCTCCGCGAGAAGGATAACTCGCTCCTGCGGGCGGCGGATAAAATGGTATTTCTCTATTTCCAGACTACCGATAAAAACCCCCAGACCGAAACACAGGTTTTCCAGAAAATCGTCAGCTTGTTCCGCACCCAGGTTCCCGAGAAGCTGCTTCTACTCAAAGGGATGGACTTGCTTCAAAGCTTGATGCAGTTCAATGAGACTATCTGGACGAAATACCCCGACCCGATCAAGTAGAGTTTTGCCCAATACTGCCGGAGGTTTTGTTATGCGGAGACCCTTCATCCTGATCGCATTCATTATATTATTTTCCGTGCCTGCTGTCACACATGCGGGCAAACTGTTTCTCAAAACCGGGATCGGCGGAGGGTACGACACCTACGGCGGGGGAATCTACGGCGTGTTCAAATTGAACGCGGAGGGTCTGACCGGCGACAAACCCTATGAGGTCTTCGGCGCGGTCAACCTGCTCGGGACGTTGACTACGAATTACGCTCTTGTAGACGGCGAAGGGACGATCGGCGTTTTCTATACCCCGTCGCTCTATACGGTTTTTCACGCGCTCGTGTCCTACCGTTACATCTTCGATATCCACAACTGGATCAAAGCCACGCTCGATCTGAAATACGACCTCGGCCGGCAAGTCACACTCCATGGGCAATACAAGTATATCAGCGCGGTCTCCCTCGCGGCGGTCTTGCCCGATTCCTACAACAACCATCTTTTGACCGGCGGCGGGAGTTTCGACCTGTCCAGCTATTTTACTATCGACGCGGAGATCAATTATTCTCTCAGGGATTATTTCAAGATTTCTATCGGCAATAAGACACTCAAAAACGACCAGATCAAGGCTGGGATTTCGTTTATTCTCTATCCGGATTACGGCCTGACATTGAAAATAGGATATGCCTATCTCCACAACCAGTCGTCGGAAACGGCATTCTACAATAACACGGCCACAAATCAATCCTTTCTATATAACACCGCCGACACCCATTCGGGACTGTTCGGTCTGGAATGGAACCTCGCGCAGGAATTCCGTCTGAGTATCCTCGGGCAGGTCAACTCCATCAGTTATGCCGTCCCTCAAAAAAGCGACCTGACTTACTTCGCGGGGATTCTCCTCGAAACCTATCTCAGCCCCAGCGTAAAAATCGAAGTACCGTTAGGATACAGCGGGTGTTTCGGGGCGGTGCAGGCAAGCTACGACAGGATACGCGGCGGCATCGAGCTCTATTTCTTCCTCTAATCGCCGGGATTGAAAAAGTCCGATACCTTCCCAAGCACTTCTTTGATAATCCCGCGCCAGTAATGCCATGAATGGTCGCCGGGCGCGGCATAGTACCCGAACTTCACCTGATTCTTCACAAGAATCGCCTTCAGGTCCTCGTTAGGCTTGAAGCAAAGCCTGTCCTCGGTTCCGCAGTAGATCTCGAGCTGAAAATCGACCGGCAGAGGTTTGTCCCGGATCACCTCAAGATACAGCTTCTCGTCGAAATACCCGCTTAACGGGATGCTCAGGCCGAAGAGGCCGGGATTTCTCTGGGCGAGGTAGAACGCCCCGAATCCGCCCATCGACATCCCCGTAATCGCCGTGTTCTCTTTACCCGGCTTGATCCTATAATTTTTCTTAATATAATTGTATAGCTCGTCGGTGATATACTTTTCGACCTTATTGGTATAGAACGACTTACCGCCGGCGGGCATCACGATAATGAACGGTTCGATCTTCCCTCCGCTCAGCAGGAAGTCCATGTAGTTCTCGATATGACCCTGCTTCGTCCATTGATCCTCGTTCTGGCCGTAGCCGTGAAGAAGGAAGAGCACCGGATAGGTGTTGGTGGTGGTGGAATAATCAGGCGGGAGATAGATATTGAATGAAGCCGCCGCCCCGAGAGCGCCGCTCGCAAACCCCAGCTTTTTAACCGTGCCGTGGGGGATGTTCGTAATGAAAAGAAAGCCGTCGGTAACTTTACCGATAACCGCGAGAGAGTTCAATCCGCCGTAGCCGTCGTCGATGGTATTCGGATTATTGGGATCGGCTATCCATGTCCCGTCCGCGACAAATTTATACTGCCATATCCCGTCCTTGAGATAGACCGTCGCCGTCCAGTTGGAACCGTCCGCGCAGTCCATCGGCAATGCCTTCGGATTCCAGTTATTCATCTCGCCAGCGAGAAATACTTCTACCGCGTCCGGCTCGAAGAAGCTGAATGTCACGGCTTGTATTGAATCGCCGGGTTTTACATAATCCGATCCGCAGGATAAAGTGAAAAGCGCGGCGATCGCGGATAGAATAACGGCAAACCTTTTCATTGCGGCCTCTCAGGATTTATTTTCAACGGGAAAGACTTCTTTTACATAAATTTCGCGGAGATCGTCGATCTGCTTCAGTTCGCCGTCCTGTTCGTAATGCCAATAAGTCCAGCCGTTGCAGAGGCGTGTCTTCGCGGCGAAAACCCCCGCCCGGTGGATCGAGCCCCGGAATCCGTCGAGAACAAGCGAACCGTCGGCGGCAATCGCGGCGCTCACCGCGCGGTTTACGGAATAGAGCGTTCCGCCCTCACGGAGAAGGCCGTGCTCGATCAGGTTACCGATAGTCACTCTCGGCATATCCCTGCGCGAGGGGGTTCTATAGAGCGAGGGATCGTCCTCCGGCCCGGAGACCGCGCCGATTCTCGCGCGCGCGACTTCGATATACGCCGCGCTTTTCTCAATCCCCACCCAATTCCGGCCGAGCTTCTTCGCGACCGCTCCGGTCGTCCCCGTGCCGAAGAACGGGTCGAGCACCAGATCGCCCGGTTCGGACGACGCGAGGATGACCCGCCGGAGGAGCGCCTCGGGTTTCTGAGTCGGGTGCGCCTTCGACACGCCGGATTTCTCGCGTTCGCCCCCGGAACAGATCGGTATCTCCCAATCGCTCCGCATCTGCTTATCGTTATTCAGAGTCTTCATCGCCTGGTAATTGAAACGGTACCGTTTCTGCTCGCGCGATTTTTTCGCCCAGATCATCGTCTCGTGAGCGTTGGTAAAACGGACGCCGTTGAAGTTCGGCATCGGATTCGTCTTCACCCAGATAATGTCGTTCAGGAACCAGAAACCTATATCCTGCATAATTTTACCGACACGGAAAATGTTGTGGTAGGAGCCGATCACCCAGATCGAGGCGTCGTCTTTCATCACACGGCGGCACGCTTCGAGCCATTTGACCGTGAACTCATCGTACTCCGCGAAGGAGCCGAAACGGTCCCATTCCTCGTCCACCGCGTCGACACGGGTCTGATTCGGGCGGTATAGCTCGCCCTCGAGCTGGAGGTTGTAAGGGGGATCGGCGAAGATAAGATCGAATGATTTTTCGGGAAGTCCGCGCAGGATTTCGATACAATCGCCGCGGATAACGGTATTCGCGATATCGCTGATGTTCATCGGGAGACGCCGCCCACTGGGAAAACTGTCATTCGCCGTAGACGATAAACGAAAGCTCGGCAAAATCGAGGACACGTTTTACCTTGGGCTGAATATGCTTGATCTCGAGCTGTTTCTCCCGCGAGTTGTTGTACTTCCCGGCTATCACAAGCAGGCGGATACCCTGGGAATCGATATAATGCACGCGGCTGAAATCGAAGATGAAATAGCTGCATTCCCCCTTCTCGGCCTCAGCGGAGATATCCGTATCCAGTTCTTCCATACTGTATGCCGTGACCTCGCCGTTAGGGCGATAAAAAACGGCACCGTCATCCATCTTTTCTTTAAAGAATTGCATAGGTATCCCTTTTTCATTCATTCCCTATACTTTAATTTTAATTCTAAAAAATCTCAAATATTTCATAACATTTAATCCATAAGTTCGGACGAGGGGCTTGTTAACGAAATCATTTTGTCATTGCCTGCCTTCTCCTTCGGAGAAGGAGACAGGCGAGGCGTCATGGTGAGCGCTTGTCCCGACTTCCCTGTCGGGATGCCGAACCATCGCCGAAGCAATCTATTTAATTACTGGGTATATAAATTAAACAGACTGCTTCTGCCGCGCTTCAATAAGTTGTTGAGGCGCGGTATCGCAGTGACAAAAAATCGCGTATTTCATGACTTCTTCAACACATCCCGGGGTTTGCCTTTTTTCCTGAAATTGGGTATAATTCTTAAGGGTGAGGAGAAATTTATGGAAAAAATAGGTGTTGTCATAGGTACTAAGGACGATACGACGCTGGTTCAGCTCGGACTTGCGGAGATCAACAACTGCGGGGGATGTAAGCTTCACGGTGTCTGCAAACCCGCAAAGGGAGGGTCGATAGTCGAAGTGCCCGGGAAATCCGCTTTTCCCGCCGGGACTCAGGTTGTCATTTCGATGCGCGAGAGCCGGGCGATATTCGCCTCGTTCTTCCTGTTTATCTTCCCGATAGTCAGCGCGATCCTCGGATTCCTCCTGTTCCGGAGCATGGGTTTCCCCGAGGGTATCTGCATCATCATGAGCGTAGTTTTCCTGATTGCGAGTATCGGGATATTTCTTGCCGTCGAACGGTTATTTATGAAAAATATCCGAATCACCCGGCTTGACGACAAAACCGGTACTCCCGCGGCCGGCTGCTGAGCCTTTATTCAAACCGCTGAATTTCAGGTATGCCATCCCGTCCCGGATATCCACAAAAGCCGGAAAAGTAATATTTTCGCACATTCCGCACAAATATTTCTAAAAAGTATTGCATAATTTTTTTACTTGTAGTATAATGATATAGGGAAAGGCGGCGTCTGAATTGTGCGCTTTATGCACAGGTTTTGCAGATTTTAACGGGAGGGGCCCTTGAGAAACGGAATCTGGAAAGGCGTGCTGATAGCGGCTTTCATTTTATTTACCGGCGGCATCGGATTCGCTCAGGACGCCGGCCAAATCCCTATCCCCACCATCGCCTTCGATATCCAGCCCGCGCAGTCTCCGCAGGAAGTCGCGACCTCGTTGCAGGTGCTTTTCCTGATCACGATCATCTCGCTCGCCCCGACACTGCTCATTCTCCTGACCTCGTTCATCCGTATCTATATCGTGCTCTCGTTTGTCAGCCGCGGTCTCGCCACTCAGACTATTCCCCCTAACCAGGTAATTGTCGGGCTCGCGCTCTTCATCAGCCTGTTCACCATGTATCCCGTGTTCAGCAAATCGTACGACCAGGGGATCAAACCTTATCTCGACGGTAAAATCTCGCTGGACGCCGGGTATAGCAAGGCAGTCGAGCCGATCCGCGAATTCATGTTTCATGTCACGGCCCCGAAATATATATTCCGCTTCGTCCAGCTCGCGGGTGTAGAACGCCCCGCCACTCCCGCCGACGTCCCTACCCATGTGCTCATCCCGGCGTTCATCCTCAACGAGTTGACGATATCGTTCTATATGGGCATGCTTCTCCTGATCCCGTTCACCGTCATCGACATCGTGGTCGCAAGTACGTTGATGTCGATGGGTATGATGATGCTGCCGCCGATCATGATCTCGTTCCCGCTCAAGATACTCCTTTTCGTGGTGGTCGACGGATGGAACCTGCTGGTAGAGAAGCTCGTTCTCAGTTTCAGGTTGTGAGGTAATAAATATGAATCAGGCGCTCGCTCTCCAGATCATGAACGATACGATATACGAGATCATGGTTCTGCTTGTCCCTTTACTGGGGGTGGGTATGATCATCGGTCTTATTATCAGTATCATACAGGCGACCACGTCCATTCAGGAACAGACACTGACGTTCGTGCCGAAGATGATCGCGATACTGCTCCTCTTGGTGTTTCTCGGGCCGTTCTTCCTGAACTCGCTCATCGACTTCACGAACCGTCTGATGAACATGATCGCCAACGCGAAAATGTAACGGGTCCCGGGAATGATATACGATGTTTTTATAAATAATTTTCAGGTATTTTTAGTTGTATTCGCGAGATTGATAGGATTGTTCGTCACGGCGCCGTTCTTTTCCGGTATGGCTATTCCGATGACGATGCGTTTGGGGCTGACCTTTTTCGTCAGCCTGATTTCGACACCGCTCGTGCTGTCGCTGAATTTTCAGGCGGCGCCGGATCTGGCGAGCTACGGGGTTCAGTTGATCTCGAACTTCCTGATCGGGGCGGGTATCGGCTTTTTTGCGTTTATCATCGTCAGCGGGTTTCAGGTGTCCGCGCAGGTGTTCAGTATCCCGATGGGATTGGGTATGAGCGAAGTGGTCGACCCGATGTCGAGCATGGAACTCCCCGCTATCGGCAACTTGGTCGGAGTGTTGGTGCTGTTCCTGCTGATCCGGGTGGACGGGCATTTCTACCTGATCCACCTGATCGTGAACAGTTTTCACAGCCTGACGGTGCTCAGCTTCCAGAGCCTCCAGACACTGGAACAGGGACTTTCGGCGGCGGTGATGATCATGTTCGATACAAGCCTCAGGATCGCCCTGCCTGTCATCGCGATCACGCTGATCCTCGATATGGCGATGGGATTGATCTCGAGGGTCGCGCCGCAGTTCAATGTGATGATCATGGGTTTCAATGTAAAACTTTTAGCGGGTTTTGTCGTTCTCTGGCTCGCCATGCCCGCGATAGCCGACTTGGGTGTGATGCTCATAAACGGCCTCCTGAATACAGCCAGGGAATTGCTCAGGTTGATGTAGTCGAGAGAGGTTTGCAGAACTGGGAGGGGAACCTGTCCGCAAGCCTCTCGCCCTTTTGAGGTGAGAACGAATGAAAGCGTATTTGGATGAAAACCTTTACCGGTTTTTAGGCCTGTCCGATCTATCCGTCCTGTCCGGCTTCCGCTACGACCTGCAGCGTTTCGCCGCCGAGGACGAAGGACGTACCGAGGAACCGACCCAACAGAAAAAACGAAAAGCCCGCGAAGAAGGCAATGTCCCGAAATCGCAGGAACTTGTCGCTATTATCGTATTCCTCCTCACCTTCTGGACTGCGTGCCTGATCGCCGAAAACCTCTTCGGCATCTTCAAACGGATCATGACCTACTATTTCCAAAACCTTTTAACCATACAGGTCACGGCGAGCACCGCGCAGACAGCCCTTTGGGATATCGTCTGGATGATGGCGCAGGCGCTCCTTCCGCTCATGCTCGCGGCCGTGATCTCGTCGCTCCTGTCCAACCTCGTACAGGGCGGATTTATTTTTTCCACGAAGAAGATCACTCTCGACTTCAGCAAGATATTCAAGAACATCGGCCCGAACCTCAAGAAAATGTTCTGGTCGGTGGAGACGCTTTTTAACCTGATCAAGTCGCTGTTTAAGGTGACGGGTGTTTTCGCGATAGCGTTCCTGCTGGTGAACGCCAATATGGGGAAGATGCTCCAATTGACCAAACTGAGCTTGATCGACTCTTTGACCGTCATAGCGACGCTCGTCTTCGAGTTCGTGACATACGCCGGAGTCATGCTCCTCATCTTCGCGCTCGCGGACTACGCGTTCCAGAGATGGGTTTTCACACAGTCGTTGAAGATGTCCAAGCAGGAGATTAAGCAGGAGTTCAAGGACACGGAAGGCAATCCCGAGATCAAGGCGAGGATCGCCGAAATGGGCAGAAGGCTCCTGAGAGCCAACCTCGCGCGGGAAGTACCGAAGGCCGATGTGGTCATCACAAACCCGACCCACATCGCCATAGCGTTGAAATACGACCCTAATTATATGAACGCGCCCATCGTTTTGGCGAAGGGAGAAGGCGTCTTCGCCCAGCGGATCAAGGAACTGGCTAAAGATAACAATATCATGGTGATAGAAAATAAACCTTTGGCGCGCGAGCTTTTCGCGAGGGTCGAGGTAGGCGAGCAGATACCGTTCGAATTTTTCCAGGCGGTCGCCAAGATTCTCTCGCTCGTCTTCCAGACCCGTTCGAGCGTCGCGGCGTAATGAAAAAAGGGAGGAAAACCGATGGCTGATAACGCACCCGCGGCCAAGAGGCCGGGTATACTTGCATTGCTGACCAAACGGGCGGACGTGGCGCTCGCGATCGCGGCTATCGCGGTCGTACTGATGCTGATTATCCCGTTGCCGACCTTCCTCCTCGACATGCTCCTCGTGGTAAACCTCGCGGTTGCCCTGATGGTCATCCTCTCCACGATGTATGTGAAAAAACCTGCGGACTTCTCCGCGTTTCCGGGCGTCATCCTGATCACGACGATTTTCGGGCTCGCGCTGAACGTCTCCTCGACACGCCTCATCCTCACGATGGGCCCGGCGTTCGACTCCAAGATCATCACCGCGTTCGGCAATTTCGTTGTCGGCGGAAACTATGTCGTGGGACTCATCATCTTCATCGTCCTGCTTGCGATCCAGTTCCTCGTCATTACAAAGGGTTCGTCACGTGTGTCGGAAGTCGCCGCGCGTTTCGCGTTGGACTCGCTCCCGGGTAAACAGCTCGCGATCGACCAGGACTTAAGCGCGGGCCTGATTAACGAGGACGAAGCGAAGGCGCGCAGAAGCGAACTTCGCCTCGAAACCGACTTCTACGGGGCTATGGACGGTTCGTCCAAGTTTGTCTCGGGTAACGCTAAGGTCGCGCTCGTGATCATCTTGATCGACATTATCGGCGGTTTGATCGTCGGGCTTGCCATGGGGCAGGTCGCGACAATCGAAGAGGCCGCGAGGACATATATCCTGTTCACAGTGGGCGACGGTCTCATCTCTCAGATACCCGCGCTCCTCGTCTCGACCGCGACGGGTTTGATCGTGACACGTTCGGCCGCACGCGAAGACTTCGCGGGAGATATCGTCTCCCAGATCGGTTCGTCACCGCGCGTGCTCTATATCGCGGGTATCGCGATATTCGGGTTGGGCTTTCTGCCGGGCTTCCCGCTCCTGATCCACATCATAATCGGCAGTCTCTTAGGCGGACTGGGTTACCTGATGAGCAACGCGACGAAGGATCGCGAGAAGAAGAAGCATGAAGCCGCGCAGTCCAAACCGGAAGCCGAGGTCACGATGACCATCGAAGATATCGTGAAGATCGACCCGATGACCCTCGAAATTGGCTACAACCTTGTGCCGTTGGTAGATAAAGAACAGGGCGGCGACCTGCTCGACCGTATCAAGCTGATCCGCAAACGGATCGGACTCGACCTCGGGATACTCGTGCCGCCTATCCGAATCATCGATAACGTCAGCATCGACGCGTCGGAATACCTCATCAAAATACGCGGGACCGAGATCGCGCGCGGGAAGATCATTATCAACCGCTTC
>MIBE01000058.1:32729-56623 GCA_001829415.1 Spirochaetes bacterium GWF1_51_8
AACCGGCGTTCAACCTGCCCGCAAAATGGATCGCGGATACGGAGCGCCAGAAGGCCGAATCGCTCGGTTTCGACATCTTCGACCCGCCCTCGGTGGTAGCGACCCATCTGACCGAAGTCATCAAGCGCAACGCATCCGAGATACTGACCCGCCAGGACGTACAGTCGATGCTCGACGCGCTCCGCAAGGAATACCCGTCGGTCGTGGACGAGGTATTGAAGATACCCGGCGCGGTGGGCGAGCTCCAGAAGATCCTGCAGAACCTCCTGCGCGAGGGCGTGCGTATCCGCAATATCCTGATCATCCTCGAGACCTTCGCGGATTACGCGGGCTCGGTGAAAAATATCGACCTCCTGACCGAGTTTATCCGTCAGGCGCTCGGGAAGCAGATCACGGCGAACTTCGTGGACGACACTTCGGCCTCGATCCGGGGCATTATCCTCGATCCCGAACTGGAACAAGTTCTTGCCGAGTCGATTCACGAGAAACCGGAAGGGCTAGTCTCCACTCTCGATCCGGCGATCCTGCACAGCTTTGTCTCCGAGGCCGGCGAGGTGATCGAGGACTGCCTGAACAAGGGAATCCAGCCCGTTGTGCTCGCATCGCAGAAAATCCGCCGCCTCGTGCGAGAAATGCTCGAGCGTTCGTTCCCGTCGATACCGGTGCTTTCCTACTCGGAAATCCCTTCGAAGGTCTCGCTCGACCAGGTGGGAATCATCCGGCTAAAACAGATGGCGGAAGTATGAGTTTTTGAAAAGGTTCAAGCTAATTTGTTCCCGTGAAAGCATTTTTTTATTGCTATAAAGTCTAATTAGTGTTAAAATTACTTACGATTACGAGGGGAGTCGACTATGGAATATTTAGTATTCGAAGGGCCGAGTCTTAAAGACGCGATGAACCAGATGTACTCAATGGGCGTGCAGAAAAACATGCTCGACCAGATGCAGATCATCAAAAGGATCGAAGAGGAAAAGAGAAGCTTCTTCGGCCTGAAAAAGACCAAGAACTTCAAACTGGTCGTCGGTATTTACGAGAACCGTCCGGTCAAGAAGCAGAAGGCCGTCTCCGAAGTCGCCACCCCCGACCTCTTCGCGACAAACAATCTCCCGGTGCATTCCTCCCCCATGCCCCACGAGAGCGTCAACCTCAAATCCGAAATTCAGGACATCAAGAACGCCATGATGGAACTTATCAACACGCGTATGACCGAAATAAAGGACAATCTGATCCAGGATAAGCTGACCCGTGAAATGGATCAGGAGAATCAAATCCTCCAGGATGTCGAGATATCCAAGAAGAACCTCGAATGGGCGGAAAAGTTCCTCCGCGACCGGACGTTCGCTCAGTTCCTGATCGACGACGTGATCGAGCACCTTCAGCGCCAGAAGAACGATATCCGTATCGAAAAGACGCAGGTCCTCGGCTCGATCCGCGACTTTCTCTCCACCGGCCTCGTCCGTGAAGAAATCTCGATCGACAACTACAACTTCGGCAACTTTATCCTTTTCGCCGGACCTACAGGCGTGGGGAAAACAATCACCCTTGTGAAGATGGCCGCTCATGTCGCCGAGATGCGCCGGAAGAAAATGCGCTTCATCTCGGTAGACCGCTACAAGGTCGGCGCCGACTCCCAACTCAAGGCATACGCCGAACTGCTCCGCGTTCCGTTCTACCCGATCCACCGCCAGGAAGACTTTTTCGACCTGATCAATAAAAACGAAGCCGATTTTACGTTCATCGATACCGCCGGGAAAAGCCCCCGCGAGACGATTGCGATCAAGGAACTGAGCGACTGGATCAAGCGCACCGGGAAGAAGATCGACGTCCATCTGGTTGTAAGCGCGACCACTAAGCCCCAAGACCTCGACTTCATTATCGAAAAGTATTCCGTGTTGGACTTTCATCATATCATCGCGACCAAGTTCGACGAGACGAAACACATGGGTTCGGTGCTTTCCGCGGTCTACCGTTCGAAAAAACCGCTCTCGTTCGTCACTAACGGGCAGGAAGTGCCTCAGGACTTCAAAATAGCTAATCTCGATGAAATAATTGCCGATTCTATTAAATAGAAAACGTGGAGGGGATTCCGCATGTCTTCATCAGTCATTTTAGGGCCGGATCAAGCGGAAGGTTTGAGAAAAATGATGGGGGATTATCCCCAGTCTCAGACCAAGATCATCGCAGTCACATCCGGTAAAGGCGGGGTTGGGAAGAGCAATTTCGCCGTCAATCTCGGGATCACTTTAGCGAATATAAAAGACCCTCGCAATCCCGACGCACCAAAGAAGAAAGTAGTCGTGATGGACGCCGACCTCGGGCTCGCGAATGTCAACGTACTCATGGGGATCATCCCAAAGTACAATCTCCTGCACGTCCTCCGCGGCCAGAAGAAAATCTCCGAAATCATCATCAAGACCGACCTCGGAATCGACATTATCGGCGGAGCGTCGGGTTTCAGCCAGCTCGCGAACCTCAGCGATGACGAAAAGAACAACTTCATTAACGAACTGAAAGATATCAGCTACGCGGACTACATGATCGTCGATACCTCGGCGGGAATCTCGTCCAACGTCATCTCGTTCGTCCTCGCGGCGCACGAGACGATCGTGGTCACCACACCCGAGCCTACTTCGATCACCGACGCCTACGGCATCATCAAGTCTATTGTCGTCGAATCGGAGATACCGAACATCAAGCTCGTCATCAACCGCGTCCGTTCCGCGAGCGAAGGCTCGAAGGTCGCGAAGAAGATTATCGATATCGCGAGTCAGTTCCTGAGCGTCAAGATCGAGAATATCGGCTATATCTACGACGACCCGATAGTGAGCGAGTCTGTCCGCCGTCAGATACCGTTCGTGGCGATGGCGCCGAAATCGAATATCGCGCTCTGCGTGAACCATATCGCCCGGAGAATCATGAATATCGAAGTACCCGAGGAACATTCGGGTTTCCGGAAGTTCTTTTCGACGATGTTCAGCGCGAAAGAGTAAATAGTATCCTATTTTTGCTGATATCTCCATCGATTGACCACTTCCGATATTTTTCCGATTGGCATTATTTCGTTCTGCCATCCAGTATTAAAATCAATATCGTTTGATTTGGGAAGCTGATTAGTATTTAAATTTCGAATCATTATTCTTGAAGGTATCATTGTTGCCTGTCCAACAAAAATAGCTTCCTGTTTTCTTAATCCAGAAAGCATTTTTGTCATCCCTGACATAGAATCGGGAAGTATTAACCGAACGTGCTCTCTATCCGCGTCATTTGTTATTCGATGCACAATCCAACTGTTGCATTGAGAAAGAACTGTAGCTTCAACTTCGCTAGGACGTTGGGAAACTAGAAGAAGACCTAAACCATATTTGCGTCCTTCTTTTGCTATTCGACGTATTGCTTCCTGAGCGGCTTCATATTGTGCTTCTCCTCTATTTGGCACATATCTATGTGCTTCTTCGCAGACTAAAAGTAAAGGGTCAGATTCCCTTTCTTTTTGATTTTGCCATACTTTAAAACTAAACAAAGTTCTTCCGATTACAGAACTTATTATTCCAGCTACTTCATTTGGAACTCCAGATAAATCAATTATACGTGGTTGATAATCATCAGCAATAAGTAGCTTAATTAATTCTGGAAAAGGATCATCTTTTTCCCCAGACCATTCATTCATCATAAACTTATAGCGAGCATCATCTTTATAGATTTCAAGTTTTCGCAGAATTGAGTTGTGAGAATCTTGTTTACTAGCTTGCTCAGGTTTGTCTTCTTCAATTTTTGCCTGAACAGTAGATATTTTATAAGGAATAGGTGAATCGACATTTATTTTTTTTGGGTCTAATCCAATAATTCTTGCCCCTTCTTCTCTTGCTAAAATTAAGGCTTTTTTTACAATATTTGTTTGAGATGTCGCTACATATTCTGTCTTTCCAATTAATAGTGAACAAGTTTCTTGAAGGTTTAAAAGCCAATAGGGAAGGAGAAGTGAATCATCGTCTGAGGAAAGAATTTTATGGTTCTTAAAAGCATTTCCATATTCGCCATGAGGATCAAGAATAATAATTCTTGGTTTCCATTTCGTATATTTATCAATGCTTCCTTTTTCTAAAATGCTGTGAATAATTGCGGCAACGGTCCCTGATTTTCCCGACCCGGTCGAACCTAATACCGCAGTATGTTTCCCTAATAGCTCATTTATGTTTGCATAACAAGGGGATTTTCCTGTTCCAACATGATATCCAATTTGTATTACATCATCTTTTTTATTTCCAAAAATTAGTCGTAATTCTTGCTTTGGGGTAAGATACAAGTTTTGCATAGGTAAAGGAAATGAAGATACTCCACGTTCAAATTCTAATTCCCTCTTATTTGACGAATTATATAACCATTCACCTTCCCCGAATAAATCAGCTTCTATAACACGCTCATCTGTACTTGCATTTGTTATCATTCCTCGTTCTGCTTGAAACTCAGATTTCATTCTCAATCTTCCAACCAAAGCATAGATTATCCGTCGCCCAAAATGTACTTTGACCATTGATCCAAATTGCCCTATTGGATATGCTTCTCCTGCATGGATACAAGACAATTCAAATAAATTTGGATTTAATTCAGCAATAATATGCGTTCCATCAACTTCAATTATTTTACCGATTGCAAGATTATCAATTGGTTCATTTGGATTCGTATTTGTTTTATTCATTTTTCTCCCCCAATTATTCGAGTTACATTTTCAAATTTCCACCATGGTAAATCAACGGTTGAAGGATATCTTTCTGGATAATGAAAAAATCCGTTTTTTGCATAGATAAGAATCTGTTTTCCTATGTCTTCATTTTCATTCCACTTTTTTAAATCACCCAAAGGCTCGTTATCAGAAGTAAAAACCACAAGTGTAAGTCGCCCGTCAGACTCTTTTAACGCCTGCTCAATTTCAATATTAATATGAGAATCGTTAAAACTATATCCACAAATAGTTAGTATTATTTGCTTTCCAGGTACTATAGTAAGAATATCCCTAAATCTTTTTATCAATTCAGCAAATGGGTCGCGTTGAGTTTCACGATACTTAGTTGAAGCCGGCCATATAAGAATTTTTCTATTCTTTGGATTATCTATTATCCTCTCAGGTATTCGCCGTGGAAATGGATCTGATTCAAACTCACACCATTCAATAGAGCCATGGATTTTAAGGATATTGGCTTTATAGTCTTCTCTATCAAACATTTTTGGTTCCCACCAACCAACACTACCTCCATTCATTCCATCTGTAAAGGAAATTTTTTCTAAAGATAATGCATCTTCCAAAAATGAATCATAATTAAGATACACATAATCAACTTTTCTAAAATTACCTATTTTTCCAGGTCTTAGTACTTGATGAATAGATATTACAAATTGTCTATAGATAGAAAGATCAGGTTTTTTACCCTCGCACCTAATAGCTTTAGCAATAGATTGTTTTATTTGTTCAATCGCATTTATAAGAATAAATTTTGTATACTTACCACTCTGAATATAAACTTCCGTATTTTTTGAACCTAAAAAATCTCTTCGTTCTGAAATTGCCAAATGATCTATAATTTCACTCAGATAATCTTCTATATTAGGTTTGTTTGCTCCACTAAATATACTCTTAATCCCTTCAAGAACTTTTTTTGAATCTTCATCTAAACCATCACCTTTTAAAACTCCAGATGTAAGATCCTGCATCAATGGACATCCAGCATGATAACTACAACCAGCTCCTAACAGAAATACACGTCCATCTTGGTTCATTAAATCCCCGAAATTCTCAAGCGCTTTAATATACTCAGGTGTTTTTAAAACCGAAAAATCATCCGATGTACTCATATAAACTCTCCTCCTATAGAATAAACCACTTCCCGGAACTTCACATCTTCATTCGAATTACTTTGAAGGAGATTCGAATAAATCAAAAACAAAAATTTGTAGAATAAGATTTATTATAGTTATGTTTACGAATAAGTCAAGGTTTTATATAGTCTTTTAAAAATAGTAAAGCCCCCGTTATCCGCGGGGGCATCCTATTTTTCAATTTGCGCATTGAATGATCGCAGGCTTACGGCTCAATGATCTATTACCGTCGTAATGGAATTAGCCGGCAGGCTTCGGTGTCCTACCTTCGCTCTGCACTCCACCCCTCCATGGGTGTCGTTCGCAACACTATTTCAACATCTCCAGATAATGGTACACTTCGAACTTGTCGTTAGCCATAGCGGCCTCCGCGGCGGTCACACCGAAGTTGTCCACCGCTTCCGCGTCGACACCCAGCGTCATCAGGTACTTCACCGTCTCGAGCCGCCCCGCCATCGCCGCCCAATGAAGCGCAGTGCGGCCGGACTGATCGGCTTCCATAGGATCGACGCCCTTTTCGTGGAAGTACTTCATGATATCAATATATCCGTACTGCGCGGCGATCATGAACGGCGTAACGCCGAACTTATCCTTCGACTTGTAATCCACGCCGTAGGAGATCAGGTATTCGATCAGGTCAGGATTTCCGCTGCGGATCACGAGGTGGATGATATTCTGATTGAACGAGTTTTTCGTCGTGAGGTTTGCGCCAATTCCGACAAGGTATTGGACGATGTCGAGCTTTCCGGAAATCGCGGCCGCGAGAACAGGGGTGATCTCTTCCTTATCCTTGTAGTTGATATCGGCGCCGCAGGAAATCATATACTTTACCATATCGAGATTGCCTTTCCGGCAAGCCTCATGCAAAGGGGTGCTTCCGGTTTTTGTGGCGACCTTCACATGCCCGCCCATATAGACAAGCATCTCCGCCATCTTCAGGTTGCTGTTAAACGCCGCCCAATGCATGCACGACCACCCGTTAAAGTCTTTCGCGTCCGGGCTCGCGCCCTTGTAGACAAGCTGTGTCGCGTACTGGACGTCGCCGGCCTTGACAGCCGCCAGAAGCTCGTGATTGATATCGGCGGCAAAAAGTCCGCCCGCGATCAGGAACATCGCCCCAAAAACAATAGATTTCTTTTTCATGGAATCCTCCTTGTCCTCTTCATTGAAAGAGGTCTTGCACACTAAGCCGTGTCCTGTAGTGATTAACGGAATGTTTTTAAGTAGCCTGATACCCGAAATAAAATATTTTTCACCCCGCTTGACGAACGCTGTTTTTTTCATTATATTTACAACTAAAAACATGCAAGGAGAGGCATTATGGCTAAGGAACTTCTTTTTTCAACCAAAGCCCACCAAAAAGTCCTTTCGGGTGTAGAGAAGATGTCGAACGCAGTCGGCGCAACTCTAGGTCCCCGCGGAAGAAACGTTTTGATCGATAAAAAATTCGGGGCGCCTACCAGCACAAAAGACGGCGTGACTGTCGCGAAGGAAATCGAGCTCGAAGACAAGTTCGAGAATATGGGCGCGCAGATGCTCAAAGAAGCCGCCACGAAGACCAACGACGACTCCGGCGACGGTACTACTACCGCCACGGTTCTCGCTCACGCGATCATCAAGGAAGGCTTCAAGAATGTAACCGCCGGAAGTAACCCGATCCTCATCAAGCGCGGGATCGATAAGGCTGTCGCGGGTATCGTATCCGAGATCAAGAAAATGGCACGTCCGGTAGACAGCAGCGACGATATCATGCATGTCGCGTCTATCTCCGCGAACAATGACCAGGAGATCGGAAAGCATATTTCCGCCGCGATGGACAAAGTCGGTAAAGACGGCGTCATCACCGTGGAAGACTCCAAGTCGATGGACACGTTCGTAGAAGTCGTAGAAGGGATGCAGTTCGACCGCGGATACCTTTCTCCCTACATGGTCACCAATGCCGAAACGATGGTAGCCGAACTCGAAGAAGCGTTCATCCTTCTTTATGATAAAAAGATCACCTCAGTCAAGGAACTTTTACCCTTGCTGGATAAGATTTCCCAGAGCGGCAGACCGCTTGTGATTATCGCCGAGGATGTCGAAGGCGAAGCTCTCGCGACATTGATCCTCAACAAGCTACGCGGCGTCCTTACTTCGGTAGCAGTCAAGGCTCCCGCATTCGGCGACCGCAGAAAGGCGATGCTCGACGATATCGCCGTGCTGACCGGCGGTACGGTTCTCACCGAAGAAAAGGGTATGACCCTTGAAAAAGACGCGGTGATCGCCAACCTCGGTAAGGCCAAGAAGATCATCATCGGCAAAGAAAATACAACTATCATCGACGGTCACGGGACTGAAGAAGCCCGTAAGGACCGTATCAAACAGATCAAAGCCCAGATCAAAGAAACCACGTCCGACTATGACAAGGAGAAGCTCCAGGAGCGTCTCGCTAAGCTGTCCGACGGTGTCGCCGTGATCAAAGTCGGCGCCGCGACGGAAGTCGAACTGAAAGAGAAGAAAGCCCGTGTCGAAGACGCATTGTCCGCGACCAAGGCCGCTGTCGAAGAGGGAATTGTTCCCGGAGGCGGTGTTGCTTACCTCAAGGCCCAGAAGGTTCTCGAGAAGATGAAGGGCGACAACGAGGAAGAGCAGGTCGGTATCAACATCGTCTTTAAAGCTCTGGAATCGCCGTTGAAGCTGATCGCCGAGAACGCCGGAATCGACGGCTCGGTCATCGTAATGAAAGCCAAAGAGGCTCAGCCCGGACAGGGATATGACGCCCTCAAGGGCGATTGGGTGGATATGATGAAGGCCGGTATTATCGATCCCGCGAAGGTCGAACGCACAGCGTTGCAGAACGCCGCGAGTATCGCCGGAACCCTCCTGACCACTGAAGTCATGATCACCGACAAGCCTGACGACAAAGGCGCATCTATGATGCCCGGCGGCGGCGGAATGGGCGGTATGGGTGGAATGGGCGGAATGGACATGTACTAAGAGTACATCGCCGAATAAGCAAATCAATCGATATAACAAAACAGGGATGCGTAATGCGTCCCTGTTTTCGTTGTAAGATTTCTCTTAAAAAGGTACTACGTTAAAAAAGGGGCTGCCTTGATGACAGCCCCTGTAATGTTTCAATTATTAAATCTGTAGATTAATATATCTTTCCAGTACCCTGACTGATAGTCACCGATGACGATAATCCGGCAGACCCGGAATATCGATTGATGAAGATAATATACCATCCTTTTAACGGCGCACTGAAATTACACGTTTCCGGAGAACCAACACCACCCGCTTCAGAATAAGCCACAAGCCAGCTAAAATTAAGGTATTGGTAGAAGATATAAATATCGTCGTCTACGCTGGCATTCACGGCGAGAGAAGTATTAATCGTTCCCGTGTTAGTGACATATATCTGAATGGCATTCTTTGTGGCCGAGTATCCATAAACACCCGGACCTTTCCATGTATAGTCAGGAACAGAGTCATGAGCTATCAGATATTTGTTCCAAAGCGAATTAGAAATAAAGTTCCCATTTGTCCCGATCAGGTAATACCCGTTAAAAATATGGGTTGTCAATGCGATTGGCGCAGGTTGAGGACTAAAATCTCCAAAGTAAATCGCTAATCCATGACTATTCGGGTTTCCGGTAGCATTATGCCATTCCATCAATACCGCATCACTAATTGCGGTTTTTAACGCGGCAGAACTTGCGTTCGGGTGTTTATTCGCAAGATCCCAGATATCGATATGACACGGATCGTAAGCCGCATATGTTGTATATGCTTCAACCGAACCCGCAATATAAGTCTCATTACTTCCCGCAAAATTCACCCTGCCGGGATTAATCCATGTATTTGTTTCATTGAGAAGTAAGCCTATATAACTATCCAAGTCTGTGAATAAAGCATTGACTTTGGATAAATCGTATGCCGCGAGAGTTGTATTTGCGGTCAGACGGTACTGATTGGAGAAAGAAAGAATCACGCTCTTATAAAGATTAGTGATGTTATAAGCAGTCGAGAAGCGATTGAGCCAATCGTTGTATTGCCAACCGGCGCCGGGTTCGAGATCGGGTGATGCAATCATGACACTCGCCAAATCCTTGAACTCATAGACCGCTTCCATCGTTCCCATCAGACAAGCGTCGAAACCAAGGACTTCAAGTCCCTTTCCGGTCAAACCGACACGAATTTCCGCATTTAATAAGCTATTCGTTGCGGAAGAGAAGTCCGTCGAAGCGCCCTTGACCTGCGGGCTGACAGAGGGTTCGGAATAGAATGATTTTTTACCCCATCCGGTTACAGGGAAAAATCCTTTATTCAGCTTATCCAACTGGGGTAGGCTGGCAATCGCATTTTCAGCTTTTCTCCATCCGTCGCCATGATCCCAGATAATCAGGAACTCATTTTCAGCTTCATAGTTATTATTCACATAATCTACAAAATCTGCAAGCACGACAGGGCTACCCATATTGAGTTCCTGCGAGTCGCCGGAAGTAGTAAGAGAAACCCCGGCAATCGTTCCCGCGAGACGGGTTGATACAGACGTAGTGTTGACACCAGCGGCATCATAAGTAATTCTATACAGTCTGGTGCCGACCCAGTTTCCATCCGCGGTAGAGTATCCCGGACCGCGGTCGAAAAGCACGATAATATTTGCCTGATAATTTGTCAAACCAGAAAATGCTTCCATTTCATTGAAATCCGTGACACCATAGGTTTCGAGGTCGTTGTCGCCATTGAGGAATACCAGAATATTCCATTTGAACTTCGCGACATCGACCGTGGTGGAATTGGTAGCACTGATATTGCCCCATTTATCCACACCGTAGTAGTAGACCGTATGCGAGCCCGAGACGCCGGTGTAATTCTTACTCCACGTTCCGCCGACCATCGAGGCGTTCATATACGCCGCGCCGTCGAGACTGAGATATGTTGTCATTGTCCCGCCGCTGGCGTCGGTGATCGTACCGCGGATCGTAAACATCTTTAGACCCGTTTCGTTCTTATCCTGTTTCGTCGTGACAGACACCACAGGGGGTGTTTTATCGACATTGACTATCACGGCCGCGCTGAAATTGGTGCGGTTGTTGTCGGAGATCACACGGGCGACAATATTGTTGCTGCCGTTAACCAAACCGACACTCATATTCGACCATGAAGTCGTACCGGAACAAGCGACATATCCGCCGCCGTTTACCTTGACCGCGACACTGGAAATGTTAAAATCGGTATGAATACTCGCGCTGCCGGAAACTTTTAGCGAGAGCACGTTTGTCAGGATACCGGTAGTCGGTTTGAGGATGGCTACCGAGGGGAAACCCCAGTCCGCCTGAACATTCACGGAAACGGGCGTTCCCGCATTACCCCATTTATCCGTGGCGTAAGCATTGATCGTCTTCACACCCTCGGTGTTCATGACAACCTGGTTGCTCCAATAGTTGCCGTTATAGAAACTGGAAATCACATTGGTCGATTGCCCGGTCACCCAGACATAAACCGATCCGTATGCGGAAAGGTCCTGAATAGTCCCTGTAACAAGGAAAGTCTTCCCGTTCATCTGATTATTGGTAGGGCTCGAGATTGCAACTACAGCCCCGGTTTGGTCTACAATTACCTTTACCGGTACGCTGAAATTGGTCTTCCCGCTATCCGCGATCACGCGAGCGATAACCGAGTTTGTCCCCGCTATCAATGTCACGGATTTCGTCCAGTTATCGGTTCCGACAGCGGCCGAATATCCGCCGCCGTTCACATCCAGCGAAACCGAAGTGATATTGTAATCAATATATACATTTGCAGTCCCGGAAAAATCTACTGAAGTCACATTGGTCAAAAGACCGTTTAACGGCGCGGTGATCGCTACCGAGGGTGTACCCCAATCGCTGTTTACATTTATCGATACCGGAACACTAGTGTTCGCGTTGGTATCCTTAGCCCATGCCTTAATGGCGACTATGCCTTCAACGGCGAGAGTGACCGGAACAGACCAGTTCGAACCATTGATAAGGTTCGTTATCGAGTTGGTCGCTCCGCTTCCGGCAACTACATATACCGTGCTGATTCCCGAAGGATCGTTTGCGGTACCATAGACAGTAAACGCCTTACCGACAACCGTGTTATTTGTCGGACTGGTGATCTTCACTACAGGCGGAGCCGTGTCCCCCGGAACTGTGGGTCCGCCGCCCGGATTCACCGGCACCGGTGCGGTACACCCAATTATTACAGTCAAATAGACAATAGCCGTCAACCATAAACCTAACCTTTTTCCCATACCTATCTCCTTGTGATTAGTTTATACTTTATAAATCATACTAATAAGGTGTATTATTCAAACATATACTAAATGGAATGTTCGAAGAGATTATAGCACTGTTTTATATAGTACTCAAATTTTTATTCAAATGTGAAAACATTTTGAACTTTTTTTCCTATCCTCCATATCAAATCACCCCTTGCATCCCGGGAAAAGCCGATGTATAATGATATGAAGGTTTCGGGATGGAGGTTTCTTATGGAAGAAAATATATTCGATGTCATCATTCAGCTTGAGGAAGACTTAGCGGTTCTCTATAAACAGCTTGCGGGGGTTTCCCGTTTCGCCAGTCTGCACGATGTGTTCGAGTTCATGGTGAAACAGGCCAGTTCACGCGGCCTCCACACACGGGCTTTCATTAAAGAGCTTCAAGCCCCGGCATTCAATACAGGCGCCGTAAAGGAACTGCAGAAGAGACTCAAGGACAGCCTGTTTGTCGATACGCTCAACGAGCCCGATATCAACAACTGCCTCGAGAAGCTGAGTAACGCCGAGGATGTGATCGGGAAACTTTATATGAGTATCGCCGAGTATTATGGAAAGGTCGCGGATTACTACATGAAGCTCGGCGCGAAGGTCGAAGCCTACTCGAACGAGGAATTTGTCCGCCGCGATATGCTCAAAAAACGGAAGCATTAAGCATCCCCCAAGCCGACCCGGAAAGTAACGACTCAATCTTCTTTTTTATTCAATCCGAACCGATTTCCTCTTGATATATTCAGTAATTCAATCTATGATGAGGTAATGAAATAAGGGCTGTTCTGACAAATAGTCTTTTTCACGGAATTCAGGTTTTATTTGTCATGCGGCGCCCGACAGTCACTTCCGTCGATTTTTTAAAGTGACTATTATATCCATCCTCCGCGCGGCGGATTCGAGTCAATCAATTTACGGGAAAACTATCCGGGGGTTCGATGAAGGTTCTTCGTTTTATTCAAAGTGTGCTGGCTACCCTTTTCACCTATACGCTCGGGTATATTTTCACCCTGCTTTTCTGTCTGCTCGCTCTCCTTTTCGCGGTTTTTCGCCTCGGCGGCGCGGTCAATATCGTGTTCAGGATGTGGGCGTTCTCGCTCTTTCTTTTTACCGGACGGTTTGTCAGGATCACGGGCAAAGAGAATATCGACCGGAAAAAGGGCTATATCTTCCTTCTCAACCACTCGAGCTTTTTCGATATCCCGGCGATGATGCTGATCAAGCCTGGCGTGAAATGGATCGGCAGGGATAAGCTCGTGAAAATCCCGCTTTTCGGGCCGATGCTCCTCGCGACCGGGTATATCCCGCTCAACATGAACAGCGTGAAGAGCGTACACGACACCCTCGAGACGGCGCTGAAACGCGGTAAGGAAGCCGCGTCGATCGGCGTATTCCCCGAGGGAAGCCGTTCGCTCGACGGAAGGCTCGGGAGTTTCAAAAGGGGTTTTATCTTTATCCTGCGGAACTGCGATCTCGACGTCGTTCCGGTCACGCTTAACGGTTTCTTCAGCTTCAAGCCGAAAAAGCGGTTTTATCTCGATACGTCGCTTCCTCTTTCAGCGATCATCCATCCCCCGCTATCGAACAGCGAACTCAGGGATAAAAGCGACGACGAGATTCTCGATATCGCGAAAAAGATCATCGAGTCGGACTATAAAACTTCCAGCGGAGCGCGCTCATGAAAACAGCCTTGAAGAAGAAGCATCTCTGTATTGTCAATCCGATAGCCGGTAACGGTTTCGCGGCGACACAGGTCCCGATCCTGAAAAATATGCTCGCGCGGCACAATATCGAAGAGAACCTCGTGTATACCGAACGAAAAGGCCACGCTGCCGAGATCGCGGCGGACTATATCAAGAAAGGCTTCACCCATATCTTCGCCTTAGGCGGCGACGGCACATTCAGCGAAACCGCGCAGTCTCTGATCGGACACCCGAAGGTCGTATTCGGCCCGATTTCCGCGGGCACCGGCAACGACTTTATTCATATCGCCGGGTTCTCCGACCATTTCACTCCGCTCGACTGGGATGTTTTCTTCGAGGAGAACACGATCATGATGGACGCGGGGAGCTGTAACGGGCACTACTTCATTAACGGGATGGGGCTCGGGATGGATGCCCAAGTCGCGGCGGAAAACTACCGCCATGAGAAAAAGCTCTCCCTCAAAGAAGACGCTAAGGTTAAAAAGGGAAGTAAGGCAAAATATCTCTGGCATATCGTGAAGACCCTGCTGTTCTACCGCGAGCAGACCGCGAAATTTATCTACGACGGCAAAACGGAATCCCGCTCGATCTTCCTGAACAGTATCGGGATGGGGCGCCGGATGGCCGGCGGGATGTATCTCACCCCGCGCGCGTTCGCCAACGACGGCCTGATGGATATCTGTATGATCCGGAAGCTCGGGCTGTTCGGACGTCTGAAGGCGCTGGACAAGGTCAAGAAGCAGACGCATCTCGACGAACCGTATGTCAACTATATCCAGACCGCGAAGATATCCTACGAGTTCGACCGTGAAGTCCCGTCGCACCTCGACGGCGAACTGTATTTCAATACACGGTTCGATATCGAGGTTCTCCCCAAGGCGATCAAGATCGTGTATAACCCGCGCGGCGGACATTATTTCAGGGTCTGAATTGATCGAGGGGAACGGCCACGGAGGCGTCCCGGCTTTACAAGGATAAACAGAGACGCTGAGGGTAAATAAAAGGCTCTCTTAACAATAAATCTACGGACTCTTCTCCGTGCCTGTCCCGAGTTAATCGAGGGGTGCTCCGCGTGAAATGAATTTTATCGATCTATATCTTTGAAACGAATAACCCCGTACTTATCAGGAATGTCAGCTTATCCGTACAAGAGAAAGGGATTTAATGCACCAATCCTACATTATCCGCCCTATCGTCCTTAACCATGCGGCACGACAAAAATCCATGACAATCCGCTTAACACCTCAATATCTAACTGCATATATATACAATATGTTAGCATATGCTTTTTTAGATTTTTATTAAATATACTTTATTATTTTCTGAATTTTAATTGCCTTTGTTCCAGAAAAGAGTTATTATTAGGTAGAAGTGAAAAAAGAAATTCCTCAAAATGAGGAGGAGAGAAATGATGAAGGATAAGATCACGAAAGCGCTTTTTGTCTACCCGGAGACGCCGGTGTCGTTCTGGAGTTTCAAGCACGCCATCTCGTTTGTCGGAAAAAAGGCGGCCTTCCCGCCGCTCGGCCTGATGACCCTTGCCGCTCTGATGCCGAAAAACTATGAAATCAAACTCGTCGATATGAATATCGAAGCTCTCAAAGAGAAAGACATCCTCGATTCGGATATCGTGTTTATTTCCGCTATGATCATCCAGAAGGAATCGTTCCAGAAGGTAGTCACGCTCTGTAACAGTCTGGGTAAAAAAGTGGTTGTCGGCGGCCCCTACCCGACATCGTCTCACAGCCAGATCGAGGGAGTGGACTATTTCGTCCTCGGCGAAGCGGAGAACACCTTGTCGGAATTTATCACGGATTACGAGAACGGTACCGCGCGGCATCTCTATCTTTCCGAGACAAAGCCGGATATCACCCAAACACCGCCGCCGCGTTTCGATATTGTCGATATGGACAAGTATGCTACGATGATGCTCCAGTACTCGCGCGGATGCCCGTTCAACTGCGAGTTCTGCGATATCATCGAGCTCTTCGGACGCGTCCCGCGCACCAAGAACCCGGATCAGTTCATCAACGAAATGACCATTCTTTACGATACCGGTTTTAGGGGCGGAGTTTTTATCGTGGACGACAACTTTATCGGGAACAAGGCGCGGGTGAAAAAGCTCCTGCCGGAGATCATCCGGTTCCAGGAAGAACGCGGTTACCCGTTCGAGCTCAGCACCGAAGCGAGTCTCAATCTCGCCGAAGACGACGAACTTCTTTCCCTGATGGCGCGCGCCGGATTCAATATGGCGTTCGTCGGGATCGAAACCCCTGTCGAGGCGTCGCTCCTTGCGATCAACAAACAGCAGAACACCAAGACCGACCTTTTAAGCAGTATCCATAAGATCCAGAAGATGGGCATCGAGGTCACGGGCGGATTTATCCTCGGTTTCGACGACGACCCCGAGGACATCTTCGACCGGCAGATCGCGTTCATCCAGAAGTCCGGGATACCGATGTCGATGGTCGGACTGCTGACAGCGTTACCGAACACCCAGCTCTACCGCAGGCTTGTGAAAGAAAACCGCATCCTGAACGAATCGACCGGGAACAACACTCACGACCTTCAGCTCAACTTTATCCCGAAGATGGATATCGACACATTGACCGAGGGGTACAAACGGGTCGTCAAGGCGATCTACACGCCTAAAAACTACTACGCACGATGCAATACGCTCCTGAAGAATATGAACGAATACCCATCGAGACCAGTGGCGAAAATGACTCTCCCAGTGCTCGCGAAGAACCTAAAAGGCTTGTTCGCCTCGTTTTTTATCCAGCTCTTTTCAGGGTACGGCTTCGAGTACCTGAAGTTCTTCCTGAAAAACCTGTTTACACGCCCGGGTGTCTTCGTGCAGGCGGTGTCAAAGTCAGTCATGGGGCATCATCTTTTCCGGATCACCAACGAGATCACGGCGCCCGGATGGCTCGGGAAGTATATCGACCATAAGCTCGAAACGGTGAATGTAAATCTTTTCCGCCTCGAAACGAAGAAAACCCCCGATTCGATATTCCGCATCATCAACTTGCACATTCATGCGGTCACGAAAATGCAGAAGAAGCTCCTTAAAGTGAATAAATCTTCGACGGGGCATCTCGGGCACACCATGCAAACCGTTTCCGCGGATATCAAATCTTACTTCACTAAGTTCGAACATCTCGTCCGTGAAAAGATCGGAACGATTAAACTCGACGACTTGAAGACAAACCTTGAGAAGATCAAGCCCGCGATCCTAAAGAAAATAGCGCAGATCAGGAAAGACTGCGACGTGAAATACGCCTATATCAAGGAATACTTCACCGAAGCCTATTACAAGGCCGAGGACGAGATCAATAGGCTCGTCGCCCTTCTTGGAAATCCGCAGGCCGTCGCCGTGACAACCTGACATTTAATTGAAATATATATCCGGGCGGATTCAGTTCCGCCCGTTTTTTTTTCGATTACCCTATCTCGACACAGCAGATCGACGAAACCATTCCGCCGTAAAGTTCGATCAGTGGGTTCGAGGAGGGGATGAGTTCGACGGGCAGATTCTACTTGTTTATAGCTTTATTGGTTTTGCATGGCGGAAGACAGGGAGCGGGATTTAAGGATTGAGCGACAGTTCTTTTTTCTCATGACTCTTTTCATTGATGAAAACAAATGGGATTTTTGCGGAAATCCCGAGTTGATCGTTAGCGTTAAGAAGTTCTATACCGAACACCCTGCCGTCAGGAGAAAGATCGATAGTCAATTCATCGCTGATCTTGAGGGATTCGACTTCCTCATTTTTATCTCTAATTTGGAGATAAGCGATGTTATTAGTAGGGTCGTATGAGATTTTCATTTTCTTCTCCGTTAAAAATACTTGCAATAACTGTAATAACAGTATAACCATCGTTCTCAAAAACGGCATATACTTCGAGCTGTTTCTCTTTTTAGAATCTCCCTCTCCAATCGGCGTTATAGATGAAGTTATGCCGAAATCCTATTCTACCGAATTTCGCTTCAAATCTCTCGCCATTTCGGACGGTTTCTTCCACTTCAACTCTGGCCCCTCCTCTCTGCTCCATTCTTTCTTCGCAATGCGGGTGAATGAAAATTTTCAATTCTCCCCCTTTTTTATCTCGCCCATTCGGGTAAAGGCGCGCCTGTGGCCTTATGATAAAGCATTTCGGGATCGATATCGATTCCGTCCGGCCACGCGAGAGTTTTAGAAACCGGATCGATAAAAAAACTTTTAAAATATACCATATCCTGAAATCTCGCGAACACTCCGCCGCGTTGAAGATAATCCCGGAAATCGATTCTCCCCAGCATCCCGTCGGAGAATTCCAGTTCAAGCCGGTAATCAGAAATGTAATGTGCGCTTTTTATCTCTACCATTTGATATTCCTTCTATTCCAAAGGGTCTATCTTCTTAGGACTTTGATTCTCTTTCGCTAAATCCCAGTCATTCAATAACTCCTATCTCGCTGAGAATTTTCTCCGCCACGGCACGCGGATCTTCCGCGTCGAAAATAGGACGGCCGACTACGATATAGTCCGCGCCGAGCTCAGCCGCGCGAGCCGGGGTCATCACCCGCTTCTGGTCGTCTCCGCCCGCTGACGGCCGAATACCGGGCGTCACCAGTTTGACGTCGGGGAACTTTTTCTTCATCAGCTCGATCTCGTGGGGAGAGCATACAAACCCGCGGATTCCCTCGCCGTAGCCGATCTCCGCGAGGTGCGAGACCATTTCGGCGACGGGCTTTTCGATACAGAGGTCGTTCTTCAGGATTTCGTCGTTCATACTGGTCAGCACGGTCACCCCGAGGATCAGCGGAGCTTTCTCGAGGCCGGACGAGTTGACTGCGTCGTACACACCCTCGACCGCGCTCCGGATCATCTCCTTGCCGCCGAGCAGATGGATCGTGAACATATCCACCCCCAGACGGGTCACGGCGGCGCAGGAACCCTTGACTTGGTTGGGAATATCGAAAAACTTCAGGTCGAGGAAGACGCCCGCGCCCTTCTTCTTGATATACTCGATAGTCTGCTTGCCGTCGGCAGGATAAAGGGTCGAGCCGACCTTGAAGAGCACGTCCAGCCCCGCGAGCAGATCGACCGCCTTTTTCGCTTCCTGAAAATCGTTCATATCAAGAACTGCAATGAGTTTTGTCGCCATATTTACCTCGATTTTACTTCCCTCAACAACACCTCGACTTCGCTCGGTACAAGCACCTCGGTTTTACCAGTACAAGCACCTCGACTTCGCTCGGTACGAGCGCCTTACGGTTTACAGATGTACCATGAAAGTTTATCGTCGATCCGTACCTCGTTCACCCAGCGGAACACGGTTCGCATCTCTTCGAAACCGGAGGCGATAAACACATCCGGGTCCGACCCGTCCAGCCAGTCCATGAACCGGCTCCGTTTCGCGGTATTCTGCGCGTAGTCGATGACCACGACCTGCCGTTTCGCCAGACGCGCGGCTTCCCGGTACATCATCTCCCGGCGTTCAGCAGTCAGGCAATGAGCCGTGTTCGCGATAAACACCACCTCGAAACTTTTATCGTTAGCGGGCAGTCCGTCGACAACGTCGCCCCAGAGGACTTGGATGAGAAGATCGGAGAATGGATTTTTCTTTTTGTGGTCGGAACGGATATCCCGCGCGGTATCGAGCATCTTGTGCGAGGCCTCGATGCCGATCACATCGAAACCCATCTCCGCGAGGACGACACATAACGAAGCGTTACCGCATCCCATATCGAGAACCTTGTCGCCGGGATTTAATTCCAAGTGCTCGCGGTTCGTTTCAAGGGTTCTGCGGAAAAAATCTTCCTGCCGTTTGTATAAGAGCCGGTACCAGAACGCCGCCTTATCAAACCGTTTGACCCGTTCGTCTAAAGTCACATCGTACTCCTGGAAAACGTGTTTCGCGGCTATTTCTGCGACACGCCCCTGCTCCCGGGTTTAACCGCCGGGAGATTGCCTTCCTTGCATAACGGGCAATCCGACGGATCGTAGGTATGCGCCTGTACGGAATGCAGCCATTCGGTACGGATACCGAGCGATTCCGACTCCGCCATATTCCTGTCGATGAGACTTGCCGCCCCAATAATCTCCGCACCGAAACCGGCGACCAGATCCATGACCTCTTTGACGGATTTCCCGGTGGTGATCACGTCTTCCGCGATCAGCACCTTCTCGCCCGGGCGGATTTCGAACCCGCGCCGTAGCTGGAATACACCGTCGACACGCTCCGCGAAAACACCCCTTGCATGCAGAGCGCGGGCGAGTTCGTAGGCGATAATAATACCGCCGAACGCCCCGCCGATCACGACATTTATCTTGACATCGGCGAACAGTCTCGCGAGTTTCTTACCCGCGACTTCCGCCATTTCAGGATACTGAAGGTACTTCGCGCACTGCACATACTTATCGCTATGCAGTCCCGACGAGAGAATAAAATGCCCGGTCAGTAACGCTTCGGACCGGTTGAGAAGGTCTTCGATCCCTTTGTCTTCTCTGATTTCCCGCATATATCCCCCTACTTGTGGTTTTTACCATAATTTGAACAGAAAAACTACTTAATGTATTCTTTGAGTTTTTTACGAATCGTATCGTAGTTCTCGGGTACTTCGATATCGAGGAACATCCCCTCGCAGACAAACCCGTAGAGCTTGCCGAGCTTTGTCAGCAGGGGAAAAATGTCCTTCTCCAGCGAGATACTCTCATGAGGCTGGATGAAGTTCAGAACCTGTTTATTGAAAACATAGATCCCGGTGTTGACATACGTCGTCGATTCCGGGTTTCCCCGCTCGAGGAAACGATGGATTTGCTTGTTGTCCATCAGTTCGACCGCGCCGTAACTTTCCGGGTGCTCGCTTTCCTTCAACGCTATCGTGACGAACGCGTCGTGCGACACATGGAACTGCAAGAGGTCGTACACCGGCACGTCATGGAACGTATCGCCGTTCACCACAAGGAACATATCCTTCCCGATCATCGACTCGGCGAGCTTGACGCTTCCGGCGGTTCCCCGGAGAAATTCCTCTTCGGTATAACGTATCTTTATATCCCACGCCTTTCCGTTGGAGAAATAGCTCTCGATCACCGGGCGCATATATCCGCATGAGAGAATAATATCGTCGATCCCGTTCTTCTTCAGGAAAAGAAGGACGAATTCCAGGAACGGCCTGGCATTGACAATCGCCATCGGTTTGGGGGCGTCGCCTAATTGTGCCGATTTCAAATGCCGGCCCATTCCGCCCGCCAAAACTATCGCCTGCATGATTCCTCCTCACACTTCCGCTAATTAAATTATATTGCCGGTTGTCATATTGGTCAAAGTTTTTACAAGTAGCTCGTTTTCTTCCATTGTACCCACTGTAATTCTCGCGAAACGATCTCCGAACCCGAAGTCCGACAGCGAGCGCACCGAGATCCCCTCGTTATCGAGCGCCTCGAGTATTTCCAGATAGCGCATTCCGAGATCGACGAAGATGAAGTTCCCGCCCGGAACCGCTGTATCGAGGCCGAGCGCCTTCAGTTTGTCCGTAAGGTACTCGCGGCCCCTCGCCGTCTCGCGCACCGTCATCCCGAGAAACTCGTCGTCGCCGAGCGCGGCAGCCGCGCCCGCCTGCTGGATCGTCCCGAGATTGAACGGGAGTCTCAGCTTCTCGATCTGCTCCGCGAGCGGGGAACGCATCACCCCATAGCCCACACGAAGCCCGGCGAGCCCGTAGCATTTCGAAAACGTATATATCAGGATCAGATTCTCATAGCTGCCGAGAAGTTTAATAGCGGAATTCTCCATCCCTGCAAAATGAATATAAGCCTCGTCGAGGATCACCGGGACATGCGCCGGGACTTTATCCATGAAGCCGGCGATCTCGTTCGGGCGGTAGAAAGTCGAGGTCGGGTTGTCGGGATTGGACAGGATGACCGCCTTTACACCCGGAGCGCCTGCCGCGCCCGCGAGGGAGTCCAGATCGGCGGAATAATCGCTCTTGCGGAGCGTCATCACCGCCTGCGCACCCTTGGGAATGGTCAGCAGACGGTAAAGCATGAAGCTATTTACCGGGAAGAGGACACTGCCTCCTTCCTGCGCGAATCCAGCGAGAAGCATATTGAGCACTTCGCCGGAGCCGTCGCCGAAAAGCAGTTCCTGCGGGGATACGTTGACTCCCAGCCGTTCCCAGTACCCGCAGACCGCCGCCCTGAGCGCGTTCATCTTCGAGTCGGGATAAATCGAGAGTTCGCCCGCCGCCGCCGCGCGTACCGCCGCCATCGCCTTTGGGGATGAGCCGAAACGGTTTTCGTTGGACGCGAGCTTAATCATCCGCCCGGATTTGGATTTCCCGGGCATTCTTCCGGCCACATAATGATTGAGGGTCATGATCTCTTTTCTGACCGACTTTATCACTTCCATTTTATCTAAATCCTTCTACTATCGATTCGAAGATCGCCCTTCCGTCGGTCGAACCCATTTCCGGCTCGCTCGCACGTTCCGGATGCGGCATCATGCCGAGCACGTTCTTCTTATCGTTAAAAATCCCGGCGATCCCGAGTATCGCCCCGTTGGGATTGGTGCTGTCGTCGACCTTCCCGTCGGTGTCGCAGTACTGGAACGCGATCAGGCCGTGATCGAGCGCGAACTTCCGGTCGTCGTCCGCGAGGAAGAAATTTCCTTCCGCGTGCGCAATCGGCAGTTTCAGCACCTGTCCGGACGTATACTTCTTCGTGAATAACGAGTCCGAACTTTTCACCTTGAGGTGCTGGTGACGGCAAAGGAAATGGACGATCTTGTTGCGCAGAAACGCCCCGCGGATCAGGCCGCATTCCGCCAGCACCTGGAAACCGTTGCAGATACCGAGCACGGGCTTGCTCTTACCGGCGTGTTTGACCACCGACTTCATGACCGGGGAAAAACGCGCGATAGCGCCCGCGCGCAGGTGGTCGCCGTAGGAGAACCCGCCCGGGATGATGACGACATCGATGTCGTCGATATCCGACTCGGTATGCCAGACATACCTGACTTTTTTACCGATTACCTCTTCGATCACCCAGTAAGCGTCGCGGTCGCAGTTCGTCCCGGGGAATACGATCACCCCGAAGCTTGGTCCCGGCATCTTGGCCTCCTCTTCCCGCTTTGCAGGCGGCTTTGGTTCCGTAAGAGTATAATGGAAAACGCGCGAAAAATAAAGAAAATTTAAGTTTGGCGACATACCTATTTTTAATATTTCTGCATTGTATGGCACACTTCCAAAGCATGTTTTAGATTTACCGGGGAGACACCCGCGATGCGAGGGCAGGCGGAGCGAACTAAGAAAAAGAATTCACCGCAAAGGCGCGGAGAACGCAAAGGCGGTTATTGCGCGGATTTTTGGCGCGAAGTATCCAAAGGCGGGTGGTAGGATTGTGATACTGAGCACTTCAAATAATCGCCCTTCGACGACATCTCGGCTTCGCTCGATGTTCGTACACGATATCTACCGATGGGGTCTAATAATTCAACCCCAATCGGTCACGGATACTTCGACTTCGCTCAGTACAAGTAGCGCAGATTACGCAGATGAACACGGAAAAAACTTCCTTACTCTTCTTGTCTCTGTGCGCTCCGCGTCCTCTGTGTGAAATCTTCCCTTTGTGTCCTTTGCGCCGGAGTTTATCCCGAGCACTTGCCCCGACTTCCCCGTCGGGGTGTCGAGGGACGTCTCAGCGGTAGTTCCATCAGAGTGAATCCATGGAACCTGCGCCGAACATTCGATGTACCTGCGATGAACTGGAATTTCACACGGAGCACCCCTCGACTGGCTTGGGGCGGGCGCGGAGAATAATACGATAGACTCTCTGTCAGGAGTGACCCTTGTTACAGTCTCTGCATCCTCTGCGTGAAATCTTCCCTCTACGTCTTCATGTCACTTCAGTAGTTTCATCTGCGTGAATCCGAAAAATCAGCGAAAATCCGTGTTCCATTGGGGTTAATAATTAGGTAGCGTAACAAAGACGGGACCTGTATAAATAAAAGAGGCTTTTCATCCGATTCTTAGATTACCACAACCTAGAACGGA
>MIBE01000059.1:0-888 GCA_001829415.1 Spirochaetes bacterium GWF1_51_8
TATAGGTGTCGCCTGTGACGAGGATGATGTCGAGTGCGTCCCAGCCGAGTTTTTTTACCTCGGCGAGTGTGACCGGAAGAAACATTTTACGCTCCGGCGGTATTTTAGCATGGAAACACCGGATTCGACAAGAATCAGGCTAAGGTTTCGGGGGATTGGGATCGATTACCGGAACACCGGGCATGGGAGGCGGAGGTTCGGGCGGAACGATCGTGTCCGGCCGGATCGACGGTATCCCCGGGAGCGGCGGCTTCTCGGCGGGCTTGCTGTCCGGCGTGACATACGGCACTCCCGCGGTGCGGGGAATGTCCGGCCCGTCGTGCGTGACCGGCGGCTTAATAGACGTGGTCTCCGGCCGGATAATGAAATCAGGCGGTTTGGGCATAGTTGTTTCCTGAATCTCTTATATGTTTGTTGTTTTAAAATTCGCATTCACGATAATTGTCGACCATCCCCACAATGGAGAGGAAATTAGCCCTCTATGGTTGTTGATCTCTTCACCCTGCGACCAACCGGCGATATTGGCCATCCTCATTTGGAAACCTGGAGAAGTATTTGAGCTAATTACGACATCTACATACAATCCGCGATAGATATAATTCCAGCCGGGAGGGGGAACACTTAAATATACATTATAATAATATGAATTATAGAAATGGAATTCCCCGACACTTTTTCCAACAGTAGGATACCATGTAACGTTGGTTGTGTGCATCCATGTTTGATCACCGGTGATAACCGCACCTTCCGGGAAGGTTGTCCAGATCAAACCGTTAACAGGTTTTATGTTCCCAGTCGGAACATTATGCCAGATAAAGCGTACCTTCGTACCGGCGGGAATTTCAGGCATCCCAGCGGACTGGATGCTCCAGTCAGCGAACGAATCGT
>MIBE01000059.1:935-32427 GCA_001829415.1 Spirochaetes bacterium GWF1_51_8
TCGTAAGTGAACGTACCGTCTATACCGACTTTGGCGATTTTGATCACACCCGCATCGTTAGTCATCACGATCTGAGCATTAGCTACGCCGGTCCAAAGGTAACCAATGATCGACAAAGGATCGCCGGCGGAGATAAGCGTGTTGGTTCCTTCTATTGTGTTCAGGTAGTTAGCGGGTTTGAAATCGAGTGTATACCTGCTGTTGGTGTTGGTCGCGAAAGCGGTGGGAACGGAAATCACAATCGTCCAAACATCGGGATTGGTTGTGACAGTCATCAAGTTGGACATATAAGACTTGGGAGCCCAGTTCGCCATGGGGTTACCGCCGAGGGTAAATCCGCCGAAGGCGCCCAGCATGAAGACTTTGTGGCTGGTCCACGAACTGGTCGGGAAGAGCGAAGTGCTTGTATCGATGACTATACCTATTTGGTCATCACCCACCGTCAGACCGGCCGCGGCGTTGGACAAACGTGTCGTGTCCGAATTGGTCGAAGGAATATATGTCGCGACGTTGCCGATTGTCGGGATATCGGCATAGATATATTCCTCCTCATAATTCCTAATCGGGCATGCGCTGATAATTCCGCAGAACAAGGCGATCGCGGAAATCTTGAGAGATTTAAAGAATCCGGTATTATACCTGCAGAATTGTTTTATTTTCAACATAGGGCCCCCTACTTTAAAGATTTGTCGTAGCAAAATCCGCTTTAAAAATAACAGTAGATACGCCGCCGTAAGGAGCAAGAATTACTCCGAGATGGTTGTTGAGCTCTTCACCCTGCGACCAACCGGCGACGTTCGCCATCTTGGTGTTGAAACCGGGAGCGATATTCGATGCAAGAGTGATAGTGACCGCGGCTTTCGCGAAAGTCATATCGAACGCAACAGGTAGACCCTTCTGAGGATTCCACACAACGTTGGTTGTGTGCATCCAGTTTCCGTCACCGGTCACTACCGCATCCTGAGGAAAGGTCGTCCAGATTGCGCCGTTGACAGGCTTCGCGGTTCCGGTGGGAACGTTCTGCCAAATGATACGGATTTTCGTACCGGCGGGAATTTCAGACATACCGGCTGACTGGATGCTCCAGTCGGCGAACGAGTTATTGATAATGATACCGCCGACTTTCTTGGCTGCATTAATATACTTTCCGGTATAAGAATAAAATTCGCCGATTCCGATATTGACGATTTTAATATTGCCATTTTCGTTTGTCAGAATGAACCGGACGTTATTCGTGCCGGTGTTGATCGTACCGATGATATTCGTGGGGTTTGAGGCTGTCAGGAGTGCGTTAGTCCCGGCGACAGTATCGAGGTAGTTAGCGGGTTTGAAATCGAGAGTATACCGGCTGTTGGTGTTGGTAGCGAAAGCGGCGGGAACGGAAATCACGATCGACCACACATCGGGATCGACGGTAATTGTCATCAGGTTGGACATATACGACTTGGGAGCCCAGTTCGCCATAGGGTTACCGCCGAGGGTAAATCCGCCGAAGGCGCCCAGCATGAATACTTTGTGGCTGGTCCAAGTACTGGTTGGGAAGAGCGAAGTGTTCAGGTCGACAACGATACCGATCTGGCCGGCGCCGACTGTCAGAGCAGCGGCCGCAGTCGCGAGATTAGCGGTGTTGGAATCGGTAGAAGGAATGTAGGTAGCAACCGCACCGAAAAAGTTTTCACCGATATTTGTCTGAGGCGGTCTATCGATAAAGGTAGGGACAAGTTGACAACTGTATAAGAAGAAAAGAGTAAGAACGAAAACGAATATATTTATCGAAAGGAACAAAAATCCGCTCTTTGAATTTTTATTGGTTTTTGGGTGAAAATTGACTTTCATATATCCTCCTTATCGACTGAAAAACTATAGTTGATAAAGTAATCCTATTTCGAATGTAAACTGATATCCGTAATAGCTTTCATCGGTATATACTACGTTTTTTGTCCAGGGAGTCAGGTTATAACCGATTAAAATACTTGGAACTAGAGAGAAACCCGGGGCAAGATCAATATCGCAGCCGAAACCGGAAAAAACATAAAAGTCGTAGTAAATATACCCGGTGCTTTCGTTAATTTCGTTGCTTCCGCTTCCCAATTTATCGAGATAGTAGAGATTGCTGAATTTGATTCCAATTGCCGGCCAAAAATGAACTGAAAGAAGCTGTATTGGATACTTAAACATCAGCGAAACTGAAAATGTAGAGGTGAGAGCTTGATTATAGATATTGGTTGAAAAGTAGTTGTTTATTACTGGATATAATATACTTTCATCTTCGATATTCTTATAAGTAATCATTCTAAAAGTTGATTCATGTTCAATATCGAGACGAAAATAGGTAAAATCAAGTATTACTCCGTAGTTCAAAGATTGGAAGAGGTTCTCTACAGCCGAATTAGCAGTTAATTGGAAAAGTGGTGTTGTCTGAATTACAGAAGTAAGGTAATATGTCGGTTTATATCCAATCTTCAAACCTAAGGAGATATCGAGGCCATGAATTGTTAATGGAAATAAAAAAAGGATAAACACAATTTTTTTCATAAAAGACTCCCTTTATTTAAATTACTATTCCAAAATTAATAGAGATAAGCATTCCGGTATAGGATTTTAGTACCCCGATTGACTTGAGATTATTTGGGAAAAGGAACTGGTATCCTCCGACAATTTCCGTAAATACGTCCCGAGTATTGGAAGTAAAAAACTTATACCCTACACAAGTCTTAATTGTCAAAGCGTCATAGTATTGGTTTCCCAAGAGAACTAAATAATCCAAACGCGTCCCTATCCAGAGACCTGAGAATGTATTTCCCAGTAAATAAAACTTCGGATTGATTCCGAGCATGAGAAATGAAGTGTCCGGTTTAAGTTCACCATAGAAGCCAAAAGGAACATTCAGGCTGATATTGTCGTTGATCTTGATATCGGTTTCAAAGTTCAGATTTACACGGGAAAACATTAAATGATAGAATAGTGAAAAAACGTCGAAACCGATGGTGACGGCTTTTGCCGGGGGTTCAGGTGTTTGATTGGCCTCTTCAGAAAAAGCCAGACTGCTGGAAAGTAATAGAATCAAAAAAATATTTTTCAATTTCCAACCCCTTTCTATAATATTTTTAAAATTCGTTTATTCTTAGAGATTATAACACAAGTTTGTTATTTTTCAAGTATACGATATAAATACTTATTCATATTTTTTGAGAATTTTTAATAGAAGAACCCCCTCTGAGAGGGGGTTCTTTTAATTCAATTAATTAAAGGTTTGTCGTAGCAAAATCAGCCTTGAAGATCAAGGTTGCAGCTCCGTCAACAGGAGGAAGGATCAATCCGGCATGGTTGTTGAGCTCTTCACCCTGCGACCAACCGGCGACGTTCGCCATCTTGGTGTTGAAACCGGGAGCGATATTCGATGCAAGCGTGATCGTAACTGCGGCTTTCGCGATATTCATATCGAACAGTACAGGCTGACCTGCAGTAGGATCCCATACAACGTTGGTAGTATGCATCCAATTTCCGTCACCGGTCACAACCGCACCCTGGGGATAGATTGTCCAGATCGCGCCGTTGACAGGTATTGCGGTCATGGTGGGAATGTTTTGCCAGATAATGCGTACTTTCGTACCGGCGGGAATTTCAGGCATACCTGCGGACTGAATGCTCCAGTCAGCGAACGAACCGTTCACGACGATACCGGCGACTTTCTTAGCCGCATTGATGTACTGACCGGTATAGGTGAACGTACCGTTGATACCGACTTTGACGACTTTAATAACACCTGCGGCGTTAGTCATAACGATCTGAGCATTACCTACGCCGGTCGAAAGGTTACCGATGATCGACCAAGGATCGCCTGCGGAAATAACAGCACTGGTACCCGCGACAGTATCGAGGTAGTTAGCAGGTTTGAAATCGAGAGTATACTGGCTGTTGGTGTTGGTAGCGAAATCAGTAGGAACGGAAATCACGATCGACCATACATCGGGATCGGTGGTAACAGTCATTAGGTTGGAAATGAAAGCCTTAGGTGCCCAGTTCGCCATGGGGTTACCGCCGAGGGTAAATCCGCCGAAGGCGCCGACGACAAACACTTTATGGCTGGTCCACGAACTGGTCGGGAAGAGCGAAGTGTTGAGGTCGACAACAATACCGATCTGACTGTCACCGACTGTCAGAGCAGCGGCCGCAGTCGCGAGATTAGCGGTGTTGGAATCGGTCGAAGGAATGTAGGTCGCAACCGCACCGATAGGATCGGTAGGATTAGAATAAAAAGGCACTCCGGCAAGAAGGCCACTACACTCTGATGATGAAATTATTATTGCAGAGGATAATAAGAAGAGTGCTAGATTTTTAATCTTCCTTTTTAATTTACTTTTTCCTTTCTTTAAAGGTAATTTTCTCGTTTCCCGTTCGATATTAAATCCTTCCATATCCCTTCTCCTATCGAAATATTTTATGGTATCACGGCATAGCTTTTAAACTTCACGGCGGTGCATTCGAGGGTGCGGAGTTCGCCTTCGCTCCAGACTATCTCGCGCACGAACATGTTGCTCGTGAGATAGCCGTAGAGGCCGCCCGTGTTCGTGAAGTAATTGTTCGTGACAAACATCATTTCACCCGTGACGAGGTTGGTCGCCGAGTGCTGGTCCTCCATATCGACATTGGTGCCCCCTTTGCCGAGGGTCGAGAGGCCGAAGACGAACGGTACCTTATAGGGGGGTGTGCCGTAATGGTACGAGACCCAGATTGTCCGGGTATAGGTCGCCTGCGATGCACCGACCGTCTCAAGGCTGAGCGTGATGATCTTCGTCGAGTTGAAGTCCGCGAACTGGTTGAAGTAGTACCTCGGCGAGTGGTTGTTGTTGACAAACTTGAACCATCCGCCCGAGCCGTTATCGTAGAAGACGAACGCCGGGATGAGGATGTTGGTCTTACCGGAGAGCACGATATTGGTATAGGCGTCGCCCCCGAGAGTCAGGCGGAACAAGTATTCGGCGGGCGCCGGGTCGGACGGGATAGAGGCCGCGCATGAGAATAACGACGCCAGTATTCCGGCGAGCACAAGAGTTCTGGAGACCGCTTGAATGAAGACGCGCGGTGCTTTTATCATAGTCTTGTACATAAAGCCTCCTTTTTCTTCCCTTTAGCATTATACCACGCATTCCGCGTATTTCAAATAGGAATCTCATTTGCTATTTTCATCCGATTCCCGTAAAATATTTCCCGAGGGAGAGTAAAATGAAAATCGGCATCCTCGGCGGAGCGTTCGACCCGCCGCATAACGGACATATCGCGCTGGGACGCGCTGCGCTTCGCGAGCTCGGCCTCGAAAAGGTGCTGTTTATTCCCACACGCGTCCCGCCGCACAAGTCGGTCAAATCGGGATTGAGTCCCGAGATGCGCATATACCTGACACTACTCGCAGTCTGCCGGATCGATCCTTCCAATGCCGGGATGTTTGCGGTCGCGCTGCGCATCTTTACCGGGGGTTCACCCGGACTGCGGGATTTCATGGCTCAGTACAAGCTCGCTTTCCTTCGCGGAGCGGATAGTCAGTTCGAGGTCTCGGGGATCGAGATCGCGCGGGAGGACGGCAAACCCTCCTACACCTACGATACGGTCGTGACCCTGCTCGAGAAGCACCCAGAATGGAAGCCGACCGTTATTATCGGGACGGATCAGGCGGACACGCTCGATACATGGTACAGGATCGATGAGTTGACGAAGATCGCGGAGTTCGCGGTGGCGGGGCGCGCGGGGTTCGATATCGAAACTATCCGGCGGAAGTTCCCGTATATCAAACCGTTCGAGTTTCCGCCGACGGATATCTCGTCGACCATGGTGCGCGAGCATATCCGCAACAAGCTGTCGATCAACGGACTTGTGCCGCCGCAGATCGAGCCGGTTCTCTTGTCACGGGCGCTCAGGAATAAGTTCTAATTCGCGGATAAGCCGCTTTTCTTCCGGGAAACGGCTTTTTTCGGGACGGGGGGTTTATTGAACGCTATCCCGATCAGGGTGATATCGTCTTTCCGGGGCGCGCCCGCGAGAAAACTGTCCACTTCTTCCATCAGCGCGTCGATAATCTTCTCCACCGGTTTCGCATAGTTCTTCAGGACGATCTCTTTTGTCCGCGTCTCTTCCCATATCTCCTGTTGCCTGTTGAACTCCTCGAAGATGCCGTCGGTCAAAAGGATCAGGCGGTCGAAATGCGAGAAGGGAATTGTCTCCGACGGGTATTCCGTGTTCGGCGCGATCCCGATCGGGCGCGAGGTGGATTTGAGCGGTACGATCGTATTTCGGGTGAGAAGGTATTGATCGGGATGTCCCGCGGAACAGTAGACTATCTCCTGACTGCGGATATCGATATCGAAAATGACGCAGGTGAAAAACGACGGCAAGCTCTGGTTATTGACAAACTCGTCGTTCAGGGTGCGGATGATGTCCGACGGAAAATCGATCCACGACTTCAGCTTGTCGTACTCGCCCTTGATGAGGAGCGTGATCAGCGCGGCCTGGACTCCGTGGCCGGAGGCGTCCGCGAGGAACACCCTGAACCGCCCGGGCTTGTATTCGAGGATGTCGTAATAGTCCCCGCCGATATACGCGAGGGGAAGGTACTTTGTGTAGAAACGGCAAAGCCCGCTCCCGGCGGTATCCTTGGAGAGGATGCTCAGCTGGACCTTCTTCGCGAGTCTGAGGTCGGTGCTGAGTTCGTCGTCGCGTTGTTTCAGTTCGACGAACGCGCTATTGAGCGGCTTCACGAAAAAGAAGAAGTTGAGGAGTACTAACGACGACAGGAGGATTGCCAGCGCGAGGATCAGCATCATCATGAAAAATACGAGGGTGTCGTCCATTTCGGTACCGGTTTCCCGCTCCATGAGGGTGAAATTGCTTTCGATAAAGTTGAATGCGTTGACAGTGTCTTCCTGGTTGAAGTAAAGGTATTTCCTGATTTCGTTGATCGAAATGATATCGGCCTCGGTTCGGAAACGGATAATCAGCCCGAGGTTCTGGGCATAGACCCCCGCATAGAAATAGATTACATTGAGTGCCCGGTCTTCCTCGAACGAGATATTCGCGAGCTGTTTGTACTCACGGATCGTTTCGAATACGAATTCCTGCTTCTTATGGAACTCGTCCACATGCTTGGTGTCTCCCGTGAAAATATAATTATAGAAGTGAAACAGCAGGCCGTCTATCATGAACGCGGTTTTTATCGCGGAAATGAATTTCTGCCGGGGCACGATCTGATCCTTGTAATAATCGTACTGGCTTCGATAGCTCGAAAACGACCAGAACAGGATCACCGCGATGATCGCGATATTCAGCGTGCTCAAGACGGTCATGACGGCGAATTTTTTATTTGCGGATATGGTGCCGTGCGAATCGTACATCCCGTATCATTCCTTAGTGTTAAATAAAGAGCGGTTCCAAAAACTCGAAAATAATCGAGTATTATTCAAGATTAAAGAGATTGCCTTGTCATTGCGAGTGTAACGAAGCAATCTATTCAATATCTTATAATAAATTACACAGACTGCTTCGTCGTGTTACGTCTCACAGTGACAAAATTATGCTTTATTCTGTTCTGAAAACAGCTTTTTTATTCATTACGATAGAGTATTTAGAACCGCCCAAAGGTAATTTTATTAAGGAACGGCGCGATTGTCAAAATAAATTTCACAAGTATCGGACTTTATTTCATCGGTGTCAGGAATAACTTCTGTCCCTCTCCCTTCAGGACGATGCCTTCCCCGTCGATCACATAGTTGAATTTGGCTTTCAGGTTGTTGATCGTCCACTGCAGCGTGTCGCCGTCGATAATCTCCCACTTCCCGGCCTTCTTTTTCTTAAACTTCTTGTCTTCGTAGCTGCCCGATTCGATATTGCCTTTGACATCGAACTTCAGGTAGTTATCGAACTTCTTGGCGTTCGCCTTCCCGGCGACACCCCAGACCCCCGCGAACTTTGCGGTGAACGACTTGACCGCGGCGGAGTTGATCACGAGCTTCGGGCTTTTGATAAACCCGATGGTCCCGATATCGGTGTTCATCGCGTCCTTGAGGATGAAATAATAGTCGTCGCCCTTCTGTTTCAAGTGATATCCCGAGACCTTGGCGAGATTGAGCCCGCCGAGCTTCTTCGGGTCGAGGCCGGTGAACACGATCCGGTTCTCGTCGATCACATCCCACGCGCCCTTGCCGTTGACCGCAAACTCGCCGTCCTTGAATACGCCGGTTTCCGCGAGATTGTTGTTGCCGAGCCTGAGGAAAAAGTCCGACTTGTACGGGTTTTCACCGAATTTGCAGACCGACCAGACGTTCTTGAACGCGTCGATATAGGTCTTGGCGATCTTTGTCTTGGGCGGAACCGCCTTGACCGTATAGACCGCGCCGTTAGTGAGGAAGATTTTTTCCTTATAGAACACGTTAAGGGATTTGATCCTCGCGTTGACAGTGTAGACTCCGCCGGACGGCAATGTCAATTTGAGCGACATCGGGATATAGTCCGCCGCGAACACCGGCTTGTCGGAAATCTTGACATTGTAGATTCCCTTCGCGATATCGAACACGATAGTCCCGGTTTGAGGTTTCAGCCCAAGGCCCTTGGCCGCGATATTCCCGCAAAGGGCGTTGATCTTTTTGACGAGTTCGGGACTGTCCTTGAACGCGAACTTTTCGGTATAGACGTCCTTCTTCTTCGCGGCCGACCAGACCTTGACCGTCCCGGTGTAGGAGCCGGATTTCTTGTTGAGGTCGCCGTAGATGACATACCCGGCCTGCGCGTTCTTCGCCGCTTCCAGAGCGGCGTTCAGGTTCTCGGCCGCGGCGTCGTTCTTGCCGTAAGCCTCGTAGTAAATCTCCTTGAGGTTTTCGAAATAGAGCGAGATCAGCCCCCGCACCGCCGCGAGTTCCTGCGAATGCTTCTTCTCGAACTTGTCGTCGGATGTATACACAAGGGGAATCCCTATTACAGACGGCACGGACTGCGAGGAACCGGCCTGCTTGACTAAATAGAGGTGCTCGCCCGACGAGTTGGTCAGGTGTATCTTCGCTTCGTCGATAAACCCGAACTGCCAGTCCGCCTTCACCCCGCCGATATCGGTGACGAACGTCTTTTCGGCGGGCAGGTATTTCCATTTCATCTTGCCCATCTTGACGAACTTGTTATTGATGATCGAACCCGTGTCGATATTGCCGTCGGGAAGGATAGACATCGCCTTATCGGGCGAAACCGATTCGAACGATTCCATCGAGAATAACCACGTCCCGGGGAGGATTACCGACGGGTTGACCGGCGCGGCGAATTCGATTTTTACCGTCTCGCCGTCCTTCAGGCTGACATTCATGCTGTTGAGGATTGTCCCGGCGCTGTCGATAAACTCGATCTTATAGGCGTACCCGGCGAGGATTTTCAACGTATCTGAATAGCCGGACTTCCCGACAGTCGCGTGCTTCTTGCCGTTGATAAAGATGTCGACCGGTTTATCGCTGATTTTAATATCGGTGAAGTTGAGCGAGGCGATTGCCACCGGAGTATCGAGTACCGCGCTTACCGAGTTGTTGATGATGGTATCGAGGGTATCCAACAGCTCGAAATCCGTCGCGGAATCGTAAGTCTTTTGAAGAATAGCCTGGTTTTTCACCCCGTCCCAGACCGTGACAGTGATCGCGAGGCGCGAGTCCGCGAGCGACACTTCCCCCGCGATGATGAACGCCGCCTGGAAGTTCGACGCTATCTCGCCGAGGTTCGCCGCGTCCCATTCCAAGTCATCGATTTCGTCCCGAGGCGGGACTTCCATCGACGGGATATGCAGGGTGAAATTGTAGAGTGAGCGCCAGAGGAGAACCGTGTATTTTTCGGTTTTTTCGGTATCGCTCTTTTTGGAGAGGTTATGCACCGGAAGGATCAGGAGAAGCCGGGCCTGCTCGCCTATGGGCGCGGACTGCGTAAAAAGAAGCGTCCCAGCCGCAAGAATAGTCAGTGTAATCAGGATAAACAGTTTTTTCATGATAATCCCCTTTGTTCATAGTGAATAACGATGTTATTTTTTTCTTAGGGTACTTCTAAAAACCTTGAATTCTCTCTTACTTTCTTTCCCTGTCCGCCGACGCCATCGGCGGAAGGCGCGGTGAGCGGGCAGAAAGAAAGTAAGCAAAGAAATACCCTCCGCGCTGATAAAGCTTTGGGGAAGAGCCGGAAAATCCGAGACGGGCGCAACTCGCATGAGATAAGTGCTTGAGGCGACAATGGAATTGCGTCGGACATGCGCCCTTGGTCGGATTTCCCGGTGGGTAAAAAGCGCTTTAAAGTGCGCGGGTAAAACAGCCAATTTCAATTCGCCATGTAGTCATGTTTTCGGCTGTCCGAATCTCGCCTCTATGCCGTGAATCTTCTCAGTAAATGGAGCTTCGACTTCCTGTCTTCCTTCGGCAAAAGGCACGGCGCTCAACATCCGGATGCCGAGTAGCGCAGCGTATCGAGGCACCCGTTACGCGCCCCTCATCTCTGAAGCGTCATTCCGGCGGAGAACCTCGCTTGCCCCGAATACCTCACGGGGTTCTTTCGTTCTTTCTCTCTGGGTTCGCAGCCTGTCCCCGAAGGTATGGCATAGGGGGAAAGAAAGAACATTGGCGTTTAGTATTTTAAAGGATTTCTTGAAATCCCTTAGAAATATATTATACTCCTGTTCGGGAAAAAAATAAAGCCGGACATGCGGAATCGCATGGATTTCCGTCACTCCGAGTCGCAAGACGGGTTCCGCAGGAGAAGATAGACGAAGCAGTCTGAATCACTCTTACTGAGTCATCTGAGTAGATATGGTTCGACATCCCGTCGGGGAAGCCGGGACTTGTCTACCTTCGGTAGCCCACCTTCCGCCTTCGTCAGAAGGTGGACAGGAAGGCAGGCAAGCGCTCACCATGACGCCTCGCGATGACAGAATGGATTTGCCGGCAATTCCAACAGGCGCAGTAAATTTTACCGGGTGTAAATCCTTTCATATCTTGACGAAAAGGCGTTCTTCCCCTAAGATATTGCGTATGCTAACTTCAATAATAGGGAGACTGCCATGTTTAAAGGATCGTTTGTCGCGCTCATCACGCCGTTCAAAAACGGACAGGTAGACTACGAGGGAATTGAGAAACTGATCGAGTTTCATATAGCCGAGGGGACTCACGGTATCGTGCCGATGGGGACGACCGGGGAATCGGCTACGGTCAGCCATGAAGAACATAAAGAAATCGTCCGTTTCGTGACGAAGAAGGTCGATAAGCGGATCATGGTGATCGCGGGAAGCGGGTCGAACTCCACCGCCGAAGCGATCGAGCTCGCACTCGACGCGAAAAAAGCGGGCGCCGACGCTCATCTGTCGATCACGCCTTACTACAACAAACCGACGCAGGAAGGGCTTTACCGCCATTTCAAAGCTATCGCCGAGGCGGTCGACCTCCCGATGGTGGTCTATAACGTTCCCGGGCGTACCGGGGTGAACATGGCGCCGTCGACCGTGGCGCGGCTGTCAAAAGTTCCGAATATTGTCGGGCTGAAAGAGGCCGCCGGTACGGTGAAGCAGGTGATGGAAGTCCTCGAGCTGACCGGGCCGGATTTCTGCGTGCTCTCCGGCGACGATTTCATCAACTTTCCGGTCCTCGCCGTGGGCGGACGGGGCTATATCTCGGTCACCGCGAACATCGCGCCCAAACGTCTGGCCGAATGCTGGAACCTTTGGGAGAAGGGCGATATCGAAGGCTCGAAAAAAGCGCATTACTCGCTCCTGCCCCTGCATAGAGACCTGTTTATCGAGACAAGCCCGATTCCCGTGAAGACGTCGGCGCACCTGATGGGGCTGATCGGCACGCTCGAGTTCCGGCCGCCGTTATGCGAACTGACCGACTCGAGCCTCGCGAAGCTGAAAGAGACATTGAAAGCGCAGGGATTGATTAAGTAGGAGCGCCTATGAAAACGATATTCGATAAAAAGGTTTCCGTTCTGCCGTGGATCATCAGTTTTGTCGTGATTATCGGAGCGTCCGCAGCTTTTTATATTAACATGAGCGAAACCGCCTATATACCCGATCACGACATCCCGCCCCAGAACACAGTTACCGGGCAGGAGACTATCGAATCTGTCAATCCCAATGACGGCAAGATCATCTTCGCGCAGAAGGATGTCAAGCACGGGAAAACGATTTCGCCCGAGAAGTTCGAGGGAATCCCGATGCTCGTGTACTTCTGGGACCCGTCTGTACCGAAGCATTCCGCGAGGATCGTAAAGCTGGCCGCGCTCCAGAAGACCTATATGAAGAAAATGATCGTAATCGGCGTGGCATACGGGAACACCAACGATATCGCCGGGATCGTGTCCGAGGCCGGGCTGAACTTCCCCGTGGTCCTCCAGAGCGCCGGTCTGACCGCGAGCTTCTCGCCGAAAGACGGCGAATCCCTCTGCGCGCTCGTTTCCGCCGAAAGGAAGATCGTCCTGCGCTACGACGGTTTTATCGATTTCGACAAGCTCGATAAAAAGATCGCCGAACTTTTGCAAAAATAGCTGAAATTTCTTATCCGAATCCCGTTCCGGGGTTGACGTAATATGTATTATATATTATTATATCTTCATGTATAATTTCGGAGGTTCCCATGGAATTCACTCTGGTAAATATCCTCATCGCGTTCGGGGGCGGTATTCTCTCGTTCGTGTCGCCGTGCGTACTCCCCCTGATCCCGATGTATCTCGCGTATATGACGGGAGTTTCGGTCAAGGACCTCGAGACCGATAAAAAACCCATCAAGAAAGCGTTTATCAACTCCCTCTTTTTCGTGTTCGGGTTTACGATCATCTTCACAGTATTCGCCGCAATCTTCTATATTATCTTCAACAACCTCGGCGGAGTCCGGGTTTGGGTGGACAGGGCGGTCGCCTTGCTTCTGATCGTCTTCGCCCTGCACGTCATGGGCGTGATCACGATCCCGTTCCTGAACTACGAGGCGAGGATGAAGACCGAGACGAAGAAGGACCCGTCGGTCATCTCGTCGTTCATCATGGGGCTCGTGTTCGGCGCGGGCTGGACTCCGTGTATCGGGCCGATCCTAAGCGGTATCCTCATGACGGCGACCGACTCCGGCAATATTGCCGGGGCTATCGTGATGCTCGTCGTGTACTCCCTCGGCCTCGGGGTGCCGTTCATCCTGACCGGTATCGCGACCAAAACTCTCCTCAAGCTCTTTAAGTCCATCAAGAAGCATATGAAGGCCGTCGAGATAGTCAGCGGGGTGTTCCTGATCGGCGTCGCGCTCTTTATCGCCATTCCGACCTTCCTGCCGAAATCCGGCGACCCGCAGGTGTCCGGCCAGAAGTCGAGCGATCAGGCCGCGGACTTCACGGGCGTAGACCTTGTCACCGGGAAGCAGGTCGCTCTTTCGCAGTACAAGGGAAAGGTCGTGCTCCTGAACTTCTGGGCGACATGGTGCGATCCGTGCCGTGAGGAAATCCCGGCGTTGATCGAACTCGCGCGGAAGTATTCTAACGACCTCGCGGTGATAGGCGTCTCCATCGACGACACATCCGCGCCGGTCATCGATTACCTCAAATCTTCCGGGATTTCGTACCCTATCATTATGAAGCCCGAGGGTATCGAGCAGGCCTACGGCGATATCATGGGCGTCCCGACGACCTACATCATCGATAAGAACGGCAAACAGGTGAAAAAGTTCACCGGCGGCCGCACCCTTGAGCAGTTCGAGCAGTTGATCGCGCCGTACCTCTCTGGCGGGAACACGCCCCAGCCGCAGAACACGCTCCTCGCGCCGGAGATCGACGCGGTCGATATACTCACCGGGAATAAGGTCACCCTCTCGCAGTATAAGGGGAAAGTGGTGTTCGTGAATTTCTGGGCGACATGGTGTCCGCCGTGCCGCGCGGAAATCCCCTCGCTCATCACCCTCCAGACTACGTTCAAAGATAAGTTCGCGATCATCGGGGTGTCGGTAGACACGACGGGCGCGGATTCGGTCAAGCAGTTCTCGAAGGCGATGGGAATCAATTATCCCGTGGTAATGGACAGCGGGGCGCTCGCTGAAAAATACGGCGGGGTGAGCTCTATCCCGACAACTGTCGTGGTAAAGCCTAACGGCGAGGTCGCGGTAAAGATTATCGGCGGGAAAAGCTACGAGGCGTTCAGGGAAATAGTCTTAAAGTATTCGGAATAAATATTGAAAAATTTTCGCGTCATGATATACTTAAGATAGAAAGATTCCACAGGAGGAATTCATGATTCGTGAAAAGAAGATTTTGGGTGTGTTAGCGGTCGCGGCCGCGGTTTTCGTGGCGACCGGACTTCTTGCCGCTCGTTTCGATGAACCTGCTTCCAAGCCGAGCAAGCCGGACAATTCAGGTAAGAAGCTCGCGGCGGTGTTCGACGCTAAGGATGTCTCGACCGGAAAAAAGGTGGCACTGAAGGATTATAAGGGTAAAGTAGTCGTTCTCAACTTCTGGGCGACGTGGTGCGGGCCATGTGTCAGCGAGATTCCCGATCTTGTCAAACTGTATAACGCCAATAAAAACCAGCTTGTCGTGATCGGAGCCTCGGTAGACAATTCCGCCGATGAGGCTAAAAAGTTCGCCAAGAACAACAAAATGACTTATCCCGTGATCTGGGCGACCGCGCAGATGCAGAAAGATTACGGCGGCATCTCGAGTATCCCGACGACTTTCTTTATCAATAAGAACGGCGAGATCGTCGACAAGATTGTCGGCGCCGTCTCTTTAGCGGAATTCGAGAAAAAGGTGAAGCCCCTGCTCAAGGAAACCCCCGCGGTTGTCACTCCCGATCAGCCCGAACCCCCCGCGTCGGACGGAGCATATAATTTCAGCGGAGTGGATGTCACCACCGGCAAGGCCGTTAAGCTCTCCGACTATAACAAGAAGAAAGTGGTCGTCGTCGTGAACTTCTGGGCGACATGGTGTGGGCCGTGTGTCAACGAGATTCCCGGATTCGTGAATCTGCAGAATAAATATAAAGGGAAAGTCCAGTTTATCGGGATTTCTCTCGATGACGACGCCGCTGTCGCGAAAAAGTTCGTGAAGAAGCAGGGCATCCAGTATCCTATCATGATGTCCAAGCCCGAGATCGAATCGGCATACGGCGGAATACCGTCTATCCCGACGACGTTCTTTATCGGCGAGAACGGTAAGATTTTGGATAAGGTCGTCGGCTCACTCGACGAGGCCGCTCTCGAAGCGAAACTGAAAAAGTACATGAAATAGCTTTTAATAAAAACCCCGCGGAAACGCGGGGTTTTTTTGCATTAAAACAGGTTTCCGAATAAAATATTTTTACTAAAACACTACGATTCAGTTGACGAAACGTATAATTAGTTTATAATATGTATATCTTAGGTTTTAAGGAGTTCCGTTGAAAATCCTTGTGAAATTTTTCACGGCCTTCGTGCTCTGTCTCGCGGTGTATCTTGTCTATGCCGGAAGTCTCGGTGTTCAGGAATTGATCGCCGGCGGAGTCATCGCGTTTGTCGGCGCTATCGCCGTCCTGAACTTCTTCGATGTCACCACCAAAGTGCTCAATCCGTTCCGATGGTTCTGGCTGATCCTTTATATCCCCGTATTCATTAAAGAAATGATCGTGGCGAATTTTCATATCGCCGCGATAGTCCTCAATCCCAAGCTCCCGATCAACCCCCATATCGTCAAGGGCAGGATGAAGCTGGAAAGCCCCGGCGCGAGGATGCTTCTCGCGAACTCGATCACGCTCACCCCGGGAACCTTGTCTATCGATATGAAGGATAACGAGATCGAGATACATTGCGTCGACGGGAATCTGACCGCCGAACAGATCATGGCCCCGTTCGAGAAGCATATCAAACGGATCGCCGACTAACTGGTTTCGAGGTACCGATGGAAATAGTTTTCGCCATATTATTCGCTGTCTTCGCGCTTTCGCTCTCGCTTGGGATATTCACCCTGATCAAACTCCGGCATCCGGTCGAGAAGATGGTCAGCCTCGACACGCTGACGACTTTGATCACGGCGGTTCTGCTGGTGGTCGCGGTGTTCACCGGCAGCGTGTTCATCCTCGATATAGCGATCATCTATGCCATCCTTTCGTTCGGAGCGGTGCTCGTGATCGCCCGTTACCGTGAAGGGGGCTTCTGATGATCGTACTCCAAATCCTCGCGTTCGTCTTCTTTTTTATCGGAGCGTTTTTTATCTTCATCGGGATGCTCGGCGTGTTCCGGATGCCCGATGTCTATAACAAGCTCCAGGCCGGGACTAAGGCCACGACTATGGGTTTCCTTTCGGTGTGTGTGGGCGTGGCGCTCTATATGCCCGAGTGGCTTCTCCGGACAGCCGTGATAGCGGTGTTCGTGATGATCACGAACCCTGTCGGGAGTCATGCACTCGCGCGCGCGGCGAAGAATTCCGGGATACCGTTCGCGGAAAGCGGCGATAAGGAGAAAAAGAAATGACGGCGTTTATCGTAGTCATCGGCACTGTCATGTGCGCCGGGGGGATCGCCGTGCTCTTCGTCCGTTCTCTCCGTTCGGCGGCGGTCATCAACGGAGTCGTCAGCCTTCTCGCGGCGCTTGTGTTCGTGATGATGAAGGCTTACGACGTAGCGATCACCGAGGCCGCGATCGGCGCGTTCCTCTCGACCGCGTTATACTTCTTCGCGATCCGCCGGATCGACGAAGCGAAAGACAAAAAAGGCGCTGGAGACGGCGATGAAGAATAGATACCAGTCTCTGATCGATATAGCGGGGCTTATAATTGTCGGGATCGCGGTCTACCTTGTCGGTACGGCTCTGACAGACACGTCCGTCGCGGGCAAGGGGATGAACAGCGCGGACTTCAAACAGCGCGTCTCCTACCGTTATGTCATCAAGTCCGTCGAACCGTCCGCGAAGATGGAAGTCAAATGGGGCGAGAGCGGCTATGAAGAAAGCAGCGCCAACATCGTGACGTCGATCGTGGTGAACTACCGGGGCTTCGATACGTTAGGCGAAGTCCTCGTCCTGTTCGCGTCGTCCGCGGCTGTCAGTCTCCTGATCCTGAAGCGCGTCCCGAAAAAAACATTCCCCCCCACACAGATCATGACGTCATCGGTGCCGTTGGTCAACCTGCTCGTCTTTATTCTCGGTTCGTTTATTATCCTGCACGGCCACCTGACGCCGGGCGGAGGTTTCCCCGGCGGCGCGATCATCGCGAGCGGGGTGATCCTCATGGCGCTCGTGTTCAAGAAGGCGTTCCGTCCGCAGATGTACCTGATGCTCGAAAGTATCGCCGGGATGGGTATCCTGATCGCCGGGCTTCTCGGGCTGATGTACGGCGAGAGCTTCCTGAAAGATTTCTTTCCCGCAGGTCAAATCGGCGAGCTCTTCTCGAGCTATTTCGCGATGATTCTCTACACGCTGATCGGTATCAAGGTCGCGGTCGAGATTTCGAATATAGGGTTCCACTTCATCAGCGAGAGCAAAGGGGAGGAAGCCGTATGAACGTACTGACCGTGTTCCTGATCACAGCCGGGGCGCTCATGGCAATCGGCGTATTCGGGATACTGACACGAAGCAATATCATCAAAATCCTGCTGTCGATCAACATACTTCAGACCGGCGTGAACCTGCTTCTCATTGCGCTGGGGTACCGTGACGGCGGCGCCGCCCCGATCATCACATCGCAGGTTTCGAGCGCGGTGGCGATGGTCGACCCGTTACCGCAGGCGCTCGTCCTGACATCCATCGTGATCGCGTTCGGCACCACGGCGGTAGGACTTGTCATTTGTCTCAATTATTACATGACCCATAAATCGCTCGACGTTCACACGTTCGGCAACGAAGAACGGGAACACCAGCAGAAAGAGGTGGTCGATTGAAAGGACTGAATGCGACATTATTCCTGATATTGCCGCTCATCACGGCATTTTTACTCCCGCTCGGCGCTCTCGTGCATAAGCGTTTCGGCAAGATGCTCAATCTCGCGACATACGGGATCGGGATCGGCCTCGGGATCACCATGCTTATCCCGACACTCCTGACCGGCGGCGCCGTCCTCAATATGGGCGGATGGCCCGCTCCTTACGGGATATCGCTTTACCTCGGTCCGCTCGCGCTCTGCTCCGGAATCGTCATTTACCTGATCGCGCTCCTCATTGAAATCAACGATATCAATAAAAGCCGCACCACGTACTATCATCTCTTATTTAACCTGTTCGTCTTCGCGTCGATAGCGATGGTGATGACGACGGACATCTTCAACCTGTTCGTGATGATGGAAATCGGGAGTATCGCCGTGGCGGGTATGGCCTCGTCGGCGAATATGCGGATGGGCTCGCGCGGCGGCTTCAAGTACATTGTGATGTCCGGCCTCGTGTCGATGCTGATGCTCGCGGCGATAGGCTTGCTGTACTCCGCGACCGGCACGCTCAATATCGCGCACCTCGCGTCCCGCACAGCCGACGTCCTCAACCCGTCGTTCGCGCTGATTGTGGGGCTGGGCATCCTGTTCGCCCTATTCTTCGAGATGGAACAATTCCCGTTCAACTCATGGATACCGGAAATATATGAAGGTTCGTCGTCGTCGTTCACAGCGGCTCTCGCCGGAATCGGCGGGATAGCGGGCACGGCGGTGCTCGGACGGATCGTGTTTACCCTGCTTCAGGACGGCTACCTCTTCTACGGGACGTTCGCGAAACTCAGCGCGGTCATCTTCACGGTGGCGATAGCGAGTATCGTGATCGGCGAGATCGCGGCGTTGAACGAGAAGAACCTCAAGCGCACGCTAGGTTATTCCTCGGTGGCGCAGTTCGGCTTGATCCTCGCGGCGTTCGCATGCGGGGGAAGTAACGGCGCGCTCGCGGGTATCTACCTCGCGTTGTCGCACACCGTCGCCAAACCGGCGCTTCTCTTCATCGCGGGCTATTTCACACGGGTCAGCGGATCGGGCGACTGGCGGGATATGAAGGGCATCGGGCGCAAGTTCCCGTTACTCGCCGGGGCGTTTATCGCGGCCTCGCTCTCGATTATGGGCGTGCCGCTCTTCTTCGGATTCTGGGGCAAATTCGAGCTATTGCAGGTCCTGCTGAAATCGGGCGTGTTCGGCGCGGTTGCGTTCGGAGCGGTCCTTTTCGGCTCGATCTTCGAGGGGATTTACCTGCTCCGTATCGGCCATTCCTTCTTCGTACAAACATCGAAAGAAAATATGACCCGTTACCAGCCGAAAGGCACTCTCCTGACCGCGGTGCCGGTCCTGATCCTCGTCGCGCTGATCGTCTTCCTCGGTGTCTATCCGCAGAGTATCGTGCGGTCGTTCGAACGGATCGCGGCAGACCTTGTGGATAAGGCGCAGTACGTGAAGTTCGTCCTGCCGACGGCGGCGTTACTACCCCCGGGAGGCGGACTATGAACTTCGGCGACTACCTCCTTTTCCTCAATATAGCCGTTCCCGTTGCGGTAGGCGTGTTCTCGCTGATCTTCCTGCGCTGGAGCAAAAAACTGCAATGGATTCTGTTCTTCGCGGCCATTTTGGCGCAGGCGGTCTTCGCGGTCTGGTTCTACAATAGCGGCCCGAGGGTGGAAACGATTTCCCTGCCGATAGCGGTGATGAACTTGAACCAGCTCGAACTCGTGATGCGGAATAACGGCATCGGCTACCTCTTCTTCGGAATCACCGTCATTGTCACCGCGATTATCGCGGTATTTTCGCTCTCCTATAACGATAAAACCCATGCAACCGGGATCGCACCTTTGTGGACGATGCTGATGGGCGCGAACGCGGGCATCTTCTTCTCCGGCGACTGGGTGAGCTTCATCCTCGCATGGGAACTGATGGGCTGGACGTCGTACTTCATTATTTCCCACGGCAAGGAGCGTTCGGGTAAGGCCGGGATGTATTATTTCACGCAGTCGCTGATCGGAACGTCCGCGCTTCTGGCGGCTGTGTTTATCGGCGTGGCGAACACCGGCTCGTTCGCGATAAAGTCCACCCTGAACTTCTACGCCTCGCAATGGGCGGCCAATCCGGGTCTTGTGATCGCGGCGGCGTTACTCCTGACAATCACGTTCTTTACCAAATCGGCGGTCTTTCCGTTCTTCATGTGGCCGTCGAAGGCGCATGCCGAGGCTCCCGACGACTTCTCGGCATTCCTGTCCGGCGTGATGATCAAATACGGCGTGTTCGGGATGATCACCCTGCTTCTGCCGCTGTTCGGCGCGGGGTATAACGGGCCGCTCGTGTTCGGGACGCCGCTTTTCCTTTTCATCCTCGGGTGTATCGGGATGTTCACGGCGGCGTGGGGAACATTGCACGCGATCCGCGAGAACGACATGAAAAAAATGATGGCGCATTCGACCGTATCGAACATCGGGTTTATACTGACCGCGCTGTCGACGAATACGGCGATGGGGATAGCGGCGGCGGTCTTCCATACATTCAACCATATGATATTCAAGAGCAGTATCTTCCTTTCGATGGCGGCGGTCAAGTACCGCACCGGAGAACGGGAGATGCACAAATTAGGCGGGATGGCGTACAAGATGCCCGTGACGTTCTTCGTGTTCCTCCTGGGGATCATCGCCGCGGCGGGTATTCCGCCGATGAACGGCTTCGGGTCGAAATGGCTCATCTTCCAGGCGATGTTCGACAAGCAATGGCTCCTTCCCGCGATCCTCGGCTTCTTCGCCTCGACAGGCGCGTTCCTCTACCTTTACCGGGGTCTGCATTCGATCTACCTCGGCCAGTTGTCGCCGCGCTTCGAGCATGTCAAGGAAGCGCCGGTTCTTCAGATAGTCTCGCAGGGCATCCTCATGCTCGCGGTATTCGCAATCGGGCTATTCCCCGGCATATTCCTCATCCCGATCAATAACGCGCTCCCGGAACTCGGGCTCGCGCCCCTGACTCTCGATCTCTATAGCGTGCAGGGCTCCACCGCCAGTATCGATATCACGTCGATCGGCCTCGTGTTCATGGGCTCGTTCGCGCTCGTCTTTATCCTTTTCCTGATCGGGAAGAAGCGCCGCTATGTCAAGATGATGGACAATTACACCTCGGGCGAGACCCCGTCGGACTGGGGAGTGAACGAGGACAAACTGCATTACGCATATAATTTCTACGAACCGATAGAGAAGGTTTTCGAACCCCTGCTGAACGGATTTTCGATGGAGCGGCTTTTCGGGCGGATCGCGCATGAAGCGAAACGCGTGTCGAACGCCGTGCGCGGATGGTTCAATAGCCCGCAGACCGGTATTATCCTGCTCGCCGTGCTCGCGGTGATCGCGCTCGCGGTGTGGAGGTTCGCATGATGGAAATATTGAGCGTCCTCGGCTACTCGTTCTTCGTGATGGCCGCCGGACTTTTATATATGGGGATCGGGCGGAAGATCGCCGCGCGCCTGCATAGGCGTTACGGCCCCCCTGTCTGGCAATGCTATATCGATGTCGTAAAGTGCTTCTCACGCAGAAGCATTTCGCATAACTTCATCATGGACCTCGGTTCGATGATGGGGCTTTCGGGCCTTCTCGCCGCCGCCATGTTTATCCCGATGGCGAGTTTTCTGCCGTTCCCGTCGCAGGGCCCGATTATCGTGATCCTCTACCTCATGCCTATCGGCTATCTCGGGATGGCGATGGGCGTATCGGCGTCGGGCAACCCGCTCGCTGCGATAGGGATCGGACGCGCGCTCACATTGATGATGGGTTACGAGGTGCCGTTCGCGATGATCGTGCTGACATTCGTCGCGTCGTTTTCGAGCACGAGCCTTGTGAAGCTCCAGGAGCTTCAGGCCGGCGGGATCATGAACTGGCACATGGTGACGATGCCGATCGGTTTCGCCGCCGCGCTGATCGCATTGATGGGGATGCTCGGTAAGAAGCCGTTCGATACGATGATCGCGCCCTCGGAGATCGCGTCCGGGCCGATGGTCGAACTGTCGGGTAAGTTCCTCGGGCTGGCGTTTCTCCAGCACGCCACGGCGATCTTCGTGGAAACAGGCCTCATCGTGATCATGTTCCTCGGCGGGGCGTCGAACGTGTTTGAGTTTGTCGCGAAACAGGCGCTCGTGTATATCGTGATGGCGTCCCTCAGCGAGCTCTGGGCGCGTTACAGGGTCGAGCAGGCGACGAAATTCCTCTGGATAAGCGCGGGCAGTCTCGCCCTCGTTCAGCTTATCGTGAATATGGCCGGGAGGAAGTAATGCTGAAAATTACACGCGAAGAGATTATAGACGGGAAATTCGAGCGCGTCCTGAACTTTTTCAGGAGCCGGAGCATGTGGATGCTCTATTACTGCACCGGATGCGGCGCGGTGGAGCTTCCGCCGACCATGACGAGCCGTTACGATATGGAGCGTTTCGGGATTGGGCCGATGGCGACCCCGAGACAGGCCGATATCCTCCTTGTCACCGGGTACGTCTCGGTGAAGACGCTGAAACGGATCGTCTATAGCTACGAGCAGATGCCCGAGCCTAAATGGGTAGTCGGATTCGGGTCTTGCCCGGTCAACGGCGGTATCTACTGGAACAGCTACGCGACGATCAACCATCTGGATAAGTATATCCCGGTCGATATCAGTATCCCCGGATGTATGCCGCGCCCGCAGGCGGTGATCGACGGGCTGATCGGTCTGATGGACATGATCGGCAGGGGTGAAGCGGTGGGCTACAAGAAGTATCAGCTTAATAACGAATGGTATAAGAAGAACCAGCGCGAGATTCTCGAACGGGCGAAGCCGGTGCTGGGAGGAACGAAATGACGAACAGGGATATGGCGAAGGTCATCGCGAAGGGATGGCCGGACGCGGAATCGATACCGCGCTACCAGAACCAGATCGAGATCGTCTGCGGCAACCCCGATTCGATTGCCGGGTTATTGCATTACCTTCAGTCCGTGGGCTTCGATCACATGTCGAACCTGACGTGCGTGGACTGGCTGGAAGAGAACCGTTTCGATGTCACGTATAACCTCTGGTCGTATAAATACGATCTTCAGGCGACGGTGAAAGCGGGGATAGACCGCGATGAGCCGGAGATACCGACAGCGATGGATGTCTGGCCTCAGGCGCAGGCATACGAGCAGGAGATTCATGAAATGTTCGGGGTAGAGTTTATCGGAAACCCCGACCTTTCACCGCTCTTCCTGCATAACTGGAAGGATATTCCGCCTCTCAGGAAGGATTTCGATACCGAGGCGTACAGCGTAAAGGCTTTCGGCGCGGTGAGAAACAAGGAGTAACGATGGAGCCGGTTTTTTACGAACTGACCAAACTCGCCCAGAACGACGAATATACTACTTACGAGATGTTTTTCGGCCCGAACCATCCCGGGATGCACGGCAATTTCGGCTATGTGATCGACGCGGTGGGCGCGACGGTAGTGAAAGTCCGTGTCAACGCCGGACTTCTGCATAGGGGCTTCGAGAAGCTCATGGAGACCAAGCAATGGTTCCAGAACCTGAGCCTCATTCCGCGTATCTGCGTGCCCGACCCCGACCCCAACGAAGTCGCCTACTGCACGGCGGTTGAACGGATTTGCGGGATCGAGATTCCCGAACGCGCGAAGTATATCCGCAGTATGACGCTCGAGATGAGCCGGATGACCTCGCTCCTGATGGGAATGGGGGCGCTCGGCGCGATGATGGGGCTTTACAGCGCGATGTACCGGATGATGACCGACCGCGACTTCGTCCTCGATATGTTCGAATGGCTCACCGGCGCGCGCATCTACCATATCTATAACGTTCCCGGCGGGGTCAGGCGCGACCTGCCCGACGGGTTTACCGATAAACTTTCCGGCGTGCTCGATACCCTCGAGTACAACCTGAAGGAATGGGACAATCTCGTCTTCGAGAACCCGGTGGTGCATAAGCGCCTGACGGGGATCGGGCGGATTACATCCGAGGAAGCGATCCGTTACGGTATAGTGGGGCCGAATCTCCGCGCGACGGGGTATTTGGTCGATGTCCGCAGGGACGACCCGTATGCGGCATATCCCTACCTCGACTTCGACACTCCCGTGACCGAGGGCGGCGACGCTCTTGCCCGCGCGGTGCAGTGCAGGAAGGAATACGAGCTATCGATTAACATAGTCCGGCAGATTATCAAAAAGCTCCCGAAATCGAAGGAGTACCGCGCGGATACCGGTAATGCGCTGAAGTTCCGTGTGCCGCCCGGCGACACTTACGCGAAGGTGGAGTCGTCGAAGGGCGAGTACGGCTACTACATCGTTTCCGACGGCGGATTGAAACCATACCGGGTTTCGGTGCGCGGGCCGTCGTTACCGGCGGGGCTGGCGCTTTGTCATAAACACCTGCCGGGTATGGATATTTCCGATGTGGCGATATGGATGGCGAGTTTCGCGGTCTGTCCGCCCGACATCGACCGTTAAGCCGCTGCGTGACGGCGGGTTATAATCTATTGCCAGTCCGTAATGAAGAGGTGGAATAACATAGAGTCAATCTTGCTTTTGTCATCCCGAGCCCGCCGAGGGATGATGTGGAAGGAAAAAGATATATAGAATGAGAGTTTACTGTTCACTGGTTACCGATATAGGAGGAGCGCATGAGCGGTCCCGGAAAAAAGAGCTTTTTCTCCCCGTTTAAACTCTGGAAGAACTTCCTCAAGAAGCCTAACACTATCCGTTACCCTTACGAGGATATCGACGTGTTCGGTAAGGTCGGGGCGGCGCCGGAGTACCGGGGTTTTCATTATAACGATCACGACCTGTGTATCGGGTGCGGGACGTGTCAGGAAGTGTGCACTACCGACGCGATCCGGATGGTCGAGGGTACCAATATCGGGCCGGGCAAGCTCGGCAAGGTGCCGGAGATCGATTACGGACGGTGCTGTTACTGCGGGTTCTGTGTTGATGTCTGCACGACCGGCTCGATCTCGATGAGCCGCCATTACCTCGGTAACTACCCCACGCCCGTCGATAAAATCGGCCAGCCCGAAGTGGACGACCTCAAGGAGCATTTCACATGGACGCCGGAGATGCAGTATTCCGACGAACCCGGGCATATGACGAGCGGCGAGCAGTCGTGGCTGGGGCTCGAACGCGAGACGATGGGCGAACTTCCGGCGAACGAACGCTGGGACAGCTTTATCGAGATAGTGAAAGGTTATTCGCGCGAAGCCGCGCTCGCGGAAGCGTCGAGATGCGTCGAGTGCGGGGTGTGTGTCGAGACCTGTCCGGCGAATATGCGCGTCCCGCAGTATATCCGCGCGATCTGGGACGGCGACCTCGAACGTTCGGTCAAAGAGATGTATGTCGATAACCCCCTTCCCGGAATCTGCGGAAGGGTCTGTACCCATAAATGCGAGACCGTGTGCTCGATCGGCCACAGGGGCGATCCCGTCGCGATCCGTTGGCTGAAACGTTACGCGATAGACAACCTTCCATCGGAGAAGATCGCGGAGATCGCGGGCCAAGTTTCCGCGAAACCGAAGACCGGCAAGAATAGAGTGGCGATAGTCGGATCGGGTCCGGCGGGGCTGTCCGCGGCGTACTACCTCGGGGGATTGGGCTATAAAGTGACGATTTACGATTCCAATAAGAAGCCGGGCGGCGTGATGCGCTACGGTATTCCGAAATACCGCCTGCCCGACAGCGGGCTCGACCGCGATATCGAAATCGTGAAGGCGCTCGGGATAGAGATCAAGACCGGGGTGCGTGTCGGGAAGGATATCCCGTTTGCGAAGATCAAAGCCTCGGCGGACGCGGTCATGATCGCGACCGGGTTCGATCTGCCCCGTTCGACGAAAATCCCCGGGATCGACGGCAAGAACTGCTATCAGGCGTTCGAGCTGCTAAAGCTGGCGGCCGAGGGCGGCGACGTCCCGCTCGGGAAGAAGATACTCGTGATCGGCGGCGGCAACGTCGCGTTCGATATAGCGCGCACACTCGCGAGACTCCAGCGCGCGAAGCAGAAGAAGGCTGATTTGACGATGATCTGTCTCGAGAGCGGGAAGGAGATTCCAGCCGATATCGAGGAAGTGATCGAGTCGAAGGACGAGGGTATCGTGCTCAACGAGGGCCGGATGCCGAAGGAAGTCGTGTTCAAAAGCAGCAAACTTGCCGGACTGCGGCATATCAAGTGTACGCGCGTGTTCGACGAGAGCGGGCGTTTCGCGCCGTTGGGCGACGAGAGCGACACCGGGCTTTTCGAGGCCGATATGGTGGTGGAAGCGGTCGGACAACAGCCCGACTACACCTATCTGCCCGATGAGACGGCGAAGAAGCTCGAGATAGTCCGCGGCAGGATACTCACCGACGAAAACGGCGGGACGGATATTCCGTGGCTCTTCGCGGCGGGCGATATCGTGCACGGGCCGGACATTATCCACGCGGTACGCGACGGGCACAACACCGCGCGCGCGATAGATAAGTTTCTTAATGGGGGAAAATAGTGGAAGCATTGGACGCGTTAGTCCTGGCGTTCCAGATGGAAGTGAACGGCAAAGATTTCTATCTCGCGCTTTCCGAGAGCGCAAGAGAGCCTGAGATATCCAAACTGCTCGAGGGGTTGGCCGAGATGGAGGACGAGCATACACTTTATATCTCCGGTAAAATCTCCGAAATCCGGAGCAAATATCCGGAACTTCCCGAACCGCCGAAAATCACGGTAGACCTTTACGATAGGCGCTACACCAAAATGAACTTCGACAAGGGCGGCTATGACGAAAAGCTGACCGCCGTATTGATATTGCGGATGGCGTACTATATCGAAAGAGACTTCATGGATTTCTACCAGAAGGCGGCGAATGTCAACAGCGGGGATGTGAAAAAAGTCTTCGAGGACCTGATGACATGGGAAGTCAAACATCTCATGCAGATAAAAGAAGCGATGGATAAACTGATTAAAGAAAAGGGTCTCAACCCGGATATCTACGCGCTGGAAGGGATATAGAAATAGGGTATTCTAAAAAGTATATATCAATCACCTAAAAATGGAATTTAAAGAATAAAATGTAGTATGAGTATGTCACTGCCTGCCTTCCTGTCCACCTTCTGACGAAGGCGGAAGGCGGGCTACCGAAGGTAGACAGGCGAGGAACTGAGTGACCTGTCTCCTTCTCCTGCGAAGGGGAAGGCAGGCGAAGCAGTCTGTGTAATTTATAATACGACAGTATAATACATTGCTTCGCTTACGCTCGCAATGACAAGGCAATTTACTAATTATGAATTATCTCCATTATTTCCGAGTTTTTAGAAGTGCCCTAAGTTCACCTAACGGAAACCCGTGAAAAACAGAGAAATATTTCCGATTAGTTCTTTCGTAAATATAAAAACCGTTTTATACTTTAGGCGTGGTTTTCTCAGGAGGTGGATATGGATAAGTTGGACGCATACGCCTTGGTATTCCAGATGAAGGCGAACGGCGCGGATTTCTACCGCGGCCTTTCCGGAAAAGTCGAAAATCCCGGGATGAAAAGTATTCTGAAAGAACTCGAAGAGATGGAAGAGGAGCATCTGACATATATTTCCGGGAAGATCGCCGAGATCAGGGCGAAATATCCCGAGCTTTCGGACGAAATGGCTTCCGAAACCGATATCTATCAGCAGCAGGTAGATAAAATGAGTATTGAGAAATATTTCCATGACGAGAATCTCGGGAAATATTTTATTCTCAGGCTCGCTTATTTTATCGAGGCCGATTTTTTAGATTTTTACTCGCAGTCGTTCCGCAAGTATACCGGAGAGTCGAAGCAGGTGTTCGAGGAACTGATCGAAATGGAGCACAAACGGGTGAAATGGATGAAAGGAATGATCGATAAAGAAATCGGTGAAAAAGGGCTTAGCCCCGATCTGTATTCAGTGGAGGAAATATGAAGGTAATCGATATATTCCGTGTGGCGCTCGAAATGGAGCTTCGCGGTATGGAGTTTTATACCTCGCAGTGTTCGATTGTGAAACTCCCGTTGATCAAGGAGATATTCGAACATCTCGCGCTGATGGAGAAGGGGCACGCCGAGTATATCCGCGCGCAGATCGATAAGATCGGCCTCGGAGAGAGGATCGAAACCCCGTTCGCGGATAATAGCGATAACTTGTTCCTCGAACGATTGGCTTCACAGAAAATCGATACCTCGTCCCTGAAAAGCGACCTCGGCGATTATTCCGTGGTCAGAATGGCGTACCTGATCGAAAAGGACTTCGCGTCGTTCTACGAGAAGTCCGCCGAAGGGCAGAACGACGCCGTGATGAAAAAGACCCTCGAGATGCTCGCGGCATGGGAACGCGGACACGCAGAGATGCTGAAAACTCAGCTCGAGGGGATTATCGAACGGAACGCGCTCGACCTCGGGTTTTACCCGTTCTAATTTTCCTCTGAAGCGCTCCGTTTTACGATAAATATGCTTTTGAATTCCATAAAAACATATTGCGGGACAGTATGATTGAAAGAATAATAACCGAACGGCTGATTCTACGAAAACCTGTGATTGAGGATAAGACGGAAGTTTTCCATTCATACGCGAGCGATCCCGTGGTCACGAAATACATGATGTGGGAACCGTTAACCGAACTTCCGCAGGCGGAAGTATTTATCAAGCGGTGCATCGAAAGCTGGGATAGCGGGAAAGAGTTCTCGTTCGTGATCGCGAAAAGGGAGAACAGCCGGATCATCGGGATGATCCGACTCGGGGTAAACGGTAAAACCGGCGATTTCGGATATGTATTCGATAAAAACGAATGGGGCAAGGGCTATGCGACCGAGGCACTTAAAACCATCCTTCGAATCGCGCTGGAAGCATTCCCGGGGCTGATGGAAATCAGCGGAATTTGCGATATTGAGAATACGGCATCCGCACGGGTGATGGAGAAGGCCGGGCTCTGTTTCACGGGGATTGTCCGCGCCCGGAGTTTCAGGCCGAATATGCCGAAGAACCCACGCGACGACAATGTCTATTCCATCAGGCGCAGCCAATTTGAAAGTGCGATTCGCAAGTCCTGACAACGAATAAAAACACCGATTACAAAAAAAGCGCCCCCGCGGTTTGGGCGTGTTGACGAACTTGCATTGTCATTGCGAGGCATATGCCGAAGCAATCTATTTAATTACTGGAATATGAATTAAACAGACTGCTTTGCCTGCCTTCTCCTTCACAGGAGAAGGAGACAGGTCGCTTTGCTCCCTGTCTACCTTCGGTAGCCCGCCTTCCGCCTTCGTCAGAAGGTGGACAGGAAGGCAGGCTCGCAGTGACAAAAAACAGCGAAAATTTCAACTTCGTCAACAAGCCCCCACACTTCGAACGCTGTTTCGCGTCTATTCTTCATCCTGCTTATACGTCTTCTCTAAATCTTTCAGCGCGGTCAGGATTTCGTCGGTGCTCTGGTGGATGTTCTCGGAGTTATTCATGACCTCGTCCGATACCGTGGTCAGTTTCCGGATGATATCAAGGATAGTGTCGCTGTCCTGGGACATCTTCAGCACCTGCCGGTTCATCGAACTCAGGAAGCCGTCGACAGCCTTCACCTCGGCCGCCATTTCCTGAAACGCCGTCCCGCTCTCCTTACTCATCTCGATCGCGTTCTTGACCTTCTGCACCGTCGCTTTTAACGAGCGCGAGACGCGGTCGGCCTGAGTGGTACTGGATTGGGCGAGGTTCTTAATTTCGCGCGACACCACCGCGAACGCCTTCCCGTACTCGCCCGCCTGCGCGGACTGGATGGCGGCGTTGATCGAAAGGATGTTCGTGCGGCTGGAGATATCGTTGATAAGCGCGATCATCGTGTTCATCTCGTCGACAATCGCCGATACGTCCGACATGAGCTTGACGAGGTTATCGACCTTTTCGTTTCCGGCGCGTGTGATATCGACAAGGCGCTGGGTGGAGTTCGCGTCCAGTCTTTGCGATACGTCGCGGACAGACTTCATCTCCTCGGTCACAGATTGAGTGGTCGAATCGACAAGGCTGAATTGTTCGGATATCTGCTTGACAAGCGATGTCAGGCTCATCTGGATATGGTAGATCTCGTTCGTGATATTGCCGAGATGGACGTTCAGCCGGTCGATCTGGGTCTGTTTCTTCTCGACCTGACGGTTGATCCGGGTCTGGAGGTAGAAATGGCAGTTCTCGATCTTGTTCAGGCCGTAATGGCACGCGGCCGCCATTTCCTCGCACGAGTAGTAGCCGCATGAATTGCAGTTTTTGATATCTTTCGTTTCATGCTTCAACATTTCACCGTAGAGTTTATCTCTTTCCTGCTCAGAGATCGGCTGGATAAAGTTGTTGCCGGAGAGATCGCGGTAGCTCCGGCCGTAGAGGTCTTTCCGCCAGTATTTATTGATGGTCTTCTGGATTTTATGAAGGGTGGGCGGTTTTTGCCCGGGCGCGTTCCGGCTGCGGTAAAGCGCCTGCATCTTTTCCTTGCGCTTCTCGACATGATGCTCGAGTTCGTCGGGATGCATCCCGGAGTTTCCCGTGCCGGTACCGCCGTTACACCCGAGAGCACAGTTCAGGCAGTCGATTAAGAGCGGGTTCGCCCCGTTTTCCAACTGAGCCTTCAGGCCGGAAAGATAATGATAGATCGTCTCGGGCCCTTCTATCTTGCGGGTCATCGATACGATAGCCGGGTTCTCACGCTCCGCGGTACGCATCAAGCCGCCGGGAGTGGAAAAAAGGACCGCGCGCTCGGCAGGATCGTTGTCGAAATCGGCTTCCTTATACCTTCGGAGATCGATTTCTTTCTTTTTTATGTAGTCCTTGATACGGGTGATAGTGACGTTATAGTCGCCGATCCCTACCTCGTCGAACTCGCGCTTCTTCGCGACACAGGGCGAGATCACGGCGAGCTTGTGATTCGAGTAGGCGGGGTAAAACTCGCGGATCATCTTCATCGTGTGCATCATCGGGCTGTCCGCCGGGGCGAGATAGGGAATCAGTTCCGGGCGGTAGAGTTGGATATAGGTTACGATCGCGGGGCAGGGCTGGGCGATCACCAGTTTGGGCGCGGATTCCGCGATGTGGGCGAAGTATGACTTGACAGTCAATTCCGCCCCGAAGCTGACGTCGAACACGGCGGAAATCCCGACAGACTTCATCCATGAGTTGAACTGGAGATAGGTATCGGGGAAACTTGCCGCGATCGCGGGCGCGACCACAGCCACGATCTTGACGTTATTCTTCAAGTCGGACATCATCGCCTCGAAATCGTCGATGATCATCCTTGCGTCGTGGGTGCACGCCTTCAGGCACTCCCCGCATCCGATACAGAGGTTTGGGTCGATCTCCACATGGTCGAGACTCCCGTTATTGCAATGTTTGACCGGGCATACCGCGATACAACGGTGGCAGTTGACGCATTTTTCTTTATCGACGTCGATCACCTTCGAGAGCGCTATTTTAACAGGAAGAGCTGCATTCATAAAAATCTCCTGAACATGGGTTAAATAATTTAAATTATACAGTCACATATAATAATAGTCAAAAATGAGTGCTAATTCTGTCATAGCAAAATAGAAATGTCACCATTTAGAGCAAAATTAAAATGTCACCCTAG
>MIBE01000060.1 GCA_001829415.1 Spirochaetes bacterium GWF1_51_8
CATCGAGTATCCGCCGTTCAAACACTTCGAGGCGGGCGGGAACCACATCCGGTTGATACCTACTCCTGCGGTCATGTAGCGAAGTTCATATGCCTTTGACTTCATGGTGTTCCACCAGGTTCCGCCTGCGGGAACGTCCCAATAGAAGCCCTGCATCATCACACCGGCGAATGCGCCGGTATTCGCGAGAATTAAAAGAGCAACCATCCATAAACCAAACTTTTTCATATATACCTCCTGGGGTATTTTCAGATTAAGGTATATTTAGCATAAAGTGTACCAGTATGATAGGGTATAAAAATATTTTTTTGCTTTTCAGGATAAAGAATTACAAGACAGGTGTTACATTCGCTTATACATAAATCGACCTAACTTGCACAAGATTGCATAGAACTGTGCGCGATGCACTTCGTGCCTTCACGCCCTGAGCAAAGGGGTTCACATCCGCCGGGTGAGGCTGTATGACAGGAGCATCGCAAGCTTATCTTTAGACACTGTATCGAGTTCCATCGTGGTAAGTATTTCCCCGGCGCGGCGGGAATAGCTCTCGATCACATCGTCGGCCCGCTTTTTTATGCCCGTCTCGGCGACAAACTGCCTCACCGACTCCAACTGTGCCTCGGTAATTTCAGGGTTGCCGAACGCTTTTTCCACACGCTGACGGGTGTTTTTATCCGCGGTCATAGCAAGCTGTTCATGGATATATATATAGTAGAGAGTTTTTTTATTCTCACGGATATCCGAACCTACCGGTTTCCCCAATTCGCCGTCGGTGCTGAAAATACCGAGTTCATCGTCGCGGATCTGGAATATCACCCCGAGCGCCTCGCCGAAGCTGTCCAGCCCGGAGATAACACTCTCGTCCGCGCCGCCCAGTACCGCCCCCAGCGTCATCGGGAGCGAAAATGTATAACGCGCGGTCTTGTAACGGTAAATATCCAAGATTTCGTTTTCCGTGACCGCCCTTTTTATCCCGCCGAGATAAACATCGTTCATCTGCGCGAGACCGACCCGATAGTACTCTTCCGAGCAGAGCGTAACAGCCTTTCTCATGACGGCCGGTTCGATATTCATCGCGGCGAGAAGGTCGTATCCGGCGAAAAACGCCAGATCGCCGACGCAGATACCGAGAGCGTCCCCTGTCCTCGACGGGTTCCCGTTATCTTCGTCCGCCGCGAGCCCGGAGTACTGGTGATTGATCGTTTTCTCCCCGCGCCGGAAAAGGTCGCCGTCCATGATGTCGTCGTGAATCAAAAACCCGGATTGAAAGATTTCGAGAGCCGCCGCGGCCTTGACCGACTCGCCGGACGGCTCGGGATTGAAGAACTCCTCGCAGAGGAGCACAAGTCCGCCCCGGATCATTTTTCCCCGTGAGGTAAACTCCAGCAAACGGAGCGCGGAATCCTCGCCCCAACGGTTCCCTGAGGAAAAGGCGTCCTTCTTCAGGCTGAAAAATCCGTAGAGGCATTCGATGATCCGTTTTTTCCGTTCCGCGAAGTATTCGAGCATCATATCCGTCCCTAAAATTTATGTTCACTTCTAATACCCGCCCTTAGACATCCTGCATATCCCAGCACTCTCTGCGAATTCAGCATGAAACTGAGAAAAATGATTTTTATCCGTGAGAATCTGCGATATCCGTGAAATCTGTGTCGAATTGGGGTCAAACATTATATCCCAATGGTTCGACAGGCTCACTACAAGTTTATCGCGGATACACACGGATTGAACGGATCAGCGCGGATACAACAGTTTTTGCATAAGTCTCCGTCATGTGGGCATCGCCCATATTTTCATGCCACCTATTTTAACACCTAAGCTCGTTTTGGGCAACAAACGAACGCGGCGTTTTATTTACTTCACGGCCGATTTGGTGTAAAATATATCCCTGAAATCCGGAGGTACCTATGGACGATTTTATCGAGAAGCTGAATACTGAAAGCACGGAAAAAGCGAAGATCATCCGGAAAATCAAGGACGAGTTTTCCAAAGTGATCGTCGGGCAGACATTCCTCTTCAACAGGATGATGTCGGCGATCATGTCCGACGGGCACCTTCTGCTCGAGGGTGTACCCGGACTCGCGAAAACCCTCGCGATCAGTACATTGTCGCAAATCCTCGACCTCGGCTTTCAGCGTATTCAGTTCACCCCCGACATGCTTCCCGCCGATATCAGGGGAACGCTGATCTACAACCAAGGTAAGGGTCAGTTCGATGTCAAGAAGGGGCCTGTTTTCACGAACTTCATCCTCGCCGACGAAATCAACCGCGCGCCCGCTAAAGTCCAGTCGGCGCTTCTCGAGGCGATGCAGGAACACACTGTCACTCTCGGCGATACCACCCACCCCCTGCCGAAACCGTTCTTTGTCATGGCGACACAGAATCCCATTGAGCAGGAAGGGACTTACGCCCTGCCGGAAGCCCAGATGGACCGTTTCTATATGAAGGTCAAGGTCGATTATCCCCAGCGTTACGAAGAAAAGGAGATTATCCGCAGGATGGGCGGGATGTCAGTGCCGAAGGCTGAAAAAGCCGCCGGTATCGACGATATCCTCGAGCTCCGGGAATTCGCGGAAAAGATATACGCCGACGATAAGATCATGGACTATGTCGTGAGTATCGTCTACGCCTCACGCAACCCGAAGGAATTCAAGATGTCCGAAGGGTTTATCAAATACGGCGCGTCGCCCCGGGCATCGATCGCGTTTATCCGCGCGGCGAAGGTCGAAGCGTTCTTCGACGGGCGGGGCTATGTCATCCCCGAGGACGTCAAGGCTGTCGCTTACGACGTCCTGCGCCACAGGGTGATCCTATCGTTCGAGGCGGAAGCAGAGGGACTGACCCCCGAGAACATGATCGAGCAGATATTGAACAACGTCGAGATCCCGTAAGAGTAGCAAGTGAAAAGTGGAAAGTGACAAGTAAGAAAAAAAATCGAAAGCTTAAAAGTTTATCAACAAAATGATATTCTTGAGTTTCACCGATGTCACCCTAAACGGGATGAATGACAGGATTTATTTCGCCATCGAATCCATTCCGTCAAATATATATGGTGATTGAGAATACTCAGACTTTTTTCAGCAGGTCGATATCCTGACGGATATCCTCGACCCAGCCCTCTTCCTGGGTCTTTTTCGGCTGGACGATATGGGAATCCATTTCGGCGAGTGTGTCGCGTTTTTTTACTGTTTCCGGCGCGGGAACATCTTCGGCGGATTTACTCTGGTCCGCCGCGGCAGATTGTTCCATTCCGGGTTCCTTGGGCTTTTCGCCCGTGTCGGCCGCCTTCTCGCCTTCTTCCTCGAATTTCCGCTCTTCCTCGATCGCGATCTTCTGCTCGATCTCGGCGGGGTTGACAAGGTGCAGGTAATAGGGATCGTCGACATTCAGCGAGACCATATCGAGCTCGCCCTCGTTCAAAAGGTAATTGAACGCGGAAACGAAACTGTTCGCGGTGTGAAAGACCTCGATAATACTCCGGTTTTTAAAAATATTGACTTCCGCGACCTTGGAGCCCATCCTGACATCTTCCTCGGGATTTTGGATCACCGATCTCGGGCCCCGGTAATCGGACATAATATAGAAGAGAATCCGTTCGAACTGGTCGAATATCTTTTGGGCGGTCTGGTGGATCGTCCGCATCATGTTCAGTTTCTGCGCGGTAATGTTCTTATATTCCACCGAAAGTTCGACCTGCGAAGGGTTTTCGGTATTGATCATTTTCTTGAGCTGGCGTACCGCGGCGAGGTACTCGCGAACCCGCTGGTACACCAGATTGAGTTTGTAGTACAGGTCGCGGAGAGAATTCTTGACATCGACCTTCCGCCCTGTCCCGTCGAAGAACACGCTGTACACGACACGGTTCGACAGAAAGAGAAACGAGAATTCCTTATCGAAGAAGTCCACGAGGGTGTTGATCACAAACACTTTGTCCCTCAGATGGAAGTAGACATAGTCGTCGCTTGGATTCGCACGCCCCTTCTCGAGCGCGCGGTAGAAGTCGAGGTTTTCGTAGATAAAATTCATTCCTTCGCGGATAGCATCGGTGAGGCCTTCGCTCAGATCGATATTGTTCTTCGTGTTCTGAGCCTTGATCTCCTTTGCGTTCTCGACCTTACCCTGGATAATCTCCGCAAGCTGTTTCCGTTTCCGTTCGTACTCATCTCGTTCGTCCCACATCCGTGTCAGGTAGCCGATATGGTCTTCCTTAACGAACCCGATGAATTGGAGAAAGTTATGCTTCCATCCCGCCTTCACTCGGTTCAGGTAAAAGAAGTCCACAAGGAGATTGAGCTTTTTATAGAGGCGGTAAAACAGCATTTCGATATGCCTGGCGAGGGTTTTCATGTTTCCTTGGACTATCGCGGGTTTGAGCATTCTGAGGCGCGCTTCCATTCCCATCGAACGGCTCAATGCGTCCTTCAGGTAGGAAATATACTGCTTCAGGATGAAGAGTTTTTTATAGAATTTCGTAAGCGACAAATGCGCTTCTTTGATCTGCTGGTTCCCAATCCGCTTGAGTTCCGCGATCTGGTCGAACAGTTCGTCATCGAGAAGATTGTCGAAACGGAAAATAATCTCATAATAATAGAAGAAACCGTTCCGCCAGAAATTGCTCTTGATCTCCTGTGAAAGCTCGACGTCTTTATAGAGAATGGACGCGAGGATCTGCTTATTGACTTGAAGGGCGTGCCTGACTGCGTCGCCGATATAGTTCAGGAAGCTCTTTTTTATCCGGATGCGGAACAATGGAAACACACCCGCGAAGATACATTTTATTCTCGCCCAGAACAACTGAAACCAGCGCTTCGGCCCGGATTCGGCATGAATATATGATGGAACCCTGAAAGAATCCTTGCGTTCGCCCTTCTCGCCCTCTTTTTTCTGTTCTTCCGTTTCTTCCGTCTTTTCTGCTTCTTTATCGACTGCATGATAGATATAACGGGGCCCTTTCTGCCTCTGCATCTGGATTCGGCGGGCTGAATCGAGGCGTTTCCGTTCCAGCAGGGAAAGCTGACCTTCCTGCTCCTTGATGTTGAGCAGATTGATCAGTTCCTGAATCTTGTTGTCCTCCATCTCGTTGAAGTTCAGGTCTTCTTCACGGAGGACTTTACCGCCGGTATAACGGAAATCCTTGAAGAGCCTGGAACGCTGGTCGGCATCAAGATTCGTTACGCCCAGTTTATTTTTTAGTTTTCCTAAACCCATGAACACCCGCCGGATATATTCTCGATATATTCTAATTTATCGGCATTAAAATAACAAATTACTTAGGGTTTCGCGAAACTGATTTCTTTTTACTAAATCTTAGGAATAGTGTATAATAATGGCAGTTCCAAAGCAGATAGTCTTCCATTACAATGGGTTTCAGTCTACGATAGAACCGAAGGAGCCGTCTTAAAAAGGTACTTTAGAGAGTTTTTGTCATTGCGCACTTCGGCAGGCTCAGTGTGACAGCCGTCATCCCATGTCTGCTTCGCGGAATGCAGGCGAGTTAATCGAGGAATAGACGGGATAGAGCAATCTATTTTGCTAACTGATTAACAATTACACAGACTGCTTCTACCGCGCTTCACTAGCTATTGTAGCGCGGTATCGCAGTGACAAACTTTTCTGCTATTTAATGCTTTTGGGACGACCCCGAAATCGCGGTTATTAATTGATATTATTCGACAGAAGGAGAATTTATGGCACGGGTACGTTTCGCACCGTCTCCCACCGGGCAGCTGCATCTCGGAAGCGCGCGCACAGCCGTTTTCAACTGGCTCTATGCGCGTCATACCGGCGGTCAGCTTATCCTCCGTATCGAGGACACCGACCTGAACCGTTCGGAAAACCAGTACACCGATTCCATCCTGAAGGATATGGCGTGGATGGGAATGGATCACCAGGAATTTTACAAACAAAGCGACCGGTTTGAAATTTACCGCGCGCATTGCGATAAACTGCTCGAGATGGGGAAGGCCTATTACTGCACCTGCACCAAGGACGACCTGATCGAGCGCAATAAGAAAAAAGGGATCACCGACGAGATCACCAAGTACGACGGCCATTGCCGGGGGAACAAGGCTAAGCCCGAAGGCCAGCACGTCGTCCGTCTCGACCTCGGCGAGGACAGGGACATCATCTTCAAAGACGTCGTCCGCGGCCGTATCCGTGTAAACACGAAGGAACTGGACGATTTCGTGCTCTGGAAGGGCGACAACTCCCCGACCTACAACTTCGCCGTAGTGATCGACGACAGCCTGATGAAGATGTCGCATATCATCCGGGGCGAAGACCATATCACGAACACCGCCAAGCAGATCGTCCTCTACGAGTACCTCGGTTTCCCTGTACCCGAATTCGCTCACCTGCCGCTCGTTTTCGATAAAGACCATACACGGCTCTCTAAGCGTAAAGGTTCGACGAATATCGATTATTATAGAAGAAAGGGTGTTCTGCCCGAGGCCCTCCTGAACTATATCGCGCGATTGGGCTGGTCTCACGGCGATGACGAGATATTTACCGTGCCCCAGCTGATCGAATACTTCACGCTCGACAGGCTTAATAAGTCCAACGCCGTCTACGACGAGGACAAGATGATCTGGGTGAACGCCCGCCACATGAAGTCGATCGATATTCCAGCCCTCGCCAAGCATTTCGGCGAGTTCATGGAAGAAGCCGGGATTTCCCCTGTCGGCAGGATGACCGATCCGGAATGGTTCGCGCGGGCGGCGGAAATTCTCCGTGAACGCAACAACTCGCTTGCCGACCTGTATGAAGATATGAAGGCTTACGCCCTCGACAAATACGAAATGACCCCTGAGGCGCAGGCCAAGCTCGCGGAACTGGACAGCGAGCCGGGTGTCAAGGAAGCGTATCCCGCCGCGAAAACCGCCGCTATCGAAGCATCAGCGAGCGGGAATTTCGACGGTCTCGAGGACAAGCTCCGCTCTCTCGCAGAACAATCCGGCGTGAAGTTCGGAAAGCTCGTCCAGCTCCTGCGGATCAAGCTAACCGGTAAAACCGTATCGCCGGACATCATTTCGGTGATCCGCCTGCTGGGTAAGGAAGCGTCCGCCAGACTTTAATCCGGAGTAAACATGAAAAAACTGATTATCGCCCTTTTCGCCATAGCCGGGCTGTATGTTCCTCTCACGGCGCAGGACACTATCGCGGTCAAAATGTACCAGGACAGCGGCAAGATCACCGGGATGAAGCCTATCGATTCCGCCGCGCTCGCTAAACTCAAAAGCAAGGGGATCATCGCGGGCACGGTTTTCCAGATCGAGATGGAAGGCGAGTTGATCGGCGGCAAGACCGTTTCAGTCCCGTTCTATATTTTCGAGGACGACCCCTATTCCGACGGTCAGACCATCGAGTGGAAGACCGGCGATTATGTGGACGTGGGCTACTATATCGACGAAAAGAAGAACGTCACCGAATCCTTTATCATGGGTTTCGCGACCGAGGGCGGCGAAGACGAAGACCATCCCCTCGAGGACGAAGCCGCGTTGGTGCAGGAATCCAAGGGTACTATCGAGCAGGCCTCGGGAAACATCATCGAGGCTGTACCGTTCACTCCCTCGGAAATGGCGGTTCACGCCAAGGTAGGCGCGTTCGACGGACTGCACTATCATATCAAAATGGCGGACGGTTACTATAAAGACCAGATCATCCGGATCGATCACCTCTTATTCAAGGACGATATTCTCCGTCCGGTATACAAAAAGGGCGAGCAGGTCCTTGTCGGTTACCTTGTCAACAAAAACGGCCCGCCGAAGGAGCCCGCTGTCTACGGCCACGACCGGGGTGTGATCCTCGTGATCCTCGTACTTCTCTTTGTCGGCGGGGTGATCGCGCTCGGCCGGGTCAAGGGACTTCTCTCCATCGCCGCGCTTCTGATTACGATACTCTTTATCTTTATTCTCTATATCCCGTCGGTGCTCAATGGCGCACCGCCGCTCTTTATGGCGGTAGCGGTCGCTATTCTCTCTTCGCTCGCGACATTCCTCATCATCAGCGGCTTCACCTTTAAATCGTTCAGCTCGATGGCGGGTGTCGCTATCGGGTTTATCCTCGCCGCGGCGCTGACTTTTATTTTCGGCAGCCTGCTGAGCATTACGGGCGTAATGAACGACGAACTGAAGAACCTCGCATATACCCGCACCGAACTGGATATCAAAAGCATTCTTTACGCCGGTATTCTGATCGGCGCTATCGGAGCGATGATGGATGTAGCGATCTCGATGGCGTCCACGGTCGAGGAACTGCGCAAAGCGAACCCGAAGTACACGTCGATGCAGTTGTTCCTGTCGTCGCTCAATGTCGGGAAGGACTTGCTGGGCACGATGGTCAACACGCTCATTCTCGCGTATGTCGGCGCGGCATTGCCCTTTATCATCATGATTTACGTCCAGTACTCGAACACTACCTCGCTCTTCAGCATACTGAACCTCGAGATTATCACCGAGGAAATCCTGCGGAGTATCATCGGGTCTATCGGGATGCTCGCGACAATTCCCGCGACCTCGTTCATCGCGTCTTTCATGCGGCCGGTGAAGAAACCCGCCCCGGTGAAATAGTATTAGGCGGCCGCCTGCTTCATGGAGTCATCGGGCGGACGCTTGAGATTTATCATAAAAGCGGATATAATATTTTACAATATTTCACATTGACAGCAAGGGAAGGAAAAAATGAAAAGAAATCTCCTGATATTTTTATTATTCGCGGCGGCGGCGGTTTTTTCATCATGCGGACGCGAGAACAGTATCAACGAAAAGGCCGTATTGTTCGAGGTCGCCAAGGGCGATTCGCTCTCGTCGGTAGTCGATAAGCTGACGGACACGGGTGTGATCGATAATCCCAACCGTTTCAAGATCGTCGCCAAACTGATGGGCAAGGACAAGAAGATCCAGACCGGGGTGTACCAGATTCTTCCCGGGGAGAACTTCGCGGACATCATCGAGAAGATGACTTCCGGTAAGACCCATTCGATAAAAATAACTTTCCCGGAAGGATACAATATCTTCGAAATGGGAACAGCGCTCTCCAATCTCGGCATCTGCGGGTATGACGAGTTCATGGCGGAAGTGAAGAACCCCAAGTATACCGAACGTTACGGGATACCCGCCGGTCAGTCGCTCGAGGGCTACCTATTCCCGGATACCTATTTCGTCCCGTATAAGACCGATGTGAAAAAGGTCGTCGAGATGATGCTGAACCGTTTCGACACCGTGGTCACTCCCGATATGAAGCAAAAGATCAAAGACCGGGGAATGACATTGCACCAGGTGCTGACAATGGCGTCGATCATCCAGAAGGAGACCGGTGTCGAGTATGAGATGCCGATCGTTTCCGGCGTATACTACAACCGCCTCAAGGCGGACTGGATGCTCCAGGCCGATCCGACCATCATCTACGGGCTTCTCATCGAGAACAAGTACGACGGCAATATCAAAAAGACTCATCTGACCGCCGAGAATACATCGCCCTACAACACCTACGCGTTATACGGACTGCCCCCGGGTCCGATCTCGAGCGTAGGAAAGCAGGCGATTCTCGCGGCGATCTTCCCCGCGCAGGTCGATTACTTCTTCTTCGTCGCGAGCGGTAAGGGCGACGGGACGCACGTGTTCTCCCGCAATGTCGAGGAGCACAACCAAGCCGTCCAGCTCTACAAGCAGAATATGAAGAACCTGAAAAATGCCCAGGGCCAGTAACAGCTACCCGCGTAACGAAATTACCGGATATCTCGACAGCTTGTTCGATGGGTTCACGGGTGAAGACTCCACCTATAACGGCCTTCAGGTCGAAGGCGCCGGCGAGATCACAGCGGCCGCGTTTGGGGTAGACTGCTCTCTCGAGGGATTCCGACGCGCGGCGGACGAAGGTTGTCAACTCCTCGTCACCCATCACGGCCTCATCTGGGGCGGATGGAGTTCGGTCGCCGGTAACGACTACCTGAGGCTGAAAACCCTCATCGATAACCAAATCAATCTCTATGTCCGTCATCTCCCTCTCGACATACATCCCGAGTACGGCAATAACGCCGGAATCATCCGCGCGCTCGGGGCAGAGCGGAAAGAAGTGTTCGCGGAATACGGCTTCTTCGCCGAGTTCCCGAGCGCCCTATCCGCAAAGGAATTTCGCCCGCTTGTCGCGGAGAAGATCAATCCCGACAGCGAATTTATGGATTTCGGGCCGGACAGGATCGAACGGATCGCGGTGTGCTCGGGAAGCCTGAGGCCGGGGTATCTCGCGGGGGCGGTATCCGGCGGGGCGCAGGCGCTCGTGACCGGCGAGGGAAGCTCGCCCAGCCTCTTCTACTATCCCGCGCTCGAATCGAAAATCCATATCGCGTTCGCGGGGCATTACGCCACGGAAGTCTACGGAGTAAGAAGTCTGATGGAACTGGTAAAGAAGAATTTTCCGGAATTGAAAACGATTTGGATTGATATGCCTACCGGTTGGTAGATTTAATTCGAGACACGGACAGACTGTAAGCGCATTACGCTCTGGATAAACTCGTCCAATTTCGCCTTATCGCGCCAGTCTATATTCGCCGAGAATTTGATCCCGATCACCCGGTAGCCTTCGGGCGTGTTGTCATAGGTGTTCAGGATAGTACCCATCGTCTTGATCTGGGTCTCGTCGGGGAAAGTCAACTGCATGTAAATTCTTTTCAGTTCGCGCAGATATTTATACATATCGGGTTCTGTGATCGTCATCTTCGCCCCGCCGACACTTAAGTCCTGGATGAGCTGGGGTTCCTTCGTCACGATCTCGAACGAACACTTTTCAAAGAGGTTCTCTACCGCCTGCTGCGCGAGGGTAATAAGGCGGCGGACATGGGTCTTGGTGACAAATTCCTTGAGCGACACGACTCGAATCTGGCCGATCGCTTCGCCTTCGAAGATCAGCGGAAGGATGGCTTCGCTTCTGATGGCGTTCTTCTGGTAAAACTCTTTTACTTTATCGAGCTGGGAAAGGATGTTCTTGAGGTCGAATCCTTCTTCGCTGAGAAACTTTACATAATCTTCGTACGACAGGACAAGGTCGTCCTTCGTTTTAAAATTCGCGGTATTAAACACCACGAACGGCTTTTTTACTTTTTTAATAAGCCGGGTGATGATATTCTTTTCTGTGCCGTCGAACAGCGAGATTTTCGCGATATCGTAGTTTTCCGAACGGGTTAAATGGCTCTCGATAGTCGCGATGATCAGGTGGATCTTCTTCGCGAGCTCTTCATCCTGCACTGTAAAATCGACCACCTTCATGGAAATCGTCGAAAACATCTTCTGGACGAATTCGTTGCCGGCGATCTTGATACGTTCATGTTTGCGTTTCGGGTGGGCTTTGATGATATTCGGCAGGGCAAGCGCTTTTGCGGCGAGAGGCACCGCCTCGAAAATATAGATGCTTCCCCCGAGGTTGACTTCCGCGTCCAACGGCCTCATGTGATAATCTTCGAGCGAGAGTCCGGGATGGGTGCTATCCACTTGGGAAAGAACAATCTGACCGCTGCGGACTTCCTTGAACTTGACGTTAAAAGAAACATCCCGGTCACTGAGTTTTGCAAGAGATTGGTTACCGCAGAAGAGAGCTACTACTTTTAGTATCTCTTTTTCATCGGTGAATTCTTCTGAAATTATCATAGCCCCACTCGTCTTAAGGAAAATCTTTTCTCCGTTACCGCTTTTCTTATCGGAAAATATCAGATATATCTAAAATAAAACCCCTCGAATGAGGGGTGTTTCATAAAAATTTTAGCTATGCAGGATAGATTGTTTCATATCCCTGCCGGCTTTGAAGTAAGGAGACTTTCTCTCCGGGACATCGACTTGCTGTCCGGTTTTCGGATTGCGGGCCACACGAGCTCTGCGCTTCTTGATTCCGAATGTCCCGAAGCCTCTCAACTCAATCCGATCGTCGTCATCAAGCTTCTCAATCGATTCCCGAAGTTTTTCGATAAACTTGGAAACCACCAGACTGACTTCCCGACGGGAAATGCCGTATTCTCTGACGTCGGTATCCTCGAATACAATATCAACAATATCGGATTTTGTCAATTTGCTCCTTCCCATCTTAAGCCTCCGTTTTCTTATCTTTAGCTATGAAATTTTTATAGTACAAGGCATCCATTTTAGACGCGAGACGGGAAGACTTGTTGCGCTTAAACACCCCTTTCGCCCAAGTCTGATCCACTTTCTTTTTATACTCGCAAAGGATTTCAAAACCCTTCTCTTTTGTGGTATCTTTCGAATTTAAGACTTCTATGGTCTTTTTTCTCAGATTTTTGATAAAACTTCTGATAACCTTATTGCGAATTTTCTGCTTATCCGCCTGACGGACTCTTTTCTTCGCGGATTTAATATTGGGCACTTCATCCTCCTACTGGTAAATTGTGGGAAAGTACAATTATTTTATTGCATAATAACAAATTAGTCAAGTTTTCCTTCGTTTAATTATTCGAAACCATTACCGGAGCGGCCTCGGTTTTACTCATCGTTCCCGCGATAGGCAGAAAATCGATGAATCCCTTCGCGTTTTGCCCCGTCGCCTCTGCGCTCCCCGCCCACGATATCCTTACCCCGACAAACTGCTTCTTCTTTTTCAACTGCGATTCGTCGTTCTTCACGGTTATCGGTATCTGGAGACTGACTTCTTTACCCGGCGCGAGCGAACTGATATTCTTGTTCTTGTCCTGGATATTCTCGATATTGAGCACGGGCAGAAGATGAATATAGATATTGTAGATCGTGAAGGTCGAAATATTCGCGATACGGAAGTCGAGCACGATATTGTTCGAATTCGCCGCATCGTAGTTCAGGAATGTATCGATACGCAGGGGCGAGTTCTGGTTCATGAGCTTAAACTCGTAAATCGTCTTGCCGACACCGAGCATCCATTCCGACGGGGAATAGGTCCCGCGGTTGCCCGACATAGCCTTGAAGAGGTCGTTGATCAGGATGCCCTGCACATTCATATATTTCGAGCCGTACTTGGCGATCTGAAGGTTCGCGGTGATGTAATTTTCGATGGCGCTGATCTCGTACCCGGCAAGGTCGAGATTGCTGAAATTTATTTCATAGGACACGAGAAGCCTGTTGAAGTACTGGTTGATATCGCTGATATTCTTCAGGTGGTCGAGGGTCGTCGCGATATCGCGGAAGTTCACGTCGAAGTTCAGCACGATAAAGTCCACGCCGGAATTGAAGAGCACCGACAGGATTTCCGGGTTCTCCTTGATCTCGTTGACATACGCGTAGTAGAACACGGGCTTCGTATGCCCGGAGCTCTTGATGATTTCCTTGATGTAGTCGGAGAGCACATAGTTCTTCCATTGCCAGAAGTTTTCCGCGAACGCCGGATCGGCCATCCTCTCCACGAAGTACTTGAACTTATACACTTCCTGCATCGTGTCCCAGTTCTGGGGGACGGCAACCTGAAATTCTTTCACAAACAGGTCGAATAGCTCGATATCGTAATTGCTCGGGCTGAACATATGAGAAAGCCCGACATATGAGATACTTTCGTTATTCATGAACGACGAGAAGAGCGAGATGATATGTTTTTTCCGGTTGGCGTCGTTTAACGACACGACCGAATCGGACTTATTCTGCTTGCTGTTCATGAGGTACCATGACGGCTGATAACCGACGCTCTCGAGGTAACTTCCTTCGAGCTTGAGCGCCTTGATCCATATCCCGAACTTACCGCCGTTCTGGCTGATCTTCGCCGCAAGCCCGAGGCTCTCGTTGATCTTGTCGTTCATCCACGGCGAATCGAGCGAAGTGCGTTCGTCGAATGTCGCGGTCACGCCGCCCAGCATGAAGATACCGTCGGCGGAGATGAAGTCCACCCAACGGGGTATCTGGTTCCAGTCCACCACCGTGCCCTCGGGCGAAAGGATACTTCTGGGCGAGATCAGATCGATCGTATCGATCCCGATCACGGACAATCCCTTGTTAATCTGGAAGGAGGGCGACTTTTTATCAATATAGAACTTGTTCGCGGTCTCGAGAGGCGGACGGGGCGCTGAAAGGTAACCCTTCGCCTTGACGATCACATTACCCTTGAACGTCGTCTTGCCGGGGTACCAGATACCCGCCCACACCCTCTGTTCGGTGTTATAGACGAGCTTCACGGACTGTTTGCCCTGGACATCGCCGATAGGGATGCCGTTGTTGTAAAACTCGACTTCGATCACCGCGTCGGACGGCACCTGATGGGTCGATTTGTCCTGGATATAGGCATAGACTAATATCCGTTCGTAAGGATAATAGGTGTCCTTCTGCGTGAAGACCTTGAAGTCGAAATCGGGGTCCACTTTTATTTTCAGCTCCGCGAGCTCGTCGGAGCCGAGATCGATCTCGATAAACTTATTCAGAAATACCTTCCTGAAGTCCTGGTAGAACAGGTTTCCAAAAATCAGGAAAACGATCATCGCACCGGCTAACGCGGCGGATACGATACGCGCGATTTTAGTCATGACTACTCCTTCCTTTCGCCGATAAACCATCTGAACGGCAGATAACACAGGGCGCCGAACACCAAACCCATCACCCCCGACAGGAAATAGACCGACGTCACTTCCTCGGGGAACAGCTTAAAGAAAAAGAGCACGAGCAATGTCGCCGTGATAAAAGCCGCCATACTGAATAACAAGAACATCAGAAAGAAGTTTCCCTTCATGCAGTCCTCCGTCATAGACGTGAAATTTAATTATAGCACGCCGCGAAGAAAAAATAAACTTTTTAACTCTTCATTGTCGAAGGAATTGCAGAATTCCATTGACAAAATCCCGGTTCATATATAGAATGAATGTACGAATTGCGGAATGTTTCCCGTCTAACCGGATGGACGGGAAAACGCTCCTATCTCAAGAAGTATCCGGACGTTCGAATGAAAACAGGTGTTCTTAAACGCCCTTATTCTTATCAGGAGGATTTACTATGGGAAAAGAGAAAGACACGAAGAAAGAAGAGAAGAAGAAACCCGCGAAATCTTTGAAAGAGAAACGGGCGGAAAAACGGGCTAAAAAAGAAGCGGAAAAATAATCCGGCCAGCCCGCCGGGGTAAAAACCGGCGGGCATGCAATTATCCCTAATCCGGCTAAGAACTTGCTCCCGAATGTCCAGTCTCAGACATTTCACCATTCAGGCAGAATGATCTTTGTCCGCGAAAAAAACGAAGGAAAACCGAATGGAAGTTAAAAATATCGAAACAGAGTTGAAGAACGCCCCTATCGACAAGGGCGCGAGCATTAAAATAGCGAAGCTCACGGGCGACGACGCCCTTTCCATCTTCGCGGCGGAAGTCGCACCTCATAGCAGGCTCAATCCCCATTACCACACCAGCGGGATCGAGACCTATCAGGTCTATCGCGGCACGGGTTTGATGCGGATCGGCCGCCCCGACGGCGAAACGGCGGTATGGACCGACGAGCTCCATGTCAAAACCGGCGACTGTTTCAGCATCCCGGAGGGCAGCGTGCACCAGATTGTGAACGAATCGGACGCGCCGCTCATGGTCATCTTCTCCTGCCCGGCGGCGCATCTGGGAAACGACCGGTTTTTCGTGAAGGATTGAAATTATTTTAGGAGGATGAAAATATGAAAGAATTGAATGAGATGAACGGAGAGGAGTTAATGAGGCTTTACTTTGATATTATAAAAGAATTGAAGCAAAAAAATATTATTCATTCAAAAAATATAATTGGTGATTTAGGTGAATTTGTTGCAAGAGTATTCTATGTACCCCCAAAATACAAAGAACTATCTCCTCAAAAAAATAATAATAAAGATACGGATGCAATAGATACTGACAATAAAACATATAGTATAAAAACAACGAGCATAAAACAAACAAGTATGTTTCATAACTTACCTTCACCGGGTGAACCTATACCGCAAACCCCAAATTTCGACTATGTGATAATTGTAGATTACAGCGATTTCACAAACCTTAGAGGTATCTATGAGATAACTTGGGCACAATTTTGGGATTTGAAAAAATGGAACAGTACTAATAAAGCATGGTATCTGCGAATAAACAAGGAATTACTTGGTGTATGTAAAACAATATATACCAGTCAGTAAAACGGAAAAGAACAGGTGAGTTTTTTTGTTGACTTTCCCCGCGTTTTTTCGTAAGATTTACCCTATGAAATCGGTCTATATCGTCACATTGGGCTGTAAGCTCAACCAATTCGAATCGGAAGCGCTCGCGGAAAACCTGCGCGGCTCCGGGTTCGACATCGCGCCTTCGATGGAATCTTCCGACACCGTAGTGGTCAACACCTGCACCGTGACCAATCAGGCCGACGCGCGTTCGCGGCAAATCCTCCGCAAGGCCAAACGGATGGGCAAGTACGCGGTGGCGACCGGGTGCTACGCGACATCGGACTACGACGCAATCGCGCATTCCGATTTCGCCGACCTCGTGATCGGCAATAATAACAAGTTCAAGCTTGCGGAGTTCCTCGGCGGGATAGTCCTGCCCGGCGGCGACGCCGATTTCCCGTCAGTCGCGAGCTTCGAACGGACGCGGGCGTATATCAAGATACAGGACGGGTGCGGGAAGTATTGCAGTTACTGCAAGATACCGTTCGCGCGGGGGAAAAGCCGGAGTCTCGCGCCGGAGAAGATCGTCTCCGCGATGAACAGACTGCTCGCTAACGGCTACAACGAGATCGTGCTGACCGGTGTCAATATCAGCGATTACCGTTATGACGGCGAGACCCTCGCCTCGCTCACCGGAAAGCTCCTCGATATCCATGGGGACTTTCGTATCCGGCTCTCCTCGCTCCAGCCCGACGAGTTCGAGCCCCGGCTCGCCGAGTACCTCGGTCATCCCTCGTTCGCGAACCATTTCCATCTCTCGCTCCAAAGCGGATGCGATACCGTTCTCCGACGGATGAACCGTCATTACACGGGGCGGGACTTTCTCTCGCTCACAAGCCTCATCCGCGCGAAGTCGCCCGACTGCGGCATCACGACCGATATTATAGTGGGCTTCCCCGGCGAAACGGAATCCGAGTTCGACGAAACGATCGCGCTCGTGAAGGAAGCGGAGTTCACACGCGTCCATATCTTCCCCTACTCCCCGCGAAGCGGGACGTGCGCGGCGGGGATGAAGGACGTGCACGGCGATATCAAGAGCGCGCGCGAAAGAATCCTCCGCGAGACTTATCTCGATTACGCGGGGAAATTCGTGAAAAGGCATGTGATCGGGAAAACACAGAAGGTGCTGGTGGAAAAAGCCGAGAAGGGAATGGCGGAAGGGTACACGTCGAACTACCTGCGCGCGGTATTTCCCTATCACGGGGAAACGAACCGTTTCGCGGAAGTATCGCCGGAGAGCTATTCTATCGCAAAGGACTGGTCGATCGACCTCGCCTGCTTGTAGCCGCTTCCTTTTTTTTCTTCTTTCAAAGCGGCTGCTTGTAGGGTTGTCTCAAAAGGGTACTTTAAGGACTTGTTGACAAACCTATTTTGTCATTGCGAGCGAATTTGAAAAATTCGTGAAGCAATCTATCTCATTATAAGAATGATGTTATTCCGACTGCTTCGTCGCAATGCTCCTCGCAGTGACAAAAAAACGCTTTATTCAGTTCTGAAAATGATTTTTGTTCATTATAATAAAGCTTTTAGAAGTGCCCTAAAGTAAGAACGTGTTACGGTAACGCCTTCGGTTTCAGGAAGACCGCTTTCTTATCGAGCAGAAAGATATCGTTCACTCCGTCATGATCGACATCCTGGATCACGACCTTCGCGTCATGCAGGGTGACGGGGAGCTGGAATGTCTCGTGCTTCTTCAACGCGGGATAGAACACCGTCATCATGATCTCGTTTGTCCGGTTAAATCCGAAATATACGATGTCCCAGTTCTTATCGTTATCGACATCGAACAGCATGTCGTCGAGGTAATACTCGAACGGCAGGTCGAGCAGGAATATCTGGTTGCTGATATTGGTGACAATATGCCCCTTTTCGCCGGGCATTTTATCGGGATTTGTCTTGAAATAGAGCGAGTTTGTCGGCGTGATCAGAAGCGCGACCGGCGACATGAAGAAGCGTTTCGGGAAAAGGAAAAAGTTCAGGAACTCGTCGTCCCAACGGATATTCGTGATGATGACGTTGCCCATAGTAAGGAGCATCCCGGAATCGCCGCCGAAGTCGATATACCTTTCCTTCGTCGCCCAGAAGATCGATTTCGCCGAACCGGCCTTGGTCTCCTTCAACGGTATCTTCAATCCCGCGCTCTCAATACGTTCGATCAGGTAGGACGCGTTCTCGCAGTAGTAATGGATGTCGTTCGCGGGATCGTAGCCGTCCGGCAAGCCGAACGAGAACTCGAGGGTCGCTTCGCCCATCAGTTTATTATAGTAAGCAGCCTGCGAATACGCCTTCGCTTTATAGAAATCGTCATTTAAGGAAACAAGGTACTCGAACGCGGCCTTGGCGAACACCCCGGCCTTCTGGGGCTCCTTGCGCGAGAAGTAGAACGGCGCGAGATCGTAACGGGTATAGAACCATTCGGGATCGCTTTTCCATGCCAGTTCGTACATCTCGGCGGCCTTGTTCGCATCGCCCATCTTCTCGTAGATCGTCGCCTTGAGGCAAACAATCTCCGTCTTGTTCACAAAAAGCATCGATGCGTCGATCTTCGACGCGTAGGCTAACGCCTTATCGAATTCCTTGAGGTAGTTCGCGTAGAGGAGCGTGAGGTAGTAACGGGCTTCCGCGTCGGCCTTACCGTCAGTCACAGCCTGATTGAGATACTTGTTCGCCTGCTGGAACTTCCCAAGCTTGTAGAGGCAGATACCCGCGCGCTGGAGCAGGTACGGCTTCCCGGCTTTATCCTTCCCCGCGAGCTTGAGATAGTTCGACAAAGCAAGTGTAATGCTTTTCGCTTTGTCCACGCTCGTCACGCTGAATTCGTTGGAAAGCGCGGCCATATATTCCGCATTCTTGGAGACATAAGAAAACTTATTGTAGTTCTTCTGGTTCAATCTGAAATACTGGTAATCGGTTAGAAGCGGGTTTGCGGATACGAAGCCGGGATTGTCCTTCAGCATCTTCTCGAACGCCACGGCCTTCTGCTCGAACATCGCCTTGTCGGAGGGAACGACTCCGGGCTTGACCGAAGGCGCGCTGACCCCGCCGCAGGAAACAGTGATTAAGAAAAATAATAGAATTGCGTTCCGTTTCATATCCACTTCCAAAATAATTTCAAATATTATATCTTATCCCGGCTAAAAATACAATTTCACGCGGGCGAAATAGAAATTTGATTTTTCAGCACCACATCGTTATAATTTTTTCCGTATGTGAATGTGAAACAAAAAAAGGAGGATTGGAATGAAGAAAATTTTATTGTTATTATTTGTGATGATCATGACGGCGGGAATGGCTTTTGCCGCGCCGACTTTTTCCGGCGCCGAAGGCTATATCGCCATGCCGAGAGTGGACGCCGCACACGCGGGCCGTTTCGGTCTCAGCCTGAAGTATAACTTCTCGGGCCTCATTACCCCCGCGATCAATATCGTACCGTTCAGCGGATTTGAAATCGGATTGGGTTGGGATTTGAATGTGAACGGCGGAATGAACCCGTTCCTCGCCAATGTCAAGTTCCAGTTTGTCAAACAAGCCGCTCTCGGCTTTATGATGGAAATCCCCACCGCGAGTCCTCAGGATTTCCACGGTACTATCTATCTTGCATGGGAGGAATTGCTCTCCGCGTCGGGGATCGTAGACAGTTCCGCTACATTCGCGGTCGGTTACACCTTCAATCACGGTTCGGATATCAATTTCTTTGTCGGTATCCAGAGAAACCTGTTCATCCCCATGCTTTACCTTGTGGCCGACTTTTCCAACTTCCCCTACCGCTTCCAAGGTTTCCTTCCTCACGCCGACTCGGGTAGAGGTATCCTGAATATCGGACTACGCCTTGTGCTCGCGCCGTGGCTTTCGTTCGACGTAGCCGGGCTCGACCTGTTCGACGGCAACCGGAGCTGGATGATCGGAGCAAACTTCTATGTCGCTCTTTGGGGCGGCGGCAATAAATAAATCGTTTCAAAATATAAAAAAGGCGCGGGCAATCCGCGCCTTTTTTGATTCTCCCGCAGGTTTCGGATATACTATTTACCTATGAAAAATCGAAAAAAACCGGTCGTTTTCACCGCCGTTCTCATTTCCATCCTGTTTGCCGCCGGAAGCGCGTTTTCCGCGCCTGTCCATAGCGGAGCCGAGGGATATATCGCCGTACCTCGCGCGAAGGTCGCCCGTGACGGACGATTGAGTGTGGGAATAAAATTCACCGCCCCGTCGCTCTTCACCGCCGCGGTCAACTTCGTACCGTTACCCGGCCTCGAACTCGGTTTCGGTATCGATATCGGCAACAACATCGTCCATCCGCCGTTAGTCAGCCTGAAATACCAGCTTCTTTCGTTCGGTCTGGGGATGCTCGCGGAATTCGCGGCCGCCGAAGGCCAGTCGGATTACTATACATTTTACTTTTCATGGCAGGAAGATATCATCGGGTTCAACACGACCATCGCCGTAGGATACACATTATTCACGCCGGGGAAGATCAGGTTTTTTATCGGGTTCCAGAAGGAGATTTTTCCTAAGGTGCACCTGATTGGCGATTTCGCGAATTTTCCCTACCGGCAGAACGCGACTGCGGATTACTCTCCATCGTCCGCCGCCTTGAACGGGATCGCGAATATCGGCCTAAGGTTTATAATCACGCCCTTCCTCTCGGCGGATATCGCGGGGATGGACTTGATGGATCCCGAACGGTCGATTTCAATAGGAGCGACCGGTTACTTCAATCTCTGGCAGAACGAAAAACCCCTTCCGCCGACACCCGCGGTGACCAATAAAAACGGATAGGGAAAATTTGCCAAACCGGGAAAAATAGGCTATAATATATCCTGAAATGGGGCTGTAGCGCAGTTGGGAGCGCGATTGAATGGCATTCAATAGGCCGAGGGTTCGATTCCCTTCAGCTCCAAGTTACGAGGCTGCCTTGACGGCAGCCTTTTTTTATAGTATACTATATTGATATTATTATGTTAATATTTAACAATTCGGTTATGTCTTGTTTTACGAATGTGTGCATATTATAATATGAGTTTGCACTCACGATGTGCAAAAGTTACAGTTTTAGGACAGTGCGTTACTTTCATATGAATATAATATGATTATAACTGCATTGCCTGTAAGGGTTTGTTTTTACCGTCTTTTGTGGCACGTTATTTGCGTATAAGTCATCAACAGTATTGATATGAACATTTTCTTATTCTTCAACGACTTATTTTCTTTTACACATCTGGGAAGCGGGGTTTTTCTCACGGAGTGTTTATGAAAGGGCTTATTCTTTCTGTCGGAAGACAGCTGGATATTTTACAGATTCACCCCTTACTACGCAGATACATCGGGAAAGACGAAATTATCGGTTCCAATGTGATCGATGTTTTCGCTTTCTATCCCGAGTTTTCGTTCGTTAAGGATGCAATCGCCGAATTTGAAAACAACTCTACATCCAGTAAAACCGTCCATGTCCCGTTTCACTACCACTCCATCGAACTCGCGAGGATCCGTTTCGAAAAGGATATCGATGTCGAAGTGATCCGGTCGCGGATATCGGAAAACGATTACATCTACTTGTTCATGGCATCGTCGATCGAATACTTCGAAGAGTTTTACCAGCTTCTCCGTAAGAAGGAACGGCTCTATCTCGATTCGGTAAGCGTCCTGAAGGAAATCTCGATGGAAGTGCTGAACGAGCCGTCCTCGAAGGTCGCCGCGCGGAAAAGTATCGATATGGTCGCCCGCCTTTTTCAGGCGGATACCGCGATCATGCGCCTCTACAAGAACAACCGCGTCCTTGAAAAATATGTCTCCTCCGGCCTTCACGGCGATTATATCGGCTCGCATGTCGAGATCGATCCCCGCGACGTCCCGGCATACATGACCGCTATCGAGGAAAAGCGCCCCGTTTTCGACGACAATCCCGAGAAGGGTTTGGGCGTCCTCCACGCGGACTACATCAAGTTCCACGAGATCAAGCTCCTCGTCGCTCTCCCGATCATCAGCGGGAACCGTGTGGCCGGTATTCTCTCCCTGAGCTTCAAGGAAGACAACCCGATCATCCGTGAGAGCGCGGACATTCTCGAAAACGTGGTCAACGAACTCAAGCTCCTGCTCGAAAAGAGCGATTACTTCCTCGAGCTTCTCGACACTACCGAACGCCTTAAAAATCTGAATATCGCGATTGTGACCTCGCTCTCGAACGCTATAGAAACCCGCGATCCCTATACGAAGGGTCATTCCGAACGTGTCGCGGCGTATGCCGTGGAAATAGCCCGGAACCTCGGATGGGACGACTATGAGCTGGAAAAGCTCCGAATCGCCGGAGTCTTGCACGATATCGGCAAAGTCGGCATTCCCGACGCCGTGCTCCTGAAACCCTCGAACCTGAGCGAGCACGAACGCGAGATTATGAACCTTCATCCCGAACTCAGCGCCGCCATCGTGTCTGAAATAGAAAGTTTCTCCGAACTCGTCCCGTGGGTAAGGTTCCATCACGAGAACTTCGCCGGCACGGGCTACCCGTACGGGTTGAAGGGCAACGAAATCCCCCTCGGCGCGAGAATACTCGCGGTCGCCGACGGTTTCGACGCCATGACATCCGACCGTCCCTACCGTAAGGCGATCCATTTCGAGCAGGCCCGTGAGATACTCCAGGAAGGTGCCGGCACGCAATGGGACCCTGATATAGTCAAGATCGCGCTGGATAACCTCGACGTCATCTTCCAGAAAACCCCGTCGTTCTACCATATTCCGGAAATCCTCGACGAGTTCCGCAGAAGAATATTCAATATGAACCTGATGGACGGGCTATACCTCTACGAGTACCTGCATGACGAAGCGGTTCAGCATATTCAGGAGAATAAGTCGTTCTCTATCGCGGTCATCTCGCTCAAGGAGTATATCTCGCAGTTCAATCCTGTCGACAAGAAGCGTGCGCTTGTGAACCTGATCGACTCGATCAAGACGAATATCCATTACCCGATCGTCGTCTCCCGCTACAATTACTATGAGGTCATTCTCCTTGCGCCGTTAGTCAACAAACAGTTCATGCGGAAGGTGATCAATAAGGTGCTGGTCGATTTCTTCCAGAAAACGAACCTGTTCTACTCCTCGAACATCATGAGCTTCCCGGAAGATTCGATCAATATCGACCACCTGCTCGACCGTCTGCTCAGCGAAAAGAAGCAGACCGACGTGATGAACTAAGTGCTGCGCACCCTAATAACTTCCACAACTGGTTGGTCAGAATTTCTCCGCAGAATTCACCCGATTTTTCAATGGTTTGACAAAACGGTCTGATAGTATTAATATCATACTCCATGTCGGAATATTGAGTTATAAAATGAATCTGCTTGCCCCGCGTTCTTTAGTTTCTTTGCATTATGGAATGCGGGGTTATAAAAAGCGCACTTGATATCTCTCAATTTCGGAGAAGGTCTGATGAAGAAAATACTATGGCTCTCGCGCAGGGATATCAAACACCCCGCCGCCGGAGGCGCCGAAGGTTACTGCAATATAGTTATATCGGGCCTCGCCGCGAAGGGTTACGAGCTCACCCTGTTCTGTGCGTCATTCCCCGGGGCATCCGCCGAGGATACGATCGACGGCTACCGGGTCGTCCGGAAGGGCGGCGCGTTCTCGGTATTCCGTCACGGGAATGTCTACGCGAGGGAGCACCGTCACGAGTACGACGCGATTGTCGACGAGATCAACACTATTCCGTTCTTCACACATAAATTTAAGGACACCCGCAGGAAAACGTTCGTACTGATCCACCAGCTCGCCCGCGAGATATGGTTCTACCAGATGCCGTTTCCGTTATCGCTCGCGGGGTATATCGCCGAACCGTTTCTCCTGCGTCCGTACCGCAAGATAAACGCGGTTGTCACGGTGTCGGACTCGACCCGCGCCAGTCTCCGTGAGCTCGGGCTGAAGGGCGATATCTTCATCGTCCGCGAGCCGCTCATCCTGCCGCTCATCCCGCGTAAAGACACTATGGAGAAGTACCCTGCGCTCAACCTCGCCTACCTCGGCAGAATCATGCCGTCGAAAAGGGTCGAGGAGATCGTGAAAACGATGGCCGTGCTGGTAAAGACGGAGCCGTCCGCGCGTCTCATCGTAATGGGCGGCGGGGAAAAAGCCTACACCGCGCGGCTGAAAAAGCTCGCCGTGAAACTCGGCGTGTCCGGGCAGATTGATTTCACGGGGTATATCACCGACTACCAAAAGAGCACGCATCTCAGGCTGAGCCATTTTCTCATGATGACCTCGACGCGCGAGGGATGGGGAATGGTGGTGAACGAGGCGAACGCGCGGGGGACTCCCGCGGTGGTTTACGACGCGCCCGGCCTGCGCGATTCTGTCAAGGACGGCGTGAACGGCATCCTCTGCCGGACGAACACGCCCGAAGAGGCTGCCCGCCGCATCCTCGAGTTCTACCGCGATCCGAAGGCATACCGCGCTCTTCAGGACGGCTCGCTCGCCGACGCGGCGACGTTCTCCCCGCGGATTACCGTCGACGAATTCGAACAAGTCCTTATTTCGCGTCTCGGCTGGTAACACAATCATTCTGTTAAATCCATGTCATTTTCGCTGCCGTACCGCCCGCCGAATTTGATATTTTCAATCGCCGGGTATATACTTTTCCTTTCAAAGAGATAGGAGTATACATGAGAGACCTGACCACCGGAAGCGAGTTTAAAGTCATATTGGCTTTCGCGATCCCTATGCTGATCGGAAACGTATTCCAGCAGTTATACAACACCGTGGATTCCATTATCGTAGGGAATTTTATTGGGAAGGAAGCGCTCGCCGCGGTCGGAGCGAGTTCCCCGGTCATCTTCCTCTTGGTCGCCCTCGCGATGGGTGTCGGGATGGGCGCGTCGATCATGATCTCGCAGTATTTCGGCGCGAAGCAAATGGAAAACCTCAAGGCGACAATCGAAACGTTCTATATCCTTTCAGCGGTGCTCTGCGTTATCATCACGGCGTGCGGTATCATTTTCGCCGGGCCGATCCTGAGCCTGATGAACACTCCGCCCGACGTGTTCGAGTCCGCGCGGACCTATATGGTCATTTTCTTTTCCGGGATGGTATTCCTATTCGGATTTAACGGTATCGGGGCGATCCTGCGGGGGATGGGCGATTCCAAGACCCCGCTCTACTTCCTGATCGTCGCCACCGTCGTCAACATCATCCTCGATCTGGTCTTCGTGACCGTTTTCAAAATGGGAGTCGCGGGGGTCGCCTCCGCGACGATCATCGCGGAAGCCGTAACTTTCATCGGCGGATTTATCGTGCTCCAGAAAAGCCACCCTCTCCTGCGTCTCGATCTCCGGAAGCTCGAGTTCAGCCCCAAGCTCCTCGGTAAAATGGTGCGGATAAGCCTGCCTACCGGTATCCAGCAGATGCTGGTCGCCGCGAGTTTCATGGTGCTCACAGGCCTCGTGCAGGTGTTCGGGACGGATGTCCAGGCAGGATTTACTTCCGCCGGACGTATCGACAGCTTCGCGATCATGCCGGTGATGAGCCTTTCGATGGCGCTCTCGTCGTTCACCGGGCAGAATGTCGGGGCGAAACGTCTCGACCGGGTGATCAAAGGTTTCCGCATCTCGCTTTTCGCGAGCATCATCTTCTCGCTTCTCCTCGGCGGGGTGTTTCTCCTCTGGGGCGATAGACTTGTCGCGATGTTCAACCAGGAACCGAATGTGATCCTTCACGGGAGTCACTATCTGCATATAATTGGGATGTTTTATTGGATTGTCGCGATCATGTTCGTGGTGCAGGGCGTCACGAGGGGCACTGGGGACACGGTCGTGCCGATGCTGATCTCTCTGCTGACGCTTTGGTTATTCCGCGTCCCGCTCGCGCATTACCTCTCCGGGCTGATCGGCCCCGACGGTATCTGGTGGGCTATCCCGCTTGCGTGGGGATTCGGGGGTACCGCGTCGCTCGTGTACTACCTGATGGGCAGATGGAAGAAGAAGTCGGTGATATCGAGGCCGCCGGAAATGGCGCCGGTCGCGCCGAATATTCCCGAGAATGCCGCCGATACGGAATAGCGCCGGGCTTTCCTTTCCGTTAACTGCCGGAGGTCGGCATGAAAGATCTAACAACCGGGAATGAATTTAAAACCATTCTCTTCTTCGCGATACCTATGCTGATCGGGAACCTTTTTCAGCAGTTTTACAATATGGCCGACAGCATCATTGTCGGAAATTTTCTCGGCAAAACAGCGCTGGGCGCGGTAGGCGCGAGTTTCCCGGTGGTCTTCCTTCTACTGTCCTTCGTCACGGGGATCGGCAACGGCGCATCCGTGTTGGTCTCGCAGTTCTTCGGAGCCAAACAGTTCCATAAGCTCCGCGAGACGGTCGACACTTTCTACATCCTGCTCGCGATTGTGTGCGTTGCGGTTACCGCAGGAGGCGTCTTAGGCGCGGAATGGGTGCTGAGGCTGATGAACACCCCGCCTGAAATGCTCCCGGAAGCAAAGTCATACATGATCATCTTTATATCCGGGATTGTGTTCTTATTCGGTTTTAACGGCTTCACATCGCTCCTCAACGGTTTGGGCGATTCGAAAACACCGCTCTATTTTTTATCGATAGCGACGGTGATGAATATCCTGCTCGATCTTCTATTCGTGCCCGTGCTGAAAATGGGTGTCGACGGCGCCGCATACGCGACAGTCATCTCCGAGGCGTTTACTTTCTTCGGCGGATTGATTTTTCTCCAGAGGAAGCACCCCATCCTGAAGATCAACCCGCGCCGGATAAAATTCTCATGCGAAATCTTCGCGAAAATAGTCAGGATCGGTTTCCCGACAGGGATTCAGCAGATGCTTATCGCGCTGAGTGTTATGAGTATCTCGGGTGTGGTGATGAGTTTCGGGACGGACTGTCAGGCGGGATTCACGTCGGCGGGAAAGATCGACGCGGTCGCGTTCATGCCGATCATCAGTTTCTCGATCGCGCTGTCGTCGTTCACCGGGCAGAATATCGGCGCGGGACGGTGGGACAGGGTCGAGCGCGGTTACAGGGCGACTCTCCTTTTCTCGGCCGGTTTCACCATGCTGATCGGCGCGGTTTTCGTCTTGTTCGGCCGGGGGCTGGTGGGGATATTCAATTCCGAGCCGCAGGTAGTTTATCACGGGGCGCAGATGCTGAAAACGGCCGGTCCGTTCTACTGGGTAGTCACCGTCATGCTCATGACCAATTCCGTCACTCGCGGCGCGGGTGCGACTATCGTCCCGATGTTTATCAGCCTTGCAACGCTCTGGCTATTCCGCGTGCCATTCGCGATCTGGCTCTCGTCGCTGATCGGCGCTGACGGCATCTGGTGGGCGTTCCCGCTCGGGTGGTCGTTCGGTGCGGTTGCAATGCTGGTCTATTACCTGACCGGGCTTTGGAAAAAGAAGCCGTTCGCGGCCATCCCGGAATTCCCGATTCCGCCCTATCCCGGTTCCGTCCCGGAAAACTCGGTCGATATGGATTGATTTGCCGGTAGCCGATGTTTAAACCGTCAATGGCAAGGCTGCTTTTCAAAAGGTTTTCTGACTGAAACCTTCGGATATAAGAAGAGATTCCAAACGGCTATGAATCCTGTCCAAGGTGGACGAAATTTCGAGAGAACAACTCCCGCTCTGTCCGATCAGACAGGATACGTCTTTCTGAAAATTCTCCGGCAGAAGTTTTGCGCGTTCGTTTAGAATCCTGACGATTTTCTTTTCGCCCGGGTGGGGAATTTCATTTAGCGCGAACAGGATATCGAAATAGCTCGCTAAAAACGCCGCGACCCGGTGATTCACACTGACCGTATCGTTGCGTCCGGCCGCCTTGGCGATCTGGTGATAGTACGCTGGTATCCCTTTTTTTAATATTGCAAAGTTCTTCCGGATAATGTTCTTTTTTAGTTCGGGCGGATAAGTGATCGTGTACCTTTCCTTCAGACCGGCAAGAATCTTGTTCCGGTCAAACAGGATTTCGGAATGGATAAAGTTCGCCCAGAAACATGTCGTATACCCTGTGTCCGCTTGAAAACGGAATATCCTGCTTTCTATAACATCCTTCAGCCATTCGATATCGCGGTACACAATTTCCGCCTGGATGTTTCCGTTGCTGAGAATCCCGTCATCCTCCGTCTCCCAGAAGCGATTGTTCATTTCAATCGTCCCGAACAAATCGAATATCTGCTCGCGCCGCTTTTCCAGCGGTACGGCAAAATTGGAATAGACATAAAGATCGTAATCCGATTCCGGGTCGGCGGTTCCCTCAGCCACGGAACCGCCGAGAAGGATTCCCTCGACTTCAACAATTCCCTCCAACCTGCGGATGAGCCCGGAGACTGAAGGATGCAATTCCGGTTTCCCCATCTTCTGCTCCAAAAACCTGCCGGGTAACCCCGGTCATTTACTTATACAAATACATGAACCTTTCCATATAATAGGTAAAAATCTGGTTGTAGAAGCCGGAGAAATAAAAATCGCTCCCATGCCCGGCAAGCGGCATTGTCAACACCGCGCAATGGGTATTCCCCTTCGCGATATAGGCCTCCCTGAACACTTGGGATATCTTCGGATCGACAAAGCCGTCCATTTCGCCGTGGAAGACGAGGCAGGGCGGACTGTTCTTTTCCGCCATCAGCGCCGGATCGGCCAACTCTGCGGTACCGTCGATCCCCATATTCTTCGAGAGTCCGTTAGCGGGATAGAGCAGGATCAAACCTTTGATCTTGAGTCCCTGGGGCGGCAGAAGGTCGGAGTGTTTCCCGGAGCTGAGCGCAAGTCCGGCCGCGCAGGCCAACTGCCCTCCGGCGGAATTCCCGGAAAGGAACACCGAATCGATATTCGCGCCGTATTCCGAATAATGCTGTTTGAGGTACTTGAAGAACATCCCGGCATGACGGAGCATATCGTCGATCCTGAAATCTCCGCCGACATTTTCCGGCATCTCGAATGCATCGACAAACTTCTTCCGGGTGTTATTGAGGCCGTATTGGACATCGAACACCACATAACCCAAGCTCGCGAAATACTTATTCACCTGCGGGAAGTTCATCGAGCTTTTATCGCCGATCGTCCACGCCCCGCCGTGGAAACGGACCAGTATGGAATTGCCGCCGGGCAGAACCTTCCCTTTCGGGGGGAGATAGACATCGAAACGAAGCTTGATCCCGTTGTCGACACCGTTTTTCCCCTCGTAGAAGACCACATCCTCGATAAGGGTATATTCACGATTGTACGTGCCGAACAGATAATCGGGCAGAGAAAACGGCACTTCCTTAAACTGCACGGTATTCTTATTGGTTGAGAAGTTCTTGGGAGCCGGGCCGAACGCAGTCAAATAGCTCCGTTCGGAGTTCACGATCATCTCCTGCACTGCCATAAACGGGAGCATACAGACCGCGAAAATAAGCAGTCCGAGCGAGAGCACCGACAGGTTGAAGAGCGAAGTCTTGTTCTTCCCGAGCTTGACAATAGAAAGCGTGAGCGTGATAAAGAACAGCGCAAGGAACAGCGAGAATCCCGGGATAAATACCTCGAAGAGAACACCCTTATTCCGTGTCAGGAGGTCGTAGCTCACATACACCCCGGTCAGCAAAACCGCCAAAGATATCCCGATCAGGACGATCTTCACGATGTCCTTGACCTTGTTCTCTTCCAGCAGTTTTTTCACAGCCTTGGGCTGTCCGGCGCTTTTCTCCTGGATATAGATCCGGATATACGCGATCACCCCGCCGAACACGAACAATGACAGCAAGAGGATGTTCGAGAGGATGCTCCGCGATTCAATGAAACTGGGATCGAACGAGACCCCGGTATTCGCTAACGGGATAAAAATGAATACGGCCATCGATAACAAAAGGTACCCGTAGTCGAGAAAACTATACTTTCCGCCGACCGCTACCGAAACCAGATTTCCCAGCAGAGTCGTCACCATGAATATCGCGAAAATGTTCCAGAATACCGTTCCCGAAGAATCGAGCAGATAGACTGTTCCGAGAGCCAGTGCGAGGAAATTCGCGAAAACAAGGATGGTCTGATAACGGAGTGATAAAAACTCGCCGATAGGCTTGAGTATACTGTCCTGAATGTCACGCCAAACGTCGTTCATCTTCATGTGATTCACCTTCTAAATAATAATAATAAAAAAAGCAGTTATATCATGGCATATTCCCCGGTTTAAATCAATCTTGTATGAACTTGTATGAACTTGGAATTTTAGACGAGAATCGCGGGTTATTTTTCCGGCGCGGGGTTCTCTTTCGACAGGGTGTTCAGGTAATCGAGCGCCTCATTCAGGATGTCACGGCCCATTACCTCGATCACCCATTCGCGGTTCATCCCGTTGATAAACTCGGCCCCGGTACACCCGTTGCCGGTACCGCCGTAACGGTCGTCCTGACCGATATACACCATCGCCGGGGTGATGATGAGCTTATTCGCGCCGTTAAACCATCTCGACTCATTCTCAAGGGTCAGAGCCGCAAGGGCTTCCCGCAGGACATGCTTGTTGAAATACTCCCGCACTTCGTCCTGTCCGGCGCCCGAGGCAAATTCCTTTTTCGTATAGTAGGTTCCGTTATTGAAACTTCCTGCCGTTTCGAGAAAGACCCTTCCTTCCATGACCGACAGAAAGCAATCCCCGTTCCGCCATTCCCGCATTTTTGCCGCTCCCGACTGTATACCCTTATTATATAGCCGCCTTTCCCATAAATCCAGCCGGCGCGGAATTCGTTCCCGCTCTGTTATACCAAAATAGAAATGTCCCTTATTAACAAAATAGAAATGTCATCCTTAAAATAAGCGACCTAAAAAAAGGGGTTGCGAATG
>MIBE01000061.1 GCA_001829415.1 Spirochaetes bacterium GWF1_51_8
TTCTCCGTTCTAGGTTGTGGTAATCTAAGAATCGGATGAAAAGCCTCTTTTATTTATACAGGTTCCGTCTTTGTTACGCTACCAATTTTTTTATCCAGAAAGGTATTGAAGAAGGGATTCCAGTTGATCCAATGAAAATTCAAAAAATCTTATACTTCGCCAATGGATTTTACCTTGCTGCATACAACAAGCGTTTAATTCAAGAGAGATTCCAAGCTTGGGAATATGGTCCAGTAATACCTGAATTGTATCAAGAATTGAAAAATTTTGGTATGTCACCAATTACCGAAACTTTAAGTTCTTTAAATGAGGATATTTCTGATATCCGTGAGCCATTAGAAAGTATTTGGAACGACTTCAAACAGTTTAATGCTATTCAGTTATCAAAAATTACACATGAAAATGATCCACTCAATCCTTGGCTATTGGCAAAAAAAAGAAAAGAAATTACAAAAAAAGAAGAGTATTTGCTGGACGTTGAAATAATCCAGTATTTTAACAGGTAAATAAAAAATGCCCGATCGGAATCAAATCACTCATTTTAATAATCTTATTAGAGATTTCTCCAACATAAGTAAAAATAAGATAGGTAGTGAATCTGATAATTTAGCGTTAAATGAATCATTAGGGTTTGAAGAAAAATCTCTAAAAGATTACGAAGATTTAACCATTCGGGATTATAAAAACGATATTGATTGCCGAAAACGATTTAGTACTTATATTTTATGGTATTTATCTATCTGGACAATTCAAATTTTTTCCGCAATTGGTCTAAAGTCCTTTCTCAGTTTGAGTGATGGGATATTAATAGCTTTAATATCTACAACCACAATTAATGTAATTGGGTTAGTTGCGATAGTGTTTAAGTATTACTTCACTAAAAACACAAAAACATATGAGACAAAAAATGACTTAGATAGGGAAAAAAATCCTTGACTACATAGAAAGAAATTGTTGTCGTAGAAAAGCATATTTATCGAATTCTCTCAATATTACCCCATCTTTTCCCCCCCATTTTGTTTATTTTTCCCGCAAAGCCTGTTATAATATTGCTCGACTAAATCCGGAGGCCGTCATGGAATACGAGGTAGTCATCGGGCTGGAAGTGCATGTCCAGTTCAACACCGCGACCAAAATCTTCTGCGGATGCTCGACCGAGTTCGGCGCCGCGCCCAATACCCATGTCTGCGAAGTCTGTATGGGCCAGCCGGGCGTGCTCCCCGTACTGAATAAGGGAGTGCTCGACAGGGCGGTCAAGGCCGGGCTCGCGCTCAACTGCGGGATTTCCGGGTACTCCAAGTTCGACCGGAAGAACTATTTCTATCCCGATCTGCCCAAGGGATACCAGATATCGCAGTTCGATTACCCGATCTGCGGTAAGGGGTATCTCGATATAGACTTACCCGACGGCTCGACGAAACGTGTCGGGATCACGCGCGCGCATATGGAAGAGGACGCCGGGAAGCTCGTGCATACCGAGGGCGCCGCGTACTCGCTGGTCGACCTGAACCGCGCGGGAGTGCCGCTCTTGGAGATCGTCTCGGAACCCGATATGCGTTCGTCCGACGAGGCGTTCGCTTATCTTAAGTCGTTACGCAATATCATGAAATACATCGGCGTCAGCGATGTCAACCTCGAAGAAGGGAGTCTCCGCTGCGACGCCAATATCTCGATCCGTCCGAGAGGCGAGACCAAGCTCGGAACGAAGGTCGAAATCAAGAATATGAACAGCTTCAACGGCGTGAAGAAAGCGATCGAACACGAGATCGAACGCCAGATATACGCGAAGGAGAGCGGCGAAAAGATCGTGCAGGAAACCCGTCTGTACGACGCCGCGCAGAACAAGACTTTCCCGATGCGGAGCAAGGAAGAAGCCAACGATTACCGTTACTTCCCCGAGCCCGACCTTCCGCCGGTCTGTGTGACCGGGGAGCAGATCGAGGCAGTCCGTAAGACCCTGCCCGAACTCCCGCGCGATAAGATGCTCCGTTTCGAGAAGGACTACAAGATCACCCGTCAGGACGCGATCACTTTGACCGACGATATCGATCTCGCGGCGTATTTCGAGAAATGCCTCGAGACGTTCAAGGGCGAGCCGAAAAAGGCCGCCAACTGGATACAGGCCGAGGTCATGGCGGTACTGAACGAGCTTTCGATGACGATCGCCGAGTACGCGGAAAAGATCATGCCCGCCGCCGATGTCGCCGAACTATTAACATGCGTGGACGACGGCACGATCACGGGGAAGATGGCGAAGGACGTGTATGCCTCGATGGTGGACACGAAGAAGTCCGCGAAGACGATCATCGCCGAAAAGGGGCTGAAACAGGTGAGCGACACCGGCGAACTCGAAAAGGTGATCGATAAGATTATCGCGGATAATCCGGGCGAGGTCGAGAAATACCGTTCCGGAAAGAAAAACGTCATCGGGTTCTTTGTCGGCCAAGCGATGAAAGAGACGAAGGGCCAGGCCAACCCGAAGATGCTGAACGAACTGCTGACGAAAAAGTTAGACGGATAAATAACCGGAATATCAGGACTTTTCCAGAGAGGATTGTCATTGCGAGCCGGACACCGAGCGTAGTCGAGGCGAGGGCGAAACAATCTGTTTGACAACTGAGTTATATTTTACACAGACTGCTTCATGGCTTCGCAGTGACGGGAATAATTGTCAGATTACGCTTTTTTCAATCCGGAAAACTGCCGGTTTTCTTTTACTTTTACAAAATTTTGGGAGGAACAATGAAAACCCTTTTTACAGTATTGATGTTTTGCGCCGCGCTTCTGAGCTCGGGCTACGGTGTTTCGCTGAAAAAGCTCGCTACATTCAACGGGATGGGCGCGCCTAAATCGGTGGAAGTGTCGCCCGACGGGACCTGGGTGACCGTGATGAACCTCGAAGGGATGGATGTCACGATTATCGACCCTAAGACCTTGAAAGTCATCAAGAAGGTCAATTTCGCCCCTTATAAAACCGCGGCTACCGGGCACAACTATGCGACCAAACAGAAGATTGCCTCGTTCGCGGAGAAACCCGTCGAATGCGGATTCTCGCCCGACGGCCAGTACGCATGGGTGTCTTTCCATAACGGCGCCTGCGTCGTCCGTATCGACAAGAACGAGATGGACCCGCCCGCAGATATGCTTGTCCAGAAGTGCAAGATCGAAGATAAGATCAACAACAAGACTTATATCAAGACTCTGCCTAAAGTAAAAGTTTTAAGCACGCCGAAAGTGGTGCAGGTTTCGCCCGACGGCAAACTCGTTCTGGTCGCGAACTGGTTCGGCGAGTCCGTTTCGGTGATCGACGCAGTCACGATGAAGAAGCTCAAGGATATCAAGACCGGCAGCGGAGTGATCCCCCGCGGTATCGCGATCACATCCGACTCCAAGACGGCGTATGTCGCGAATATGGCGGGCGGCACGATCGCGGTGCTCGACCTTGTGACACTCACTAAGGTGAAATCGCTGAGCATCTCGCCCAACCCGCGTCATATCGTCCTTTCGCCGGACGACAAATTCCTCTATATCACCGACAATTCCGGCGGTAAGGTCATCAAGTACGATATCGCCGCCGGTAAGATCGCCAAGACGATGTACGTGGGCGCGCAGGCCCGCACTGTCGCGATCACCCCTGACGGACAGTACCTGATTGTCGCGGCTCACGGTTCCGATGAAATCGCCATACTCAATTCCGGCGACTTAAAAATACTCTACAAGACCAAGTTCACCAAGCCTATGGGTATCTCGGTTTCGCCTGACGGAAAACAGGTCTGGGTATCGAGTTACGGCGGCGGCTATGTCACAGCGTTCGAACTGGTTCTCGATAAGTAGCCGAATTTGAAAATCAGCGTTATCGGCGCGGGCGGCTGGGGAACGGCCCTCGCGATCCGCGCTTCCGTTTGTCACGAGGTCGTGCTATGGTCCTTTTTTCCTGACGAGGCGGATTCGATCCGCGCGGGCCGCGAGAATAAGGATTATCTTCCCGGAACGCGTATACCCGATAACATCACGATTACCAGCGACCGCACCGCGGTCAAAGAGTCCGATATGTGGCTCTTCGCGGTGCCGTCGCGTTTTTTTCGTTCTACCGTGAAGGAATTTACGCCTTACGCATCCCCTTCCCGCCTTCTTGTCAGCGCTACCAAAGGTTTCGAGTTCACCACCGAAAAGCGGATGAGCCAGATCCTCGCCGAAGAACTCTCCGGCGGCGGGAGCGTCACTGTTATCTCCGGCCCCAGCCATGCCGAAGAAGTGGCGAAGTCTCAGCCCACCAGTATCGTCGCGGCATCGGCTGACGAAGACTGCGCCCGCGCGGTGCAGGAAGCGTTCTCCGATCAGACGTTCCGTCTGTACACGAACGACGACGTGATCGGCGTCGAAGTCTGCGGCGCGGTAAAGAACGTCATTGCCGTAGCGGCGGGCGTCCTTCGCGGGCTCGGCTTCGGCGATAACACGATGGCGGCTTTGATCACACGCGGCCTCGCGGAGATCAGGCGGCTCGGTATCGCGCTCGGCGCGAAGGAGTCGACGTTCGCGGGCTTGGCCGGGATGGGCGACCTCGTGGTGACATGTACGAGCAAGCACAGCCGTAACGGGCGCACAGGCGAACTCCTCGCCTCGGGACAAACTATGGAACAGATCACGGGCTCGATGAAAATGGTCGCCGAGGGTGTCGAAACGGTCAAGACGGTCGTGAAGTTCGAAGACGAGCTCAGTATCCCGATGCCGATCTCGCGCGCGGTCTACCGGATGCTTTACGAGCATGCCGACCCGTTGACGGAACTCTACGCCCTGATGTCCCGTCCGCTGAAAAGCGAATACATCTAAGGAGAACTCCTTGATTCTCACTATCGATATCGGAAACACCAACATCACCTACGGCTTCTTCCATCAAAGCGACGAAGTGCTCCATTACGCGAACTCCAAGACGGACAAGCAGATGACCACCGACGACCTCGCCGTGCACTTTTTTAATCTCCTGCATCTCTGGGGGATCAATAAAGCGCAGATACGCGAAGTCGTGATCTCGAGCGTCGTCCCGCGCATGGATTACCCGTTCCAGCACCTTTTCTCCAAGTACATGAATATCGAGCCGTTCTTTGTCAAACGGGACTCGATACAGTTACAGCTCAACTACGACAACCCGAACGAGATCGGCGCGGACAGGATTGTCAACGCCTACGCCGGGATTTGTATCTATCCCGGGAAGAACCTCATCATCATCGATTTCGGCACCGCGACCACGTTCGACGTAGTCACGGCGGAGCGTTCCTACGAAGGCGGCCTCATCATCCCCGGTATCCTGACCTCGCTCAACGCCCTCGAGGAGAAGGCCTCGAAGCTCCCGCATATCGACCTTTCCATCACCCCGAAGCTGATCGGCAAGAACTCCGTCGACGGCATCCGTTCCGGCCTCCTCAACGGGAGCGGGGCGATGCTCGACGAGATCACCCGGCGGATAGCCGGTGAAATGGGCTGGAAGGACTGTACCGTGATCGCGACCGGCGGCCTGAGCGAACTTATCAAGCAAACCTCGAATTCTATCGATATTATAGACAGGCACCTGACATTGAAGGGGCTCTATTATATCCGGAAAACAAAGGATGCTTAAAAGCAGGCTCATTCTCTTTCTCGCGATTTTTACCGGCGCATTTCTCATGCTCACCCGGCCCGCGGCGGCGCAGGAAAAAAAGTATTATCCTATTATCCAGCTCTGTAAGGACTACCAGCTCAAACTGAAAATCAATCTCGACCTCGGATACTGCGATATCCGCAACGACAAAACGGTCATCCGTCTCTTTCTCTATATGCCCTACCTCATCCACGACGAAAACATCTTTTATTTCGAGGAGCCGGCGGTTCTCGACGAGGACGGCGGAATCCTTCTGCCGAAGGAGTATATGGCCACCTTGACGGCGATTCTGAAGAAGTATCCCGTTCCGCAGAAAAAGCCCGGCGGCAAGGAACTGCCGGTCTTCATCGAACACGAGCAGTTTGTCGGGCCGGATACCGTGCCGCCCGCGCAGAAGAAGACGAATCAGCAGACGGTCGATCCGGGACTGATCGAGAAGATCGTCGTGATCGACGAGTCGAAGAAAACGAACCAGAAGCCCGCCGATCCGGGGCAGACGAAAATAACGAACACAAAGCCGGAAACGGGTGACAAAAACCCCCCGGCATGTTATAATGATGACGGATTTATCCCGTTCAACGCGGTCATTATCGACGCGGGGCACGGCGGCAACGATCCCGGTGCGTTGGGCGCCAGCGGCAGTAAGGAAAAGGACGTCGTTCTGTCCCTCACGAAAAAGGTTTACCAGTACTTCAAGAACGACAAGCAGTTCAATATTTTTCTGACCCGCAAGAACGACACATTTGTTACGCTGGAAGACAGGGTGAAATTCAGTTCGAAGGTCGCGAAGGACTACCACCCGGTGTTCATCAGCATCCACGCGAACGCGAGCCCGAACAAGAGTGTCAGCGGGATCGAGGTGTTTTACCTTTCGGACGCCGTGTCCGACCATGAGGTAAAAGAGGTGGAATTACTGGAAAATGCAAAGTTTTCACAGGCGGACATCGAGAAAACCGAGGTGCTGTTTTCGATCATCGCCGATCTGATCCGCGACGGGATTAAGCTCGAATCCGAACAGATGGCGAATTTCGTGTATAAGACGCTTGTCAATACCGCGAAAGCCCCGGGGCGCGGTGTAAAGGCCGGAAACTTCTATGTCCTGAAGTACAACCCCGTCCCGGCGATCCTGATCGAAGTGGGTTTTATGTCCCATAAGGACGAAGGGAAGAAGCTGATGAACAAGGACTACCAGGACAAACTCGCGCAGGGAATTTATTACGGTGTAAAAAAGTACATTAACGAATATAATAAAACGAAAGGATTTTGCCAGTGAAAGTAAAAAGGTGGATAGAGGATCATAAGATCCCGTTTATACCGGTCGCGGTGATCGTACTGATCGCGGGTATCGCGGCGTATTTTCTTATCAGGTTTATCTTCCTGAGCGGAATGGAATACACCTTCTATTACCCCGACCTGCACTTCCAGAAGATGTCGTCCGAACCCCGCGCGATCTATCTCGACCCGGTAACTGAGTACTTCGAGAAAAAGCTCGTGCAGGACTATTTCCTCGGCCCGCTGAAGTATGAACTGAGGATGCCTATCGACGACGACCTTCAGGTAACCGACATCTGGTTTGTCGACGACGGCAAAACAAAGGGAATCGTAATCAATTTCGCCGATAAACTTAACCAGTATATTAAGGAAAGAAACGACTCGGTCGTGTGGCTGATTCAGGGTTTGGTGATGACATTGAAGGCGAATACCGGGGTAAAACACGTTATTTTACTCGAAAGAGGCAACAGAATCCCCGAAGGGGTGTATATCGGCAAGTGGCAGCCTGCATTTCCGATTCCCGTAGAATAATTTTTCAAAAAGTATTAAACTTATCAAGCGCGGAAGACGATGATAATAATGCGCATTTTACAATCTCTTTTCAGGAAAGAATAGAATAAAATGCTTGACTTTTTGTGGAAATATATTCAGAATAATGAGAGTTGATTACAAAATCTAAGGATAGAAAATCTTATTTCAAGGAGTGGAGATATGCGGACAAAGATATTCGGTGCAGCGCTTGCTCTCGTTGTACTTTTCAGCGTCAGCGGTTATTCAGCTATTGACAAAATCCTCATCGACTTTACCGAATTCGAAAAGAATATGACGCAAGTCCTCGATAAGGATAAGCAGGTACACAAAGAGGAAATCGCTAAGCACCCGGAACTTGATTTCGCGCAGTACGGTTACCCGACAGTGGAATTCACAATCGAAGACTGGAAACTGGAAATGTGGAAAATCAAATTGAATTCTTCCGCCAACACGGTGAAGAACAACATGGATTCCTACTGCCAAAAAGTCGAAAGCAAAAGATTCGGCACAGTCTTAGGCGTAAGAGTTCATTTCCCCGAATGGAAGTTCCTTTCGTGGGCATTGGTTGCGCCGCCTTATGAGTTTTTCGCCTATTATGACAACGGCAAGTATGTGAACCAGCTTACCGATGACGGCGAAAACGATATGCCTATGGGCGTTCTTGTTAACGTCGGACAGATCAAGTATATTCAGGCTTGGGTTTACGGTTTGAACTACACCCATCAGATCGCTCTTCGTTTGAAAGACCGCGATGGTAATATTCAGGAATACTTCCTTGGTCATACCCAGTTTGACGGATGGCGCCAACTGACATGGGTGAACCCTGTCTATGCCGACGATATCCGCGACCGTATCCTTCAGCGCATCCCGCTGTACCCGTTGAGCTATCCTTATGTGAAGTTTGACTCCTATGTAGTCTACAAGCCCGAAACCGATAACGGCGGCGACTTTATCATCTACTTCAAAGATGTAAAGATAGCCTTCGACCGCGCTATTGTCCGCGAAACATTAGATATAGAAGACGAGAAGTGGTGGGGCATTCTTGCTGAGAAGACTCTTGAGCAGAAGCTTCATGAACTCAAATCCATCGGCGAACAGCTTCATCTGATGAAGCAGGAGATGGATAGAATGACCAACCAGGGCAAACCTTCTGGTGAATAAGCTTAGTTGGTAATCCGGAGGGGATTAAACCATAAATATAAAAGGGGCTGTGCAAACAGCCTCTTTTTTTTGTTTGTTTAGATTTGTAGAGACTGCAGGTAGCCTCTTTTTTGTTTGAGTAGGTTGTGAATATTTTCTATGCGAACGAATCGTAGATCAGTTTCAGCATCAAAAGATCGCCCTCGACATTCGGACTCTCGCAGACCAGTACCCCGGCGATGTCGTAATCGAAAAGCACCTTGAGGATTTCCCGGTAACGCGTATCGCTCTTGCGGAAGATCATATGCCGCTTCTCGCCCGCCGGGCCGAACTCGATCCCGGAGAAATGGATATGCATGTTCTTCAGCACATCCCCGCCGATCTCGTGATCGAGCAGTTTCAGTATCCGTTCGACCTCGTCATAGGAGTTATTCTTCCCGGTACGCGCGTGCCAATGCGACAGGTCGATGCAGGGAAGAATATGCCCGCCGAGATTGGACGACAGTTCGACCAGCTCGTAGAGCGTCCCGAACTGCGACTTCTTCCCCATCAGTTCCGGCCTGAGCCAGACCTTCAGAGCTTCTTTATGCGCAAGCTGGAGGAGCCGTTCGATATGCTTCTGCACTCTCGGGAACGCGAATTTCGGCCGGTCTTCCAGATAATAGCCCGGGTGGAACACAACGCTCCATCCCCTCGCGACATCGAGGGATCGCGCGGTCTCGAGGATCGCCTGGTAGCTTTTTTCGATTATTTTCGGGTCGTTGGAATTCAGATTGATATAATAAGGAGCGTGCGCCGTCAGGATCAGGCCCAATTCCGCCGCGCGTTTTCCGATCTCCCGCATCAGCGCAGGGTTCTGCCGGATACCGTGGCCGAACTCGAGTTCCATACCGTCCAGCCCCATTTCCCTGACACGGGTCAGCCCGTTCAGGAAAGTCCTCGGTTTCGCCGAGATCGGGATACCGGCCGTCAGGAAATTTAGGCGGTCCATTTACCCGAGATGAAAGAGGCCGAGAATCAGGTCTTTCGACGGGTAAAAAGTGTCCTGTGAGCCGCGGACAGCGTCCTCGCTGAAAAACGAGACCGCGCGGATCGATTCGCCCTTGGCGACCACCTGTACACCGGATAGCGCGTCGTCGGGGACGTTCACGGCGAACGCGATCTGCATCACATGCCGTTCGTCCTCCGGCTTGATGAACTCGTCGAGGAACACGAGGCCGCTCACCTCCGTGTTCTCAAGCCCCAGTTCTTCGCGGAGTTCGCGTTGAAGGGCTTCCTCCATCGTCTCGCCGAACTCGATTTTTCCTCCGGGTAATACCCAATAAGTCCTGCCTCCGCGTTCATGACTCGCCAGAAGCAGCGCGCCGTCATTCCCGAAGATAACGGCCTGCACTCGCACTTGAATCGCCGGTTTCATAAGTGTTCCTTGTAGATTTTTCCCGCCCGTAAGTAATATAACACGCTTTTTTATAAAGACGGATCCAAAATCGCCACCGCCTGAAATTTTTTTCCCACGCGGAGCATTTTTATCACCACATACGAGAACGGTTTCCCATTGATATACTTAAACGCCTGAATATACATCTCGTTTTCCTTCTCGTGCACTTGGTCGAACTTGAGCACGATATTGGAATGAATGCTGACCGAGAGCTTACGGTCGGAATTCAGGTTCTTCCATGTCACGTCCTGCTTCTCCACCTGTATTTCCGACGGGTCTTCGCCGCCGATAACAAGGAGCTTCGCGTCGTAGGGTTTCCCCTGGTAAAATTTATTGACCTGCTCGTTCAGCACGGAGAGCGCCGTTTTCACAAGGTCGATCCGGTTGTCGTACAGGCAGTATTCGAGATGCGGGCACGACGATTTGATATCGACCGCAGTCACTTTCGAGTCGATGATAAAGTTCGAGATCATCCCTTTCGGGATACTGACCATATTGGAGATACTGTTTGTCAGGGTGTGCACGATCAGCGCGATATCGATAGCGATCGGGAACGTGTTCCGCAGGCTGACCAGATACTTCGGGAACTTGGAGCTGTTCGTCGGGCTGATGTTCGTGTACGACAGGCTTAGGTTGTACATCCCCGGCTGTTTCAGCATCCCGAGCGCCTCGGTATTGATCGACGCGGAACCGTTTTTCCCCTTGGGGTCGTACAGCATCGCCTTCGCGGTCGCCACCAGTTCGCTCAGACGTATCTTCGTATACTGGTACTTTTTGTAGAGGATTTCCACGAAACGGAAGTATTTATCGCCGGTGTCGTCGAACGCGAATCCGAGGATGTTGACCCCGCAGAAGAACTCCCAAATCGGGTTCTCGATCTGGTTTTTCATATAGAGGTTCTGGAGGATAAAACGGTTCCGCTCCATCATTTTATCGAAAAGCACGGGATACTTCGTTTTCATCACCATGACGCCGAGGAATTCCGTCATGCTCTCGGAGAGCACATGGCTGTTATCCTCGAAACGGATCATCGTGGCGAAGTAGCTGTGAGAGATTTCATGCGCGAGTATCTCGAAAAGCTTCAACTCGTTATTCTTCGGGAGGAACGGGATCGCGGAATAGATCACCAGTTGTTCCTTCTGGAGACTCGGAAACGAGAAAAGGTTTGGCGTGACATGGATGCAGTTCGCGAAGTACTCGCCGTCGATGAACATCTCCATATTCTTATACTGGTCGAGCTGGTTTACGATATGCATCTCCGAAAACGGGAAGCCGCCCACCTTCTCCCGGAGCGTCTTAAGCGTAAACTCGCTGTAATCGGAAATCTTCTGGATATTGAGGTCGTTATCGGAGTAGATATAGATATCGCCGCTCTCGTAGCGGTTCAGCGGGGCGATCATGAGGCTCCCGGTCAGGATGGGCTGGGAGACTTCGCTCGTCCATATCCCGATCCGGTACGCCCCGTTTACGCTCTCGTCGACAAGCTTCGCGCCGAGAATAGGATAGTACTCCATCGGGGTTTTAATTGTCAGGGAATAATCGAATTCGGGCTCTTCCGCGAACGGCAGAGGGAGCCAGATTTTCTTGGAATCGAAAAAGACATAGTTTTTAGTCAGCACGAAACGGTCTTCGAGGATGGGGCCTCTGACCTCGAACTCGAGCGAGACCGATGTCTCTTGAAACGTGCCGAGCGGGGGTATCTTGATCCGGTAGATTCCGTAGCCGTAACCGATCCCCTGATCGAACCCGATCGACTTTCCGCCGTGCATGACGTTTTTCAGCTCGACCGACGGGTGCGAGATCAGGTATACCTCGTCGATAGCCGTATTGCGGAGGTTTTTAATATCGTAGACGATGTTTCCGGTGATAAGGTTTTGCGAGGGGATAAACTCGATGTCGCCGCTGACCGCTAACAGCGATACGGTTCTCTGGAGGAAGAATTCTTCACATGAGGAGATAAATAATAAAGGGAAGAGGAGAAATACCCCGGCGACCAGGCGAGCGATCTTCATGAGACACCCCTGCCATTAACGAGCGCCCGTCCTTACCGAATTCCGAAGATTCTCTTGATAAAATTCCAGATTCTTTGAAATATATTCGGCGAAACAAGGCTCTTCTTCTTTTTCATTCCGTCGAGAAGCTCTTCCTGGCTGAAATCCTTGCGGATCATGTTCTCTTCCATTTCCATCTCGAGGAACTCGACATTATCTTTAGGGTTGATTACTTTAACTTCCAGTTCTTCAATACCCAGTTCGCGGGCGGCGGTCAGACGGCGGTACCCGGAAATAAGCTCGTTATCCGGCGTCAACAGGATAGGATTCATCACTCCGTGCTTGCGGATACTCTTTTTCAGATTGGTCAGGTCGCCTATATCCTTCCTGACCCGTTTCCCAATCTTGATCTCTTTAATCTTTATGACCATCTTGCACCCCATTATAAAATACCGTGCCTCATTATAATAAGAATCCGCCGATTCGTCAAATTTCAGCGCGGTATCCGATTTTTTTATCGTTCTTCTCTCATGCGTCCGTAATTTCTTCCGAAAATCATATTAGAGGGCGCTTTGATATATTCGTGGTGTATCGATCCCGCCTTTTTCAATCCTGAAAGGAGTCATTTTTTACCAAGGAGGGTCTTATGGCAAGACTTTTGAAGGGAATCTTGCCGGTCGTGGTTTTATTGCTGCTTCCAGCCGTATCGCTGTTTCCCGTCAAGCTCGAATACAAAATCGTCCCCGGGATGAAATACCGGATCAAGATCATGGTCTATCAGGATATTATCCTCAACGGCCAGTACCATTCGAGCATCGAATCGATGAATAAAGCGCTGATGGAAGTGCTGTGGGTCACGAACGGTATCGGATTCTATCGCGGTAAGTTCAACTACTACCAGAAGAAGCTGAATTCCGACCAATCGTTACAGCTCCAGACTGTCTACGATTCCGAGTTTTACCGGAACAAGCAGGGGCAGATGAAAGTCCCGCCGCAGTTCCTGATGCCGACATTGCGCGGTATTCCGGCGTTCCCGACCAACGACCTGCATACGGGCGACACATGGTGGGCGGACGCCGAGGAGCTTCACGAGGGCATCCTGTCCGGCGCGAAGAACATCTTCCGCTTCCCTATCAACGTCCACTACACCTTCATGGGACTGCACACCAATATTCCCGGCAAACTGCTCGCGCATATCTATATCGATTACCATGCCGTCCACTACCCCAAGGGCGACCCCGATGTCATGAGTTTCACCGGCTTCTCGCATATGGACTACTACTGGGACATGGCAGCGGGCGGGCCTTACGGCTACACCGAGGAATACAGCTTCATGTTCGCGTTCCACGACGGCCAGACCGTGCTCTACAAGGGTACGACCGAGGCGACTGTTGACTACCTGACCGACATCACCAACGAGGCCAAGCTGACGCTGAAGCAGGAGATATCGAACCAGCTCGGGCCGTCGAGCGGCGCGAATGTCAAGGAAACGCCCGACTCGCTGATCGTCAATCTCGGCAGTATCCTCTTCGATTTCAATAAGGCGACGCTGAAACCCGAAGCATTGCCCATTCTCGACAAGGTCGCCGAGGTGCTTGTGAAGTACCCCTCGCTCGATATCGAGGTCTCGGGCCACACCGACAATGTCGGCAAGCCCGCGTATAACCTGACGCTCTCCGAACTGCGCGCGAAGGTGGTGACCGACTACCTGATCCTGAAGGGGATCGATCCCGACCGCTTGTCCTATATCGGATACGGGAGCGATAAGCCCATCGCGCCGAACACTACCGAAGAAGGACGGGCGCTGAACCGGCGTGTCGAGATCAAGATCATGACGAAGGAATAGCTCCGGGGCGCGATTATGGGTGTGTTGACAAAGTCGAAATTCGCTATATTTTTCGTCACTGCGCTACCGCGCTACGAAATTTTTAAAACGCGGTAGAAGCAGTCAGTGTAATCTATTGTCGAATATTAAAATATGGTTCGTCCCTCGACAAGCTCGGGATGACGAACCCGCTATGACAATACTAGTTCGTCAACAAGCCCTTATGAATTTCACGAATCTTCCGAAAATATAATGAGATAACTCGCGGAGTCGAAATATGCGCAGGTTCCTGACCGTTCTCCTACTCGCCGTTTTTACCGTACCGCTCGCCGCCGTCAAGCTGGAATTCAAGGACCCGGTCGGGCGGAAATACCGCATTAAGAGCCTGATTACGCAAAAGGTCTATTACAAAAATAAAAACATGGGCACACAGGAGACGATGTTCAAGTCGGTCATGGAAGTGGTCGATGTGAACGGAAAGACCGCGCATTATGTCGGCAAGTACTTCGACTTCTCGAAGAAAGAGGACTATCACGAGTCCTACAAGCTCGAGAACTCCTACGAAGTCACCGAGTTTTACAAGAACAACCTCGGGGTGATGACCGTCCCGCCGCAGTTCCTGATGCCTACTTTACGGAGCGTTCCGACATTCCCGTCGTACGATGTCGCGCCCGGGGCGACATGGAAATCCAAAGCGGAAGAGATTATTGTCGGCTCGGCCTCGAACACCATCCATGTCGATATGGATGTTTCGTACAAGTTTGTCGGCATGGTCACGAATAGCGGCAAGAAGCTCGCGCTTCTGCTGATCGACTACCACATCGCGCACCATCCGGATAACGATCCCGAGCTTGCGTCGTTCACCGGATACTCGCATATCGACTATCTCTGGAATGTCGAACTGGGCGCGCCGGACTCCTACACCGACGAGTTTAACTTTACGTTTACCTATAAGAACGGGGACACATGGCGGATCGAGGGCGGCTCGGAAGCGCTGGTCGAAACTGTCGAGGATGTCACGAATATCGAGAAACAGAAACTTGTCACCGAGATCGCCGACAACCTGAAGAACAAGCCCGGCGCGGATATCAAGACGACCGACGACGGGATAATCGTCAATCTCGGGATGATCCTTTTCGATATCGATAAAGCGACGCTTAAGCCGGAGTCAAAGGCGATCCTCGACAAGCTCGCCGAGGTGCTCAGGAAGTATCCCGGGCTGGATATAGAAGTCTCCGGCCACACGGATATCTCCGGGCAGGAGAAATGGAACCAGACATTGTCCGAAATGCGCGCGAAAACCGTCGCGGACTATCTGGTGGTGAAGGGGATTTCCCCCGAACGGATCTCGTATATCGGCTATGGAAGCAAGAAACCGGTCGCGCCGAACAATACCGAGGAAGGCAGAATCCTCAACCGGCGTGTCGAGATCAAGATCATTACGAAGGAATAACTTGGGAAAATATTTAGTTTATAGTGTTGTGTAGGTTGTCCCGCTCTTCGACGTCCTGTCGTCGCGGGACTTCTCACATCCTGTGAGTCGGAATAAACGGGAGGGCATTATGGTTAAAGGGATCTACACCGGCGCAAGCGGAATGATCGCCACCGAGAACGAACTCAACTCGGTCGCGAACAATCTCGCCAACGTCAACACAGACGGCTACAAAATGGAAACAAGCGTGCTTAAGGCGTTCCCCGAGATGCTTGTGAAGAGATTGAACGACGACGGGCTCGTGGTGTTCCCGCTCGGTTCGTACGATCTCGGCCCGGTCGTGGGCAAGATGGGAACGGGCGTGGAGTTCAACGAAGCGTTCATCCGTTTCGAGCAGGGTAACCTTCAGGAGACCGGCAACGAGTTCGATCTCGCGCTCGAGGGGCAGGGTTTTATGTGCATCCAGACCCCGGACGGCGAACGTTACACCCGTGACGGCAATTTCAAAATCAGCCTCGACGGCTTCTTAGTCGACAAGAACGGCAACAAGGTGCTCGGCGAGAACGGCCCTATCCAGATCGGCCGCAACAACTTCGCGATCGACTACTACGGCAATATCTATATCAACGCGGACATTCCCTATGACCAGTTCGCCACCAAGACCGACAACGAATGGAAGAACATGATTAAGCTCGATAAACTGAAGCTCGTGGATTTCGACGAAAAGCGTTACCTCAAGCGCGAAGGGTACAGCCTCTACGCCGAGACCGATTTTTCCGGCCCGGCGACGGTTCTGCCCGACGACTTCAAGCCCAAGGTCTACCAGGGGTTTGTGGAGAAGTCCAACGTCAACCCGGTGTGGGAAATGACACGGATGATCGAAGTCCAGCGCCTCTATGAAGCGAACCAGAAGGTGATCCAGACCGAGGACGAAATGCTCGGTAAGGTAATCAACCAGGTCGGCCGCGGAATGGCATAACAGGTAAAAAAAAGGGGCTGTCTTAAAAGTACAGAAAATGTAAAAAAGCCTGTCACTACGAGACGCGAAGCGACGAAGCAGTCTATGTAACTGTTTATCATTTAATAGTATAGATTGCTTCGGCTATGGTTCGGCCTGTCTCCTTCTCCGAAGGAGAAGGCAGGCAAGCTCACCATGACGCCTCGCAATGACAAAATGAGTTTGTCATCAAGCCCTCTTTCGAGGGGCTGTTTTTATACTTGTTTCATTGCGCGCCTGTCATAGCGGGTTCGTCATCCAGAGCCCGTCGAGGAACGAACTATAACCAGAGCGATCTATTTCTACTCAGTCCTTTCATACACAGTCTGCCCTATTCCTCTTCCTGCTTTGTTGCCGGTTTTGTCACAAGCGAATAGACTAAATAGAACAGTCCCACCGCGAGCGACGCGATCATGGCGAAGAATGAAACCTTATAAAGCATCGTTTCGGGTTCATAACGGAACTCTACCTGATGCGCGCCCGGCCCTACCACAACACCCTGCATGATATAGTTCGCCTTCACAAGCTCGGCCTTCACGCCGTCGATATACACCTTCCACACCGGATCGAACTTGATATTGTGCAGGAGCAGTCCGCCGTTGGAAGAAGAAGTCTTGAATACTGCCTTCCACGGCTTGTACTCCTCGATCGTGACCGGAAGGTAACGGCTGATGTTCGTGCCGATATAGGAATGCACCCCTTCGGCGACCGCGATTCTATTCGGGTCGAACACCGGATTGGCGACCGCGGTAAGGGCATCCATCGAGTTTGTCATCCCGATATAGTTTTCATAGAGCGCGGCACGCGGAAGCGAATTCTTTACTTCGAAGATATAGTGCGGGACATTGTACGCGCCCGCCGCGCCGGCGATATAGCTGAAGTTGGAGTTGTTTGTCAGCGCGTAGGCGATCACCGCGGGAGACTGTCCGGCGTAAAGGTAGCCGTCGGTGACAAGGTACTTCACGTTAGCGATCTGCAGAAGCTTGGTGTTCGCCTTGATGACATCCTCCGCGGTCTGCGGCGGTGTCGGCAATGACCCGTTAATCACCGCGCTAAAGTATGCGGAGTAGTCCGGATCGACACGCGATGCTGCGGGAATATCCAGCGCTTCGATATTGTTATAGGGGAAGATGTGCGTCAGGTACATCTGTCTGACCTGCGGATGGGTGATCGAGAGGGGGAAGAACTGTCCGCCCTGCGCGAGATGGAACGAGGTGGCCACGCGGAAGATGTCCGGGTCGGACTTGATTTTCGAGATCACGCTGTCCTTAACGAAAAAGTCCGCCGGTTTGAAATACCCCTTTTCGAGATAGAAGAAGTTGATGCTCAGAAGCTCGAAGAGAAGGAGAACGGTCAGCGGCGCGAAATAGACCGCCGGACGGAACTTCTCCTGTTTCATCCTTCCGGTAATATAAACAATACCCGCCGTGAGCGCGGTATAGATATTCATCCTGAAAAGCGAGTTCAGCATATTATCGTACTGCACCTTGCCGACACTTGCCATGATACTGCCCGACGAGAGCAGGACGCCCATCATCCAGAGGAAACCTATCCCGAAAAGGCCGATTATCCCGAAAAGCACGATATTGTATTCCCGTTTCTCCGGCATCGGCGCGGCTTTCTTAACATCGGCCTGCGGCTCGTTCGCCTTGGGGTTCGTGATAATATCGTAGACATATTTCAGCCCGAACGACGCGACGACCGAGAAGCCGAACGCGAAGACGGAGATGAATTTTGCCGGGATACGGAGCTTGTCCATGAACGGCAGGTGATACCACAGCCAGAAGAACGGCGAGCCGGGGAACCATTTCCCGAACGACAGGAGCAGGGCCGCGATACTTGCCCAGAAAAATATTTTCATGACCGGTTCTTTTTTCTTGAAGCCGAAGACGATCCCGAAAACGGCGAATATCATCACGAAGTAGCCGATCGACTCGCTATTCCCGCTGTAAGGCTTCGTGCCCCAATAGGGCATTTTCGGATCGCCGGAGATCGCGCCGTGATAGCCGAACGCGAACGAATCGATCAATTCGGCGGGGTCCATCGACCAACTCGTACCGAACTCCCACTTCTCGGCCTCGGTCTGCTCGGGCGCGGCTTTCGAGCCCTGCGACCCCTTGAACGATACCGAATTCAGCTGAGTCGAGAAGGAATTAATAAACACGAGAAGAAGCACCGCCCCTGCGGTAAACGCCTTAGCGATTCCTATGAGCAGCGGTTTGATTTTTATCGAACCGAATGCGAACGGCTTATCGTCATCCGCGCCGTCCTGAACGCTCCCGGTGAAAATCTTATAGATCAGGAATACCGCGATCACGACCGAGAAATACAGCCCGCGCTGGACATCGTCGCCCATCATCAGGCCCCATGAGGCGCCCGCGAGAATAAGCGAGGCGATGACGGAAACCAGGTTTTTATTCTTCCGGTCGAACGCGGTTGTGAGGAAATAGAAGATCATCGGCGGATACGCGACCATCGTGACTACGGAGATATGTCCCGCCATAATCAGGGTCAGGAAATGCGGTGTGATCGAGTACGCGAGCGATCCGAAAAGCGCGGCGTACCACGGGAGCTTGAATTTGCGAAGCATGAGGTAGGTGAACACAAGCGATAGGCTCATCATCGCGGCATAAGCGATGGTCAGCGAAAGCTCCATCGGGAACACCTGCATCGCGAGAATATAGAGATTTAACGGCAGCGATCCGCCGTTCTGCCCGAGCCAGAATAAGCCGAGCCAGTACTGGTTATATCCCGCCGAGGCGAACTGGTTGAAATACATACGCAACGCATACGCGCCGTCCGTCCCGAGGATGGCTTTTCCGCCGAAGAACGAGTCGTAGAAGAACAGGACGGGAAGCAGGACGAAGATTGCTCCCAGTATCAGGGCTAGCGGGAACGGGGAAGTTTTTTTCATTTTATTCTCCGATTGCGGGCTTTTGACAGACCGATATTATTCTATGCGAGAGACGGGGAAATATCCCCGCGAAAAAACGGCTGACCGCTCCCTTGAACGGGAAAATGATATCGCCGATCATCTTTTTCACGATGAAGCCGTGTTCCTTCCATGCGCGTTTCAGTATTTTTTTCGTATAGTCGCGGTAGTGCTGCGAGCCGTAGCGCGCGCTGTTGATAGGCGGAATATCGAGGAACACCAGGATAAACGTCGCGAGCTGGTAGATATTCGGTACGGACGAGATGAAGATACCGCCGGGCTTGAGTACCCTGAACGCCTCGGACATCACTACCTCGGGATTGACGATATGTTCCAGCACCTCGGTACAGATCACGAGGTCGAACCGGTTATCGGGATAGGGAAGTTTTTCGAGGGAGATATTGTGGCAGATCGCGTTGATCCCCTTCCCCTTCATGATCTTTACGCCTGTTTCGGAGATATCGACTGCATGCTTGTCGCTCGACTGCTCGAGCATCTCGAGCAGTTTGCCGTTACCGGCCCCGATATCCAAAACCTTTTTATACTCGATCTTCCGTTTCCGGATAAGATTCATGACTTTTTTATGAAGGATAGGTTCTTCGTAATTATCGCCGGAAAAGGCCTGATTGTAGAACTCGACGTTGTCCCCGGGCCGTATCTTTTCCATCCTTTCTCCTAACTTACGGTGTTCGATTATTTTAAAAGACACCGCTCTGTTTGTCAATTTACTGGCTGGGCTTAGGAATTGAAAGAATTGGACGATTATGCCTTTTTGAAATACCCGATCAGCAATGCGTTAGCTCTCAGATAATTCATGTCGAATTTCGAATCTTTAACTTCATTATAAGCAACTTCTATCCACTTACAAAACCGCGATGTTTTCTTCATAAAGTGAATATCTTCGACGGGAAATTCAGATTTTTCCAACGATGCATCGATATCTTCATTATACGCCAAAGGAATGGAAAAATACAGCAAGCCCCCGGGAGCCAGTAATTGCTTTAGATGCTCGATCGCAATTTTAAATTTATCCTTTGTGCGCGGCGTCTCATCCCAACCCACATGCTCGATTGTAGAAATGGTCAGGATCAGGTCGTATTTCTTATCGGGATTATAATCGATGATATCCTGATTTTTTACCCCATCGTTTTTTTCATACTTATCGACAATGTCATGCGGAATGGTATAGTATTGATTCATTACATTACCGACTTCCAGAACCTGCTTATCCCGATAAGCTTTAAATAAATCGATTCCTATAGCGACTTCTACCGCCCGTTCTTTAAGAAAAGTGGCGTTCCTGAGATGGTAGAAGTAGGGATAAGATTTTCCGGCAACAGTAAAACTGCTTCTTCGAAAAACTTTAAAATAAAGATACTGTATGATTTTTAAAGGGATGATAAACAACCCGCGAAAAAAACCCTCTTTTCTGAATACGCTCTTGATCGAACCAATTATTTGTTTCACTTTTTGTCCTTGATTTTTTAATGTTTATTATAAAGTATCCAAAAAGTTATTTCAAGATAGAGTATGATAAAAAACAAAAAAGCGGGGCAAATCGCGCCCCGCTTTAAAAAAGATAATTAGTATAACCAAAGTTTTACATTATCATATGCACTGCCCGTAGAGTTTACTGTTCCTAGACCGACACCACCGTAATAAATCGCAGAAGGATCGGTTACTTGGGCAACTAGTCCGCCGTTAACATAAAATCTGATTACATTACCGATAACAGATATTTCGACATGATTCCATTCACGTACAAATAAATCGGATACCCCATCGGCTAAAGCAGGAGACCATGTCCACGTTCCGTTATATTCACACATAGAGTACCACCCGAGTATTGCTCCAACTTCTAAAGTATCCATTGGGAACATATCGAGGCGATATGTATCATAGGAGGCACCCCATGTTTTAGTTCTGAAATATACTACAGGGCGCATCGCACCACCGGAATAGCCTTCAAGCCCCTTCATATCGAATTCGAATACATAATTAGATAAACTTATGTTTCCCATTCCATAAAGGATAGACCCTCCGGTCATAGGAACACCCCCTTGTCCGATAACATGAATTTCCCCATTTGTGATTACCGCACTTCCGTGCATTAATGTCCATCCGTCGGCCACACCGTCGTCGAAGTTTTCATCAAGCACAAGGAACGGCCCGGGAACATCGATAATGATCTCCAGATTACCGGTTACCGCGGATACAGTAATACTAGCGGTACTCGTGACACCTTTCTTAATCACAACAGTTGAAGACCCTTCATAGATCATAAATCCGTCGGCATCATATAGCGCGACGCTGATATCCCAATTCCCTACCTGAACAGAGGTAAACGACAGATCGATCGGCGAACCCGAATAATCGAAGTTCTGATCGATACGCTGACTCCCCTTTTTCAGGGTAACCACGCCTTTATCGATAGCGGCCGAACCGCCCGCGAACAAAGGCTGAAAAACCTGAGGCGTGACCGACGAGGCCGACGCAGATGCGGTTCCTATGACAATTCGAACCGACCCCATGTCGCCCTGATCAAAAGCCCCACTGCACCCCATGTTGAGTAAGAACAGAAATGCAGTCACAAACCAAAAACCTTTCTTCATCTGAACCTCCATCGAAAATAATAGAAATAATACTATATAATACCAAATATGTCAATTATATATTATATTTACTATTTATTATATTTTCATATTTCATTGTATAATCCGGCTTATGAACATCTTGCTTGTTAAAATAATATTTACATTCAACCTCACCTGTGATATAATATTTTCTAGGCAAATATTATTTATATGGAGAGTACATAGATGTCCAGTAAAAGCAGAATCGAGGAATTCAATAACCAGCGTTACGACAACGATAAAAGCATGGACCCGGAGTTGATGGCGAATTTCCTGCGTTACGAAATCATCACTTCAAAGATAAAAAAGATCGCCGCGGATAAATCGCTGAAAGACCCGAAAATCGCCGACCTCGGATGCGGCCCCGGTCATCTATGCAAATATATCCATGACGCGGGATTCCCGGTTGTCGGTGTGGATATATCCGAGAACTCTCTCGAGAAGGTGCGCGAGAAGGGAATAAAGACGGTTAAGGCCGATCTCCAGGAGAAACTGCCGTTTAAGGACGGCGAACTGGATATTGTAATCGCCACAGAAGTGATCGAGCATATCTACGATACCGAAGCCTTCATGTCGGAGCTCAAGCGGATAACCAAACCCAGCGGATCGATTATTATCACCACTCCCAACGTCGCATCGTTCGCGAGACGGCTCATGCTCTTTTTCGGGAAGAATCCCTATCTCGATTACAAACTTTCCGGTACGGCGGGGCATATCAGGTACTTCACTTTTAGGAATATGAGGGATTTCGCAGGGCAGTTCGGGCTGAAAATCGTCTCGAAGCAGACCGATGCGGTCAACCTTTCGGGCTCGGGTAAGATGTATTCACGCTTCCTCGGCAGGATTTTCCCGAATCTGGGAAAGACCATTATCATGGTGCTCGAGACACCCGTGAGTTAGTCATCCCGGCAGATTGACTTTTCGCCCTTTTCTCTTTAAGATGACCGCATTAAAACTTGGAGAGTCATTCTATGGATAATGCATCAATCCAAAAAAAATCTTTTACTACCGCCGGTGAAATGAAAATCTGGGACAAACGTCACCGGATGATCTACCGTGAGGTCGAACGAATCATAAAAAAGAAAAAATACGAAAAATTCAATATGGTCGACTACGCGGCATGCGGAGGCGAGGTATTGATCGAAGCAAAGAAAGCCTATTCCGGCGCGTTTTGTTTCGGGGTGGACATTATCGAATCGTCGATCAAGACGTTGAAGACTCACGGGATTAGCGGCAAGATTCATGACCTCGAAAACCTTCTCGATCTCGACCGGAAGTATGACATCGCGCTCGCCGGCGAAGTCATCGAGCATTTAGTTTCTCCGGACAATTTTCTCTACTCTATCAACAAGAACATGACCGACGGCGGGACGCTCATCCTGACATTCCCGAACTCGGTACACATGATCTCCCTCCTCACACAATGGCTGCTCGATCTTCCCCCATGGACCGGGGCGCGTTACCGTTCGTTCCATATCAGGGAATACACCTACCGGCTGACAAAGAGCCTTTTGGAAGCGCACGGGTTCAAAGTGGTCAAACGGATGGGAACGGAAATCCCCTATCTCCCGGATTGGACAAGTGTTATCACACGGCCCTTTCCGAGACTCGGCAGATGTATCATCGTGATCGCCGAGAAAGTAGCTCCGCCCAACGAGGAACTGATCAAGAATACCGAAGCCATCTCGGACATCATGCGCCTGCTCCGTTTCCTGAAAACTAACAAACAATGGAAATAATCCGCGGAAGTATCTATAAATGAGGATCGTAGAGGCGGATATCCGGGCGGCGGGCCCGTTAAAAAAACAGACCGTCCGTTTCGGCGGAGTCAACCTGATAGTCGGCGATAACGAGCACGGGAAGACCACCCTCGCCGACTGCATTATCCATCACCTGACCTCCGCATCCAAACAGCGCGGCAAATCGCCGTCCGACACCGTTCTCCACCCCCGTTTCCGCGACAGCCGAAATGTCGCGATCACCGATGACGGCAACATTCTGCCCGACGAGCTGAAAGACCTCGTGCCGCTCCTCGTGATCCGCGAGGGGGAAGTCCGGTGGGCGTGGAACTCCGGCAAGGAGATCGACACCAAGGAATACTGGAATACGGACATCAAAGAAATCCTTTACGGCAACGACGGCATCTATACGAAGATCAATAAAAACTTCAGTAAACTGCTCGGAGTGCAGACTGCCGCAAGCTGGCTCCACGGGCTCCGCGAGAGTGTCGCCCGTTATGCCGGGTCGCTCCGCGCCGCGTCCGTGACGCTGCTGAACGGGCATTCCGCGCGCGAACGGCTCGCCGCCCTCAACTCCGAGTATGAAACAGTGATTGCCGATTGGAACACGATGCAGGCCGGGCTCCAGAATGTCGACTTGACCCGCAAGCTCGAGACCGCGAAACGCTTTTTCGAGCTGACGGACGAACGGAAAAACATCGCCTCCGAAATCGACACGTTGACCGCCCGCGAGCCCCTGAGATACCGGGCTGAGTGGGATGGCATCGAGAAGGACAACTCACGCGTGGATATCGAAATAGCCAAGCTCGAGGAGACATTGAAGAACTCGATCCTCGATAAAGCCCGCGCGCGGGACTCACTTGCCGAGACCGAACGCGACATCTCCCTCAAGGAAGAAGCGCTCAGGAAAACCCGCGCCGAATCGGAAGAGACCAAGGCGCGTCTACTGTCGTTCGAGCAGGGCGCGAAGAAGCCGTCCGCCGCATTCACTCCCGCGCGTGTGATTCTGTCGGCGGCGGCGTTCATGCTCGGGACCGCCGGCATCGTTTTTTCCGTGCTCTGCGCCGCCGGAACGCTTCTCTTCCCGTGGTACATCCCCGCCGCATCCAGTGTGCTGATGTGGGCCGCGAGCGCGTTCCTGATCGTTCCGCCACTGCTCTCTGCGGGAAGCCGTGTCTCCGGGGACCGTTCCGCAGAATTAAACTCGCTGCGCGAAAAGCTCGGGATGCTCGAAAGTATCGCCTCCGAAAAGGACGCCGAACTCGCGCGGCTGCTCGTGAAACGCGGGCAGATCCAAACCTCGTTCTCCGACGAAGCGCGATGGGAACACGAACGGCGTCTCGCCGAATTGAAACTCGAACGCGAGAAGCATGACGGATGGATGCGTGAAATCCGCCAGCTTTACCCGTCGAGGGAACGGATCGACTCGGACTGCGCCCGTCTCGCCGCGCTCGACGACAGGCGGAATAACAATGAAGCCGAACTCGCGAAAACACGCGCAAAGGTGACCGAACTTTTTCATACCGACAGCGAGGGCTTCCTCCACGAAGAAATAAAAAAGCTCCGCGAAGAGATCGCAAAAAAATCGGCGGGCAGGGAAATAGAGTTCAGCGAGAGCCGTTACGACGAAATCTCGCGGAAGAAACGCGCGCTCGAGGACGAAAAGGCCGCGTTGTCAAAAACGATCGCCGAGTCGGAATCCGGCGCGTTATCCGCCGGGCAGACTGCGTATCAGACCTTTCTCCGCTACCTTGACTCGAGCGAGTATGTTAAAACCTTCTACAGCGAGCCGGCGTCGGCCGCGCTCGGAAGCAACTCCTATAAAATTTTCGAAATCGTCCGCATCCTCGACGACTGGATCGCGAAGATCGATCAGGATATCGCCGCGTCCACAGCGGTCAACAGCGCCTATACGAATATTCAGGCGCGTGTCGAGCTTTACCTCGACGGCGTACTACGGAGCACGGGGTTCAACAAGGCTCTCGCTTCGATCTCCGGCGGATTCTACACCGGGGTCGAGAGTTCGACGCAGGCGAAACCCGGCCGCGCGGACAAAAACGCCCCCGAGGTCGATATCCGCCTCATGACGTCCGGGAAAGACGTCTACCGTTTCAACGACCTCAGCACGGGCGCGAGAAATATGTTCTATTTCGCGATGCGGTTCGGGATCGCTATCGACCGTTTCCGCGATTGCCCCTCGGTCTTCCTTCTCGACGACGCCTTCCTGTCGTTCGACTACACCCGCCGCGTCAACACCCTCCGTCTGCTGAAGGAGTACACCGACACCGGCTGGCAGATCGTTTATTTCAGCGTCAACGACCGTTCGATGGAATCGTCATTCGCGGAAGTATTCGGTACGGATTTCTTAAAAATCGAACTATAGCTCAGTCTGTTACTTTCCGTACATCTTACGTTTCGGAAATAAACCGGAATAGATTTGATTTAGAATAAAATTTATGTTAAAATATCTTTCTATTATTTATAGTGTAACAAAGATATAGAAAAGATAGAGGTAATTGTGAAAACAGCATTAGTAACCGGAATAATCGGACAGGACGGCAGTTATTTAGCCGAACATCTTCTCTCAAAGGGTTATCAGGTAGTAGGTTTGATTAGGAGAAGTTCTTCGCCGAATCTTGAGAGGATTTCAGATTTCAAGGATAAAATTTCCCTTGAACATGGTGATATCCTCGATCAACCCTCTCTACAGAGAGTTTTTGAAAAATATGAGTTTAATGAAGTATATAACCTAGCAGCACAAAGTTTTGTGGGTTTATCTTGGGAACAACCTATTTATACCACAGAGGTAAACGCGGTTGGAACATTGAAATTGTTGGAAGTAATCCGTACGGTTTCACCAAAATCGAAGTTTTACCAAGCCTCAACTTCCGAGATGTTTGGTCTCGCGCAGGAAGTTCCGCAGACTGAAAAGACTCCTTTTTATCCCAGATCACCCTACGGTGTATCCAAGCTTTATGCACATTGGATGACCGTGAATTACCGTGAAAGCTATAATCTCTTTACCTGCTCGGGTATTCTTTTCAATCATGAAAGCCCGCGGCGCGGAAACGAATTTGTGACAAAAAAAATAGTGAATTCGATAAAAAGAAATGAACTCTTACGACTAGGAAACCTTTATTCAAAACGAGACTGGGGTTATGCGCTTGAATATGTGGAAGTCATGTATAAAATGCTTCAGCTTTCTTCCCCTGAGGATTTCGTAATCGCTACCGGGGAAACCCACACTATTAAAGAATTTGTCGCCGAGGCGTTCTCGTACCTCAATGAGGAAATCCATTTCGAGGGAAGCGGTCTTGACGAGAAAGGTTATACAAAATCGGGTAAGCTGATTCTAGAAATCGATCCGAAAATGTATCGACCCGCCGAGGTCAATTTACTTGTGGGGGATGCTTCCAAGGCGAAGAAGATACTCGGATGGGAACCTAAGGTCAAATTTACTCAATTAGTCGAACTCATGATGAAAGATAAATAATATCACCCCTTAAATAGATTCTTGTATTAAGTTTCCAGAAGTTGGGGAGAAATTATGAAAAGTGAGACACGTAGGATAAAAGTATTCGTTCCCAGTGTGGGAACCGGCCTGAAAGCCGGGATTTGCGGCGGCGGCACCCGTTTCTACGAACTGGTCCGCGCGATGGTGCGCGACGGCGGATTCGAAGTGACGATTGCGTTCACTTCCGGCGGCCTCCAGTCGTTCAAAAACTACTTCGCGGGCAACCCTGAAATAGTCGACGCGATCAAGGTGATTCCGGTCAAGGCCTCGCTCTTCCTCAAGAAGGAGCCGTTCCGCCTTTTCCGCGCATGGTCCTATCTCGTCTCGACCTTGCACCTCCGGGCGCTTACACGCCGGAAGGATTTCGGGCCGTTCGATATCGGACTATCGACCAGCGACTTCTTCTACCATATCAGCCCTCTAGTTAAAATGAAAAAACGGGGCAGGATTACCCGGATTTTTTCATACAGCTATCACCGTTACCCGAAACCCGGCGACCGCAAGGGAATATGGCTCGTGAACTGGGTCATGTACCGCCAGCAGAGATGGGTATATAAGCAGATCGCGCGTTACGCCGACGAGGCATTTATCAACGGGAGCGACGAAGGGCGCGAGATAGCCGCCGACCTGAAGAACTACGGCTATACCCCTGAATGCCGGCTCGTCGACCTCGGTGTCGACCGGGACATGATCGACGCCATCCCCGCAGGGAAGGATAAAAAGTTCACCCTGATCCATATCGGGATGCGGACAAATAAAGGTATCTACGACCTGCCGGATATCTGGGAAGCCGTGCTCGCGAAGTTTCCGGACGCGACCCTCGGAATGATCGGCGGGATTTCCAACGAGGATAAAAGCAGACTGACCGCCGAGTTCGAGAAGCGCGGGATCGCGCGGGGGCTGGATTTCCTCGGCTATATCGACGACAACCGGAAGTTCGCGCTCCTGAAATCCGCGCGTGTCTTCATAGCCCCGTCGCACGAAGAGGGATGGGGAATCGCGGTCGGCGAAGCGATGGCATGCGGCCTGCCCGTCGTGGGGTACGACCTGATCGCTTACAAAAGCGTGTACGGCGATTCCGTCGATTACGTGAAGAGTTTCGACACGAAAGATTTCGGTAAAAAAACTGCCGAGATTCTCTCCGACAAGAAGATGTACGAGTCTTATCGCGCGAAGGGCGGAAAAACAATCGCGAAGTACGACTGGAAAGATATATTCTCAAGAGAGCTGAAATTCTACAAGAAAGGGTGAGTCATCCGGATGCCGAATATCAAAGAGCTGATCAAGAAATTCGTTAAAGACGACTATTTCAGGAACACAGTGATCCTCTTCGTTTTTACGATGGCGACCAACGTGCTCCAGTATGTCTACAAGATTTTCGCGAACCGCAACCTCTCGAAGGACGAATACGGCCTTCTGGGCGCGCTTCTTTCGCTTATTCAGCTTATCGCAATCGGGAGCAGCGTGCTGAAAATGTGGAGCACGAAGGTCTTTTCGCAGATCCATTCCTACAGCAACCACAGGGAGATCGGCGGCACATTCCGTTTCTTCTTCCTGATCATCGGCGGGTTTTCCGCGATACTGATATTGCTCTTTTTTATCTTCCTCGACCCGTTGATGAAATACTATAAAGCCGTCAACATCGTCCCGTTCATCTTCGCGCTGGGCATCCTGATGCTGGAATACATAAAAATCCCGTTCAACTCGTTCCTCGAAAGTTTCAATATTTTCATGACTCGCTCTATCGCCCTGTTCAGCCTCGTCGCCATCAAGGTGGTGTTTCTCGCGGTCTTCCTCTTCATCGGGTTCGACCTCACAGCCGCGATGATTACCGTGCTGACCGGTTATATCGGCGCGTTTCTTCTTTTCGCGGTCTTCTCTCTGCCGAAGGTGACAAAGATCGATATGACACGCGAGGATTCTCCCGGTAAGAAGATCACCCAGAGAAGTTTCACGTTTCTCTATAAAATCGGGATCGCGATCTTTTTCGGCACGCTTCTCCAGGCGTTCGATATGCAGATCGCGCGCGGGAAGTTCGAGGAAGCCCTTTCCGGCGACTTCGCCACCGCGAGAGACCTCGGGAGCATTATTTATTGGATCGGAACGATCACCTTACCTCTCTTCTTCGTGTCGATCAACAATGTCATGAACAAGAAGCAGAACTTCCTGCCGGTGTTCCTCAAGGGAATGGGCATCGTGATCGTCGTCACGGGCGCGGGGCTCGCGACGTTCCTGATCGGCATCAAACCGTTCGTGAACCTCTACAACCCGATCTACCTTTCGGCCGTCGACACGATCCGTTACTACGCCATTTCGACCGTGCCGTATATCCTCATCACCTTCATGACGAACTTCTTCATCTCGCTCGACCGGTATAAAGTGTTTATCCCGTTGACCGCGATGGTCGCCGGGCAGATCGCGCTGTTCTACTTCTTCGGGACGAACGCGACCGACCTGATCACGATCCGCTTCCTGAGCGGGCTTGCGATCCTGCTCTTTATCGTGATCTACTTCCTCGTCATGCGGAAAAAGTTCGTCAAAACCGGGCCCGTAGAACTCAGCCCGGTGCCGCCGATAGAAGAGGAGACCATTTAATGAAGATTGACAATAAAACCGGAAGCCGGTATAATAGTCCGATACCCGCCCTTTTATCGAGGCGGGAATTTCCGAAGCAGGTAAGTCCATGTCAGAAGTAAAAAAAATCAAAACCCATAACGGCGAGTACCAGGTGCACGAGTCGGCTTATGTCGACGAAGGCGCGGCGGTCGGTAACGGCACCCGTGTGTGGCATTTCTCCCACATCATGCCCGGAGCGAAGATCGGCGACATGTGCTCTATCGGGCAAAATGTCAATATCGGGAGCCGCGCGGTAGTGGGCGATAATGTCAAAATCCAAAATAACATCTCGATCTACGACGACGTCATCCTCGAGGACGACGTGTTCTGCGGACCGTCGTGCGTGTTCACGAACGTCATCAACCCGAGGGCGTTTATCGAACGTAAGAACGAGTATAGGACGACGCTTGTCAAGAAGGGCGCGACTATCGGCGCCAACGCCACAGTCGTGTGCGGAGTGACCCTCGGCAAATACTCCCTGATCGGTGCCGGTTCGGTCGTCACCCGTGACGTCCCAGACTACGCTCTCTTCTACGGCAATCCCGGCCGTGTCCATGGCTATATCTGCTCCTGCGGCGTCAAGCTGAACGACAACTACGCCTGCCCGTCGTGCGGGAAAAAGTACCGCCTCGATAACGGCGTGCTGACTGAAGAGGCCTAACCATGCAATACAGAACCGCGCTGATCGGATGCGGACGGATCAGCGGAAAGCATATCGAAGCGTATATCGGGAACTCCGCCGCCATGGACTTCCGCGCGGCCTGCGATGTCATTCCCGAACGCGCCGGGGAACGGATCGGGCTTTACCGTAAGAGCGGGCGCGACACCGAAATCCCATCCTATACCGACTATAAAAAGATGCTCGACGAAGTTTCACCCGAGATAGTGACGATAGCGACCGAGTCCGGCTACCATTCCGAGATCGCGAAGGAATGCCTCCGTCGCGGGTGTCATGTGATCGTCGAAAAGCCGATGGCGCTATCGACATCCGATGCGAAGGATATGATCGCCGCGGCGAAAAAATCCGGAAAAATGCTCGCCGTGTGTTTCCAGAACCGTTTCAACAACACAGTCCGCAGGGTCGCCGAAGCTGTCCGCGGCGGACGGCTCGGGAATATCCTCCACGGCTCGGTGCAGGTCAGGTGGAACCGGAATAACGAGTATTACCGTCAGGCCGGATGGCGCGGGACATGGAACCTCGACGGCGGCGCATTGATGAACCAATGCACTCACGGGATCGATCTCCTGCAATGGCTGATGGGCTCCCCGGTACGGCGCGTGCACGGCGTGATCCGCCGTTTCCAGCGCCCGATAGAGGCAGAGGACTTCGGCGGGGCTCTCCTCGAGTTCGACAACGGCGCGGTCGGTATGATAGAAGGTACGGTCAATTCCTACCCGAAGAACCTCTCCGAAAGCCTGAGCCTGTTCGGGGAAAACGGGACTGTCGTGATCGGCGGGCTCGCGGTCAATAAAATAGAAACATGGCGTCTCGCCGATAGCGCGAATGTCGGCGATACCGAAGATAAAGTCCTGCTCGATAACGAAGCCGATCCGCCCACGGTCTATGGGTTCGGCCACACGCCCCTTTTCCGCGACTTCACCGACTCGCTCGATAACGGCGCGGAGCCGTTAGTCACCGGCGAAGGCGGCTACCCGGCGCTCGAGATCATCCTCGCGATCTACCGTTCGATGAAAGAAGGACGCCCGGTCGACCTCCCCTCGGATTTCGACACACTCTCCATGAAAGGTATTTTCAACGGCTAAAACGGAGCGCTATTCATGAAAAAAGTCACCATCATCTCGCCCTGCCTGAACGAGGAAAAGAACATCGTCCGTTTCCTCGACGCTATCGGCATGCAGGACTACCCGCACGCTTCGATCGAGGTGCTGGTCGCGGACGGGATGTCGACCGACACGACCCGCGAACTCATCGCCGAATGGGATAAATCGCACGATATAGACGTCAGGATAGTCGACAACCCGCGCGTGATCGCGGAGTTCGGAAACTCCGAGGCTCTCAAGGCCGCGTCCGGCGACTTCGTCTACCTGATGGGCGCGGACGAGGTCATCGCGCAGAGCGATATGATCTCCCGTTTCGTCCAGGCGTTCGATGTCTTCCCGGACATTGTCGGGGTCGAACAGTACTTCCTCTACATCCCGGGCGGCACGTTAGTCAACAACTTCCTTTCGATCATCCAGATCGGCGATGTGATGGCGCGCGATATCGCGATCAAGCCCCGCCAGATCGCGAAGGAGACTGTCGGCGGCGCTGTGTTCCGCAAGTACGAGTTCTACCCGGGGTATCCGTCGACTATGTTCCTCAAGCGCGAGGCGATAAAAGAGTTTATCGGCGGCGGCACTTACGAGGAAGGTCAGGTCACGTTAAAACTGGCGCTCGATAAGAATAACAAGATGGTGATGATCGACGGTTACGGCGTCTACCATTACAGCGTGAAGTCGTTGGGCCAGTATCTCCGTAAACGGAGCCGGATCGCGCTCAAGCACACGACACGGGTACAGGAAAGGAAGACGTGGGTCAGCTACACCGGCAAACGGGTTTACCTTTTCGCCATGCTTCATATGACACTCGTTTTCCCGATCATATACTCTATCGCGAAGGCAATACAAAAACGGCAGGTTTTATGGCTATTATACGCGCCGATGGCGGTAATTACGACGATAGTGTACGCATGGAACTGGCTCAAGCTCAAGATCACGAAGAAGAAGGCGTGGTAGACCGGGGATTGACATATTCCGGTTATAATGGTATATTCAATCAGCCGAAAGGAGGTGAAGATGGTCGCGGTTAAAAAAACTGTGAGAATTCCTGAAAATCATAAAATCTCAATTGAAGTTCCTGAGTATGTTCGTACCGATCAAATGGGTGAAGTAATCCTTATAATCAATGATGCGAAATCGGCCGAAGATAAATCTACCGAACTGAAACAAGCTATGAACGATCCTCTATTCTTGGACGATTTGAACGAGCTCAGGAAAGATTTTGAAGACCTTGATTCTAACGGGTGGTAAGATGATGTACAGGTGGAATATATATCTTGTCAATCTTGATCCTGTTGTCGGTTCCGAACAAGGAAAGACCCGCCCCGCTCTGGTGATAAGTGAAGAAGAAATCAATAAAATCCTGCCGGTGGTAAATATACTTCCCCTTACTTCTTTAAAAGAAGACCGTAGGGTATATTCGAATGAAGTGAAGATAAATTCCGCCGATTCAAGTCTTGATAAAGATTCTTTGATCCTTTGCTATCAAATAAGAACCATTGATAAATCCCGCCTGATAAAAAAAATCGGCGAGATTACCTCTGATAGGTTGAAACAGGAAATCATGGATTCACTCTCTTATCAATTAGGTCTCTGAAATCATTTTTTTGCCTGCATGAAAGATATTTCTCCTATTTCCCTCTATTCCTTCCCGGACATATATTTCTTGATGATCTGCTTGTAGTACTCGCCGAGCGCGTTCTTCGGGATGCTCGAAAGGTCGATCTTCTCGATATAAAACTTCTCGTTTTCCTTGGGCGGCGATATCTCGTAGACCTTCGCCTCCTCCGACTTCCGTTCTTCGCTCACACCCTTCGACTGCAGCGCCTTCTGGGAGTCGAGGAGCTTCTCTTCGATCTGCTTGCTCTTCTCGGCCAATTCGCCATTGATCTGGTAGCTCTCGAGACCTTTGATCAGTTCGTCCATCATTTTCCCGGCTTCCTGCCCGCCGGAAATAGCGCCCTGCCCTGTCTGCGACATCATATTCTGAAGGTTCTTCTGGATTTCCTTCTGGAGCGCCGAAAGCTCGTCCATCATCTTCTGCATCTCGGGGGTAATCTGGCCGTCCTTCTGCATCTGCTGGAGAAGCGATTGAAGCGACTGGCTCATCATCCCCTGCATCTTCACGAGGTCTTCCATCTTCATGCTCATCATCTGCGGCTGTCCCTGTCCCTGCTGTTGGTTCTGCTGCATCTGCTTCTCGAGCGCGGAATTGACCTTCATTAGATATAACGAGACCACGCCGAGATAGTTGCCGTTGATACCGAGGGTCATCTTGAGGATACCGAAGTTCTTGTCGCGGATATTCGCGAGGATCACGTCCATCACCTTTCGGTGGTTGTCGATCTGGAGCATGATCTGCTCGTGCACATCCCCGGCGAATATGAGGCCTTCGAGGGCTTCCTCTATCCTCGCGCCGAGGTCGCGGGTCGAGACGTCGAGCGCGTTAATCTTTTCGACAATTTCGTCCTGGCTCTCCCAGTCCGCCTGCGTTTTCGGCACCGCCGCCGCGAGATCGGCTTCACGGATCAGAATCTCGTCGATAAACAGTTCCTCGATAATGGCCTGTATCTTGTCGATCTTCTCCTCGAGGCGCTGTTGTCCGGCCTGCTGTACAGCGTCCTGTACTGCGTTCTTCATCTGCGACATCAGACTGTCGGACTTCTCGAAACTTTGCATATCGCCCATCTGGAGTTTTTTCGACTCGATCTCAAGCTGTTCGGACAGTTCGGCGACCTTGTCGAACTCGGATTTTTTCATATCGCCGAGCTGATCATCGAACGACCCTTTCGTCTGGTCGAACTTACCCTGCTCCTTCTCGATATCCTTCATAAGGTCGTAGGTGCTCTCGAGGATTTTATAACGGTTGACGAGCTCGGAAAACTTCTGGTAGTACTCCATATTTTTCAGCATCGCCTTGAGTTCCTTCAGGAGCTGGGGGATTTTCGCGGGGTCGAGCTCCATCGGCTTTTCCTGCATCTGCGCCTGATTGAATTCCATCATCTGCTTGAGGGATTCGCTCTGTTTCTGGAGCTTCTGCGTGATCTCTTTCAACTGTTCGAGGCTTTCTTTTATTTCCTTGATCGTGTTCTCGTCGTTCTTGTAGTTTTCGGAAATCGCCGCCTGCGACGCCTCGATCTTGGATATCTGTTCTTCCATCTCTTTCATCTTCTGATCAGCGCCAGCGAGGTTTTTATTCGCGATATCCTTCTGGAACTCTGCGTGCGTGTTCGATAACGCCTTGATCGTGTCCTCGAGCGTCTGCGCGATATCCTTCCGTTCTTCCATCAGGGTTTCGAAATCGGGCGAGACGATTTTGAAGACCGCTTCCTTCGAGTGCGCACCGAAAGGATCGACTGCGGCGATCTTCACCACCGCGACGTCGCCCGGCAGGAGCTCGATAGTGTCCGAGCCGAATTTCAGCGCTTTCTTGATATAACGCGGGAGATCGGAAACCGGCGCGCTCCCCTTCGACATACCGGAATACTCCGCGCTCAGGTACGGGTCCTTGTTCGTCACCTTGACACTATATTCGAAACGGACGATTCCCTGGTCGTCTTCGGATTCCACGAGCGAATTGACTGTCCACACCGTATTGCCGAGGACGATATCCTGCGGGGGATAAAGGAGCTTGATCGACGGCGGGGTGTTCGGGACGGCCTTGATCGTGAATTCCGGCGCATGGAAGACATCACCGTCGGACGACATGAGTGTCAGCAAGTAGGTTTTCATCCCGGACGGGTAAAACGAGGCATGAAAGTTCCCGCCGGTGAAGCCCGTTTCAGCCTTGGGCGCGGAGACGGCGATATTCGTGAGGTCCTTCGTCATACTCCCGTTCAGCACAACCTTCCCGCCCGCCCAGACCTCGATATCCTGGAGCTCGGCGTATTCCTCGGTCTTGAACGGGTATACTACCGACATCGTGATCTTGTTCGGCAGGAGCCGTGTGGTGCCGTCGATCTTCCCGGTAAACACCTCACGGGCCAACCCGAACTTGGACGCTATCACAGTGATGACGAGGCTATCCGCCGAGGCGGTATCCGCGCCGATAGTGAAGACGCCGTTCGGGGACTCGAAAATCCGCCCGCCGGCCTTGAGATAATACGAGTCGTATCTGCCGTCGAGCGCGGAAAGATCGAGGGTGAACGGTTTATCGATAATATAGTAAGCCGGGATTTCCGGCATGGGGTTGTCGCCGAGAAACTCGCCGACCGAACGGAAGACGTTTATCGCCTGCGGCAGAGCGAGGATCGCCCCGGCAAGCGCGAGCAGAAGAACCGCCGCCGAGGCTGCGATGGCGCGTTTCGCCTTCCGGCTGTCCGCCTCGTAGTTCTTCGCGAAGCCGTGTATCCAGATATCGCCCTCGTCGGGGACGCTCACACCCTTATAGTGAAACTCGACAATCGAGTCGAGGACAAGCAGGCGTCTTCCGAATATTCGCGTTTCGTAATCGCGGAGCAGGGTTTTCCGCGCGGCGATACTCCTCGCTCCCGTGAGCGCAACCGCTATCGCGAGCACGGCAAGCGATACGCACACCACCGCGATCCAGAGCGGTACCCCGGGGATTACTAGAATCCCGCAGAGCGCGATCAGGAAAAGCATCACGAGCGCGTTCAGTGTCAGTCCGAGAAATAAAAGACCCTGATTTCGCTTCAGGGTCTTGATTGCTTGTGCGATCATTCGAATTACATCCGGCGGTTTTTACTTCCGGGCGCTATTTCCCCGTGATGCGGAAGCTCTTTGCCATTTTGCCTAAAAACGGGGCGTAGGTGTCCTGATAATCGACGACTACGCTCTGAACATACATATAGTACTTTTTTCCCTTCACAAGAATCGTAATCCCGGTCAGCATATCGAACCCGCTCTGGTTCATCTCGATCGCGCCCATCGCGGCATCGTCCGCACCGGCGGCTTTGATCTGCGCGGTCGGCGGGATGATCCGGTCTTCGGAAAGCATATTCTCTCCGCCCAGGTTCTCCAATGTCCCTTCGAGAAGTTCGAGGGCGGTCATTTTCTTATCGTTCTTGGGATAGACATACACCCCGAACGCGGCATAGCCGTCGGCGGAAGAGTATGTGATATTCGGAACACCGACGCTATCGTCGTAGGATTCGCTCCAGTCGTCCGGATAATCGAACTTGAACCCGTCCGGATCGCTATGGCTGAGCATCTTCGCGGACACCATCCCCGCGAGAAGGATCATCGCGAATAACGAAACACACCCGAAAAACTTTTTCGTCATCATAGCCCTCCTGAAAATATTTCAGTCAGTTATATTTTATCATACTTTAAGGTTAAATCAAGCGGAAATGAAAAGAAAACCCTTTATCCTCAATACAAGAAAGTCGTTGATTTCCCAGTCTCATAACTGTTGTGAAAGGATTATCGTCATCCTGATTGATATATCGAACTGATTTATCGAACTTTGCGTTTTTCGCCAGTATCCTGTAAAATATCCCCGGGAGATAAAAATGATCCTTGACGGTAAAGCGCTTGCGGCGCTCGAACGCGAAAAAATCAAAGCTAAAGCCGCCGAACTTGGAATCAAGCCCGGCCTGACGGTAATCCTTGTCGGAGAAGATCCCGGCTCGGTGTCGTATGTCAGCTCGAAGGAAAAGGTCGGAGCGGAACTCGGGTTTGCCTCGCGCGCGATCCGCATGCCGGAAACCGCGAGCGAAGCCGAAGTCTTGAAGCTCATCGCCGAACTGAACAGAGACCCGTCGGTGCACGGTATCCTCGTCCAGCTCCCGCTTCCCGCGCATATCGACGAAAACCGCGTGATCTTCGCGATCGACCCGTCGAAGGATGTCGACTGTTTCCACCCCTATAACTTCGGGTGTCTCCTCGCCGGGAACCAAATCGTCGAGCCGTGCACGCCCAAAGGCGTCATGCGGATACTCGACCATTACAATATAGACCTCAAGGGCAAACGCGCGGTCGTGGTCGGTCGGAGCAATATTGTCGGCAAGCCAGTCGCGGTGCTCCTTTTACAGCGCCACGCCACCGTTACCATCGCCCACTCGCGCACTGTCGACCTTCCGGCGGTATGCCGTGAGGCGGATATCCTCGTGGCGGCGATAGGCAAGCCCAACATGATCGGCGCGGACTATGTGAAGGACGGCGCGGTCGTGATCGATGTCGGCACGAACCGTGTGGATGACGCGAGCCGCCCGAAAGGCTACTACCTGACAGGCGACGTCGACTTCCAGACGGTCGAACACAAAGCCTCGGCGATCACTCCTTCTCCGGGCGGCGTAGGCCCGATGACTATAGCGATGCTGATGTCGAACACGCTCGAACTCGCGCTCCTCGCGCGGGAGAAGAAGGTATGAACGGCGTCCTGTATGTGGTCGCGACACCTATCGGGAACCTCGGCGATATCACATTACGCGCGCTCGAGACCCTGAAAGAAGTTGACTGTATCGCCTGCGAGAACCCGTTGTACACCCTGAAACTGCTCAATCATTTTGAGATAAAAAAACGCCTGCTGGAACACTCTCCCGCCAACCAGGCGAATAGCGCGAAAGGGATTATTTCGTTGCTGAAGGACGGCAAGAATATCGCGCTTGTCACCGACTCCGGCACGCCGTGCGTCTCCGATCCGGGCCAGCTCCTCGTGCGTCTCGTCGCCGAAGAAGGCATCCGCGTGATACCTATACCCGGCCCCTCGGCATTAACCGCTCTTGTTTCGGCGAGCGGGTTTCCGTCGGACAGACTCGTCTTTCTCGGCTTCCTGTCGAAAAAGGAAGGCAAGGCTACGAGGGAGCTAAATCTTTTCAGGGACATAGATTGCACAGTGGGGCTATACGCCTCGCCGCACCAGATAATAAAAGTGCTCGAATGGATTAATAAAGTTTTCGGAAATGTCGAAATTATTATAGGAAGGGAAATGACCAAGATGAACGAGGAGTTCATCCGGGGGAATATCTCGGACATAGTCCAGTCCCCGGTCACTGAAAAGGGCGAATTCGCCATTCTGATCCATAACGGTAAGCGTGAAAAAAAAGAAGAAGAAGATTGAAAAAGTACGGTTTGAAAGTATAAAGAATATCGGACGAGTATCCGATAATAGAATGTGAAAGAGGAGGTTTCCTATGGAAATCAACGGATTAGGCGGAATAAGGCCGATTGACAACACCAACAAACCTAATAAAGTGAACTTGAAGAGCGACAGCCTCGGATTAGGCTCCGACAATGTGGAGATCTCTGAAGAAGCTAAAAAGTTAGCCGAGCTCTCGAAGTACCAGGAAGTAGTGGCGAACTCGCCCGATATCCGCGAAGATAAGATCGCGGAAGTAAAGGCTAAACTCGAAAGCGGCGCGTACAACAACGAAGAAGTGATGAACGCAGTCGCCGAAAAGCTGATGAAGGTCTTGGGATTATAACTCGCACCGGCCGATCCACTCCTTAATGGCCGGAAAAAATAGAACTTGAATGGGGAAACCATAAAGAGTCGCGTAAGCGGCTCTTTTTTATTGTGGGAAAAAATCAGAGCCACAAGCGGCTCTTTTTTTATTGGTTCGATTGGCTCGGGGTGACATCCATTTTTAAAAGAGTCACCCTACCTTTCATTCAGGGCAGGCACACGGCTCTTTTTTTCTTCGACCGGCTCGGGATGACAATCACTATGGTATATGCCGCGCCGGTGCGGCAAAAAAGACTATTTCAATCCACGGCAGACTTATTCCGAAACCGCGGACGTCGAGCGGAGCCGAGACGGTATCGAAACACAGGATGCCCCGTACACATTAAAACTATTCTTCAGCCTGTACCGCGCTTAATTTCAACCTCTCCGAGCGCGTTTCCCGCGAATAGCGGGATGTCGAGGAACTTGTCCCGAGCCAGTCGAGGGAGCCTGCCCCGAGCCTGTCGAGGGGTTGACGAAACCCCAGCTCGTCATTATAATTTACTTTCAATATACCCACGGAGGAACATTATGCCCGTCCGTTTCTACAACACGATGACCCGTGAACTCGAAGACTTTACGCCGTTACAACAAGGGACCGTGACAATGTACACCTGCGGACCGACGGTCTATAACTTTCTCCATATCGGGAACCTCCGTTCGTTCCTGTTCGAGGACCTGCTTCACCGTTGGCTCACATACCGGGGCTACAATGTCCGGCAGATCATGAACCTGACCGATATCGACGACAAGACGATCAAGGGATCGCAGGCGAAAAAAATCCCGCTCGCGGAATACACCGAACCCTATAAAAAGGCCTTCTTCGACGACCTGAAAACGCTGAATTTCACCCCTGCGGAGAAATACCCGTCCGCGACCGAACACATCCCTGAAATGGTCGCGATCATCGAAAAGCTGATCGCGGGGGGGTACGCCTACGAGACCGACGACGGGGTATACTTCAAGATCACGTCGTTCGCGCCCTACGGCAAGCTCGCGCATCTCGACCGCGACAGCCTCCGCGCCGGGGCGAGCGGACGTGTGGCTAACGACGAGTACGAGAAGGAGACCGTGTCCGACTTCGCGCTCTGGAAAAAATGGACTCCCGGCGACGGCGATGTTAAGTGGGATTCCCCATGGGGCGAAGGTCGCCCGGGCTGGCATATCGAATGTTCCGCGATGAGCATGAAGTACCTCGGCGAGACGCTCGATATTCACACGGGCGGGGTGGACAACATGTTCCCGCACCATGAGAACGAGATCGCGCAGAGCGAAGCCGCGACCGGGAAACCGTTTGTCAGGTATTGGCTCCACGCCGCGCACCTTGTGGTCGAGGGCGAGAAGATGGCTAAGTCGAAGGGGAACTTTTACACTCTCCGCGATCTGCTGGAAAAGGGATACTCCCCGCGCTCGATTCGTTACCTCCTCTACACCACCCATTACCGGAAACCGCTGAATTTCACGTTCGACGGGATCAAGGCGGCGGACGCTTCGCTCAAGCGTATCGATGATTTTCTCTTCACCCTGCGGAATGTCAAGAACAGCGGTGAAGCCGATAGCGCGCTTACTGCGCTCCTCAAGACGCAGACTGAAAAGTTCGAGGCCGGGATAGACGAAGACCTCAACATCGCCGAGGGTATGGGCGCGTTATTCGAACTGATCCGCGCAGTCAACGAGAAGATGGAGAGTGTGACAACCGCGCTCGCGGGCGAGATCATCGCGTTTTTTGAAAAGATCGAAACCGTGCTGGGGTTTTTAAGCCTCGGCGGCCCGGGCGAACTGAACGAAGAGGACATGGAACTGATCGCCGCGAGGACGGCCGCGAAGAAGAACAAGGACTTCGCGCGCGCCGACGAGATCAGGAAGGCGCTCCTCGCGAAGGGAATCGAAGTCCGGGACACCCCCGATGGCCCGGTCTGGAAGCGGATATAAACGAAAGAAAAATATTCTATTCGGAACTTGAAATATTTTGCGGGTAAGATATACTATATGCGGAAGATAAAAATTTTACATGAACATAGGAGGATACAATGAAGAGATTTTTGACGATTGTGTGTGTGATGTTTGTTGCTGTTTCTCTCGGCTTCAGCATGTCCGCGAAAGAAGTGGGTAAGTCCTTGAAGTCCCACAAGGGCGACGGATACAAATTCATCAAGGAAACCGAGAAGGATAAAAGCTGGAAAGTTGAGTATGAGTACAGCGATACCGCTTACAATGTTTTCATCCTGATCGCTGACGACGTAGTCAACGCCGACGATAAGAATGTTGTCATGTATGCCGACGTCATGGTCACCGACGATCAGCCTAGTGAAGAGATGCTTCTGAAGATACTCGAACTCAACATCGAAGACAGCGAATGGGGATTTTTCTCCCTTTATAGCGGTGACAGCGGATGGATGATCCAGTACAATATCAAATTCCGCCTCGACGCACTTTCCGATGGTTCTATGTACGATGCAGTCCAGTACATCGTAGAGGCCGCCAGCTACTACAACGGCAGCCTCTCAGGTTCAGGCGAATAATCAAGTTTATTTTTAGAATGCCGGGGGCGACTCCGGCATTCCTTTTTCTTAAGGGTGTGTGAATAACCAAGGGGTTGGTTGTTATGAAAGGGGTTAGAAAACACCATATCTCCGAAAACTTTTTCCGGGAAGATTCATTTCCCAAGAACGACGAATCTCTTCAGTTGATTCAAGATCTTTTTAGCGCCGATCCGCCGCCGGAAGCGAAAATCGATTATTTTGACGACAATCTTGTCTGGGGCGAGGACGACGACGACCTCGATAAAGATTACTTTTCACGCGATCCCGACCTTTCTTTCGACGACGACGAAATCTAAATCATTTCTTCCTTTTTAAATAGCCGAAGCTGTAAAACTTTTCCGGTTTCTTCCGAAAAGTATATACTGACGAACCCGTGCGGGTTAGATGTATTACGGAGGAGAATCATGGCTAAGCTGGTCGGAATCGATCTGGGAACTACTTTTTCCGCGATCGCGTACCTGAACGAGAAGGGGAAACCCGGAGTGATAGAGTTCGATAACGGTAAAAAAACGATGCCCTCGGTTGTGGCGTTCGACGGTGAAGAGATCGTCATAGGCGAAACAGCCCAACGCAGCGAGTATGCCGCGTCGGCTATCCGCAGGATCAAGCGGAAAATGGGCACCGACCATTCCGCCGAACTCAACGGCAGAAAGTACTCCCCCGAGGAAATTTCCGCGTTCGTCCTCAAAGAAATAAAAAACCGAGCTGAAGAAGCGATCGGCGAGAAGATAAAAGATGTCGTCATCACCGTCCCCGCCTACTTCAACGATAACCAGCGGCAGGCCACCAAGAACGCCGGCAAGATCGCGGGACTCAACGTGCTCCGGATTATCAACGAACCCACCGCGGCCTCGCTCGCCTACGGTATCAAGGAAGACGACGATATCAATGTCGCGGTGTACGACCTCGGCGGCGGGACATTCGACGTCTCGGTGCTCAATGTCGCCGACGGCATCTTCGAGGTGATCTCAACCGCAGGCGATAACCAGCTCGGCGGCGAAGACTTCACCCGCCGTATCCAGGACGTGATCACGAAGAAGTTCACGGACGAGACGGGGATCGAGCTTTCGACCGACCCTCTCGCGATGTCCAAGCTGTACGACGCGGTCGAGACCGCGAAGATCGAGCTTTCCGCGAAAAACTCCGCGCGTGTGAAAGTCCCGTTCATCACCGCCGACGAAAAGGGCACGCACGATATCGATTTCGAACTGACGCGGGGCGAATTTGAAAAACTGATCTCCGACTATATAGAACGCACCATCGAGCTGACCAAGCAGGCGGTTTCCGACGGCAAACTCGGGATCGATGAGATCGACAGGGTGATCCTTGTAGGGGGTTCCTCGCGCATCCCGCTTGTGCACAAACGTGTCCAGGAACTTTTCGGTAAATCGCCCGACTGCACGCTCAACCCCGAAGAAGTCGTCGCGATGGGCGCGGCGATTCAAGCCGGTATCGTTCAGGGCGACCTTTCCGGTATCGTGCTAGTGGATGTCACTCCTATGTCGCTGGGTATCGAGGTAGAAAACGGCTACTTTGTCCCGATTATCGAACGGAACACACCGATCCCCACTTCCGCGAAACGCATCTTCACGACAGTCGCGGATAACCAGAAAAGCGTAGATATCACGATCTTCCAGGGCGAAAGTATGTATGTCGAGAACAATATCACCCTCGGCAAGTTCCGTCTCGAGGGAGTCCGACATGCGCCGAAGGGCGACCCGCGTATCGAGGTGACATTCGAGCTGGATGTTAACGGCATCCTCAATGTCCGCGCGATGGACCTCGATTCCGAATCCGCGCAGGGTATCACCATAGTCAACGACAGCCGTCTCACCGATGAACAGCTCCAGAAGCTGAAAGAGCATCACCTGAAGAACTATAACGAGGAAATCCGCAAACGGAAACACCTGACCACCGTGCTTAAGCAGAAAACGAAGGCTGAATCGATAGCGGCCAAGATCGAGAATTCCATCCCGCCCGCCTACCGCGACAGCCTGATCCGTGAGGAAATAGCCGAACTCCTCCGTTCGGTCGAGGAAGCGGTGGTCGAGATCGATGTCCGCAAGATCGAGGAAGCGATCGACGGCCTCGAGTTCATTTACACCGAGTTGAAAGCGGGGAATTATCAGTCGAGCGAGAAGATCGCGTGAAGTCGTACTACGAGGTTCTGGGGATCGAACGCGGCGCGGATAAAGCCGAGATCAAACAGGCTTACCGGAAGCTCGTGAAGCTGTTCCATCCCGATATCAATAAAGACGGCGAGCGGGTGTTCGAGGAGATCACCCAAGCGTATAACACGTTGATCGATCCCGAGAAACGCGCCGAATACGAGGACAAACTGAAGAATAAAAGTAAGGCGCCGGAAGCCTCGAAGCCCCGTTTCGGATTCCGCGAGTTCAAGGAATGGCTCTTCTCTCTGAATATCCTGAAAAACATCTTCGGCGCGAAAAAAGTCACAAATCCCTACGCCGATGTCGAAAAGTCCGTGCTTTCGCTGGACGAGAAGGAGCTGCTCCAACGGGTGATCTATTCGACCAATATCTATGTCCAGATCAACGCGGTACGGGCGGTATTCGCCAAGAAGAAAAAATACGCCGCGAACGATCTACTCCGCATCCTGCATTCGAATATCGCCGACGAGGTCAAGCTCGAGATCCTAAAGGGAATCCAATACTTCCGTTCGCCGCGCATCATGACGACGCTGAAGGAAATCCTGAATATCGAACGAAGCCCGCGGGTCCGCACCGCAATCCACATGACGCTGAAAAACAGCTTCGCCGGGGCAGGGGCTTAGGTTTCTTCGATCATTCTGCTTGTTTTAATGCGTTTTGTACTATTTCACGGATTCGTTTAGCGAAATGAAAAGACTCGTTTGCTTCATCCCTTGTCACAGAATCGGGATTCCCAGGATATCTTGCTTCGACTGCGAAATAAGACAACCCTATCAGTTTTTCCATATTCAGACCTGAAAAATCTAAATCTTTATCTTTACAAAACTTCACAAGAAGACCCAAATCATGGGATTTGGGAATGCGGAATTCCGGCACACTTGAGAGAAAAGCTTTCAGGGACTTCTCAATCGATTGTTGAGAACTGAATGCTATGGAACGGTTGGGCGATTCCGCAACGGAAAGAAGTATCTTCGCGGTCAACAAATCCTCATCTGCCTTGGATAGCCATTCGTCCGAGGAGATTTGATTCATATTTTTATCCCTTTCGTAAAAGCCTCGTTCGAGATATGATTCAGCCGGTTCTTGTTCATCCCAAATGCATCTTTCGATTGAATGATGATATCCGCGGGTTCGTCGGGAACAATTTTGTGAAATTCGATCAGGAGTCGGCCTGTTAATTGACGTAACTCCGCACCGCTTACTTCCTTCTCCAGTACGATCAGATAATCCCAATCGCTATCACTGACGGATTGGCGTGCCGCCTTACTTCCAAACAGATACCCCTCGATAAAACCGATGCGAGAACTTCTCAATACATCCCGAAACCGTTTATTGACATCGGAAAGCAGGTATTCGGAAACAGCTTGACTCATACGACCTCTCATTCATTCGATATAGAATTATAACACCGGGAGGGAATAAGTCAATTTATTATTTCGTTTGCTTTTTGTTAAAATCGCCCGTGCCTGTTATAATATTTCCGCGTTTGCCGAATCGGCACTCGTTTATTATATTATTATATCCTAATTTAAGGAGACTCCCATGCCCGATATCAAGTCCTACGACGTCATCATTCTCGGCGCGGGCCCGGCCGGGCTGACAGCCGCGATCTACACATCGCGTGGACTACTGAAAACGCTCGTGATCGAAAAACTCGGTTCCGGCGGACAAGCCGCGTTGACTAACGAGATCGAGAACTACCCGGGATTCCCGGAGGGCGTCAACGGTTACGAACTCGCGCAGAAGATGGACGAACAGGCGAAGAAATTCGGCGCCGAATTCGAGTACGGCGAGATAGCCGGGATTGTTAAGGACGAGGCGGGATTCACCGTGACAGCATCGGGCAATACCTACTCCGCGCGGGCGCTCATCGTCGCTACAGGGGTCAGCCCGCGGAAGCTCGGGATCGAGGGCGAGGATAAGTTTATCGGCAACGGCATCTCGTTCTGCGCCACCTGCGACGCGGCGTTCTACAAAGGCAAGACGGCGGCGATTATCGGCGGCGGAGATTCCGCGATAGTCGAGGCGAATTTCCTCACCCGTTTCGCGAGCAAGGTCTATGTCATCCACCGCAGGAACGAGCTCCGCGCATCGAAGATAGTCAGCGATCATGCGTTTAAGAACAATAAAATAGAGTTCATCTGGGACACGGTCGTCAAGGGTGTCGCGGGCGATAAAAAACTCGAAAAGCTCTCGCTCGAAAATGTCAAAACCGGCGCGTTGTCCGAGTTGACGGTCGACGGGATGTTCCTCTATATCGGCGGAATCCCGAACACGGATTTCCTCTCCGGCATCGGGGTCGCGCTTAATAGCAAGGGCTTCATTTTGACCGGCGGGAATATGAATACGAACATCCCCGGGGTGTTCGCGGCCGGCGATATCCGTGAGAAAGAGTTCCGTCAGGTGATCACCGCGGCGGGCGACGGCGCACTCGCAGCGTACGGCGCGGAGAATTACCTAGAAGAACTGAGACGATAACCGGAAAAACCAATATGTTTTGACATTTTGTACAATATGATATACTATTTACTACAATATTGTACAAGAGGCTGAAATGTCGAAAATATTCTCCGTTTTGAATGAGGAATATCTGCGTCTTAAAAGTTTGAAAGAGTACTATGAGAAGGAAATCGCGGATTTACCTCCCGGAAATATCTATATAAGAAAACGTTCCAACGGATTTTATTCATATCTCGGAAAGTACGATCCGAAAACAAAAAATGTCGCTTATACCTATTTAGGGAATAATACACCGGAGATAGAAAACCTACAAGAGAAAATTAGCAAGAGAAAGGCCCTGCAAAACGATCTCAAGTCAATTAAGGTTGAGATCAGGGAGCTTAGAAAAGTCTTAATTAGGGCTTGCTGAAAAACGAATAACTCATTGATATATAATGAAATATTTTAAGATTCGCCTTAGAATA
>MIBE01000062.1:0-9170 GCA_001829415.1 Spirochaetes bacterium GWF1_51_8
ATAAAGGATATTCTAAACCAGATTTTGATTGGAGTAGTTTCAAATGCTATATGGGATAAGCTAGGAAGAAAAACGAATCATAGAAATGATTATTCCAAAGAAAACAATGAGGATGTAAAAGAGTTGAATGAAGATCAAAGTTTAATATTAACGGAAAATGTATATGCGAAGAGAATCAGTTTTGCATTGTTTCATATTAATGAATGCTTACGATTTCCTATTTCAATTGAAGAATGGGCATCAATTTTTCAGCTAAAAAACGTAAAAATTCTTAAAGATTTTCTTATCGGAGATTCAGAGCCAGATTTTGATTTTTTAGATCAGGTTAGCAATGCTACTGGGATTAACTCTGAATGGTTGAAATTTGGAAAAGGAAGGCCGTTCTATTCTGAGGAGAAAAGAGCATCATCACCTTTTTTCTATTTCGATATCATTGAAGCGCTTCATCCTATAATGATATTTTTTATTAGAAGTGATTGTCCGGAAGGAAACACATTTGTTGTACTAAAAATCAATGAAATTAAATATGTGTATTTTTATGACGATTATCATATAAGTTCCCATGTGGGATGTGGGGGTCAGAATAGTATCTATAGTTTTTTTAAATTAATAAATAAAATCAAATATAGATATACCTACTTTGGTAGAATAATAAATGACGAATTATATAATGATATTCTTTGTGGAAGAAAGTACTGCGGAATAGTAGATAGAAATGATTTTAAAGAAAATAATAAATTTTGGCCTGATGATTTTATTGATGTTGATTATGAAAACCGTGGTGAAGATTTTTATTTTTCGAAATATGGGTCAGAGTTTATTTCAGCCCAAAAAATCGTTGTTTTTATGAGGGAGAGGGAAAAAGAGAATAAATTATATTTTGGATAAATAATACTCGACTTTCATGTTGTATGTACTGCGGGTTAGTATTATTGCTAATAAGTATACCAATATTAAGTTGATATATTAACTTGTATGTTTTCATTGATTGATTTATCCTATGCTACATATAGGATGTCTATGTGGAAGTTGCTTTAAATGTTAATTTGATAATCAGCAGTATTGATCTCATATTGAGTTAGCACTGAAACTAAGATATAGTGATGGAAAAGCATAAAGGTTTTACATTTTACATAGGAGTTACTATGAATCGCTCGCCGGATACGATTATCAAATATATCATGAACGCCCTTTCCGGGCTGAAAGTCCCGTTCGCCGACGCGCGCTACGTGATGACCGACGAAGAAGACCTTTACTTTGAAAAGGGCGTCCTGAAGACCTACGCGTCGATCGCCGAACAAAGCTCGATAGGAGTCAGGGTTTTCGCCGACGGATGCTGGGGTTTCGCCGGGACGAACGATTTCACGGACAGTTCGCTCGATAAAACAGTGAAACGCGCCTACGACAACGCCCGTCACGGGGCGCTTTTTATCCCCGAGGGCGGCAAGTCGGTGTTTGCGCCGTTAAAGCCCATTGTCGCGAAACACACCCAGAAGATAAAGGTCGATCCGTTCACGATGACCCGTGACGAGAAAATAGAAAAGCTCCAATCCATCGCGAAGAAGCTCGAAGGACACCATGGTATCGTATTCAACTTCTTCCTCGCGATGATGCACCGTGAGTACAAGATATACGCGAACACCGAAGGCACCCGTTACGAATCGACCCGTTACCAGACCATGCCGATGATGGAAGTGATCGCGTCGGACGGCAAGGGAATCCAGACCCGGACGTATCCCGGGCATTTCTCCGCGCGGGCGGGCGGGTTCGAGACAGTCGAGGCGTTCCGCTTCGAGGAGAACATCCCCGGGATCGTGAAGGAAGCGACGGACATCCTTTCCGCGCCGAGGATCGAGGAAGAACGTGCCGACCTGATTATCGGGGGCGGGCATCTCGCGCTTCAGCTTCACGAGTCTGTCGGGCACGCGACGGAGGCAGACCGCATCTTCGGAATGGAAATCTCCTATGCCGGTAAGACGTTCGTGAAGCCCGAAATGCTCGGCAATTTCCGTTACGGCTCCGATCATGTGAATATAGTCAGCGACAGTACGATAGAGGAAGGGATCGGATTCCACTTGGTCGACGACGAGGGCGTCCCCGGGCGCCGGACGGATATCGTCAAGAACGGCATCCTTGTGGGGATGCAGAACTCGCGCGAGGTCGCATCGATGATGGGGACGGAACCGAGTTCCAATATGAAGGCGTCGCACGGCGACAATATACCGCTTGTGCGTATGACGAACTTTTCGCTTCTGCCCGGCAAGGCGGGTACGCTGAACGACCTGATCAAATCCACCGAGCGAGGCTATCTGCTCGATTTCACGAAGACGTGGTCGATCGACGACAACCGTTACAATTTCCAGTTCACGACCGAGATCGGCTGGAAAATCGTCGACGGCGAGATAAAGGGGATTGTCAAGGAACCGACCTATTACGGGATCACGCCCGAGTTCTGGAACTCGTGCGACGCGGTCTGCTCCGAGTCCGAGTGGGGCATCCACGGCACGTTCCATTGCGGGAAGGGCGAGCCGGGACAGGTGATGAAGCTCTCCCACGGCGTTGCCCCCGCGCGTTTCAGAAACGTCGCGGTAAATGTAAAGGCGTAATCTTCGGCGCATTGTTTCCGATACTTATCTGGAGCTAAATTTTGGGTATTGTCGATCTGCATACGCACTCCACGTTTTCCGACGGGACGGACGACCCGAAGAGCCTGATCGCGAAGATCGAGGCAGCCGGGCTTGACGGTTTCGCGTTGACCGATCACGAGACCTGCGACGGCATTGAGCCGATGCGGAAGGCGCTCGCGGAAACCGGCTCGAAGCTGATTTTTGTCCCGGGGATAGAGTATTCCACGTACCTCGACGGAATCGGCGAAATCCATATCCTCGGCTATTTCCCGTTCGGCGGGATAGAGAAGCTCGATGAGTTGATCGCGGGAAGCAAGGTCTACCGGATGGAGCGGGCGAAACGGATAGTCGATTGCCTGAAGAGCAAGGGTGTCAATCTCGATAGCGATAAACTTTTCTCCGACGGCGATAAAACGATCGGGCGGATGCATATCGCCCGCGCGCTTGTGGAACAGGGCTTTTTCGACGACCCGCAGGATGCGTTCAAGAAGTATCTCGGACAGGGGTCGCCGTGCTATTTCCCGCGCAGGAAGCTATCGCCCGAGGATGCGATCCGCGTGACTGCCGATGCCGGGGGAATCTCCTCGCTCGCGCACCCCGTGTTTCTCGCGAAGACCGGCAACTGGCAGATAGTCGACCGGTTCATCGACGCCGGGCTGCAGGGGATCGAGTACTTCCATCCGCGAGTGACACGGAACCTGATGGTCAAGATCAGAGAGAGGTACGCGGGAAAACTGCTCCTTACCGGGGGAAGCGATTTTCATGGAGATATGAACCAGACCGCGCTGGGCTTCTACGGAATACCGGTAGAGGAATTCCATAGTGTATTTACAACTCACTCTTAGCTTGTCAGGAATTAAAAAGAATGCTATAATGTTTGATAATTTTTCAGGAGGACAAGATGCCGCCCAAAATTGAAGGCAATATCAACAGCGTGATCGGTGAAGGGTCAGTATTCCAGGGGAAATTTTTCGTACACGGCTCCTTCCAGATCGACGGTAAATTCGAAGGCGAAATCCGCACGGAAGAGCATCTGGTAGTCGGCGAAACCGGTAAGGTAAAAACTAAAGTTATCCGCGCGAAGAAAGTCACTGTAGCGGGCGTGGTTCTCGGGGACATCGAAGGTCTTGAAGAAGTCAGACTTCTCTCCACCGGAAGAATCCTCGGAAATATCACCGCTCCCCAGTTGACAATGGAACCCGGTGTAGTTATCAAGGGTAATATCCTCATTACCGCCGGTCAGAAGAAGGAAGTAGACAAGCTGATCGAAGACGCCTATAGTTCGGGTCCTTCCATCAACTTCGACGCGATCTTTGACGAGTCCAAGAAGGCGTTGACGCCCGGAGACGGAAAGTTCCGCAACGAGATTGAATAATGTTTTCACTCAAGACCCCGGTCGAGATCGAGTACCTGAAGAAGAGCAATCAGATCATCGCGAAATCGTTCGATCTGATCAAGCCGTTGATCAAGCCGGGGACTAAGACAAAAGAAATAGACGCGGTAGTAGAAGATTTTATCCGCGCGAAGGGAGCCCGCCCTTCCTACAAGGGCTATTCTCCCGGACGCGGATTTAAGCCTTTCCCCGCCGCGACATGTATCTCTGTCAACGAAGAAGTCATACACGGTATCCCCGGCGAGTATGCCCTAAAAGAGGGGGATATCGTTTCAGTGGATATCGGGACGGAACTCGCGGGTTATTACGGCGACGCCACCTACAATTACATTGTCGGCGAGACCACTCCTGAGGCGAAAGCTCTGGTAGAAGACACACAAAAAGCCTTGAGCCTCGCAATCGACGTCTGCCGTGAAGGGAACTATCTTAACGAGATCGGTAAGGCGATCAGCCTTTATCTCTCGCCGCGCGGTTACGGGATTATCCGCGATTACTGCGGACACGGTGTAGGCAAGGCCGTGCATGAAGAACCGCCGGTTCTGAACTACTACGACCCGAAACGAAAGGGCCCCAAGCTCAAGAAAGGCCTTGTTATCGCGATAGAACCCATGATCACATTGGGACATTATGCCATTGAACTCAAGAGCGACGGCTGGACAGTCGTAACACGCGACAGGAGCCTTGCATCGCATTGGGAACACTCCATCGCTATCACCGACGGGGAACCGATCATCCTTTCCGGGTATTAGGGGGCGATATGGAATTCGACGCAGTTGTTGTCGGTAACGGTATCGCCGGGACTGTCGCGGCATATTATCTCGCGAAGCACGGGTTCCGTACCGCTCTTATCGATAAATCCGATACTTTTTCCGAATCCAATACTTATCAGGCTCAAGGCGGAATCTCCTATCAGGGCGAACGCGACTCCATCGATCTCCGCTTCCAGGACATCATGAGCGCGGGCGCTGGAATATGCAATCCGGAAGCCGTCGAGATAGTCGCGGAGGATGGGCCCGGGCTGATCGAAGAAATCCTGATTAATGAATTCAATGTGAGTTTTTCCAAGAAAAATGACGGATCGCTGGATATCACCGAAGAAGCCGCGCATTCTGTGAAAAGAATCCTTCATTCGTTCGATACGACCGGCCGCAGCGTCCTCGAAGCCGCTATCGCCGCGGTCAGGAAGCAGGACAAAGTCGCCTATCTCTCGAACTATACCGCAGTCGACATCATCACATGGCATCATCATTCGTTTGATAAGCTCAGGATGTACCGGCCGTTGACCGCGCTCGGGGTCTATGCCCTCGACAACCGGAATAAAAAGGTGGAGCGGATACTGTCAAAGATGGTCGTCCTCGCGTCGGGCGGGATGGGGCGGATCTATCTCCATACCACTAACCCGGTTTCCGCGACGGGCGACGGGTACGCGATGGCCGCGAGAGCCGGGGCGCGCCTCATCAACATGGAGTTCACCCAGTTCCACCCGACGACGCTCTATCACCCGAAAGGCGAGAATTTCCTGATCTCCGAGGCTGTACGCGGAGAAGGGGGTATCATCACCGATATATCCGGTAAAGCCTTCATGCACAAGTACCATGAGAAAAAAGACCTCGCCCCGAGAGACATCGTGACCCGCGCTATCCTGAACGAACTCCTCGAAACGGGCGAAAAATATGTCCTTCTCGACGTTTCCGCGATAGGGAAAGAGCACATCCCTGTCCGTTTCCCGCATATCTACCAGACCTGTCTCGATATCGGGATCGATATCACCGAACAGCCCATCCCGATAGTGCCCGCGTTCCATTTCTCGTGCGGCGGGGTGATGACGGATATCAACGGGCGGACGAATATCGAACGGCTCTATGCGGCGGGCGAAGTCGCGTGCACCGGCCTTCACGGCGCGAACCGTCTCGCGAGCACGTCGTTACTGGAAGCGATGGTTTTCGGCAAACGGATCGCGGATTATGCAAAGAATAACAGGGAGACCGTACTCGGTTTCGAATATCCCGAGGTTCCCGAATGGATCGATACAGGGATTATCGACACGATCGATCCCGCGCTTATCAAGCAGGACTGGACATATCTCCAGAACATTATGTGGAACTATGTCGGCCCGATCCGGAATAAGAAACGTCTCCGCAGGGCGCTGATCGACCTGAAAAACCTGAGAGAAGATATAGAAAACTTTTACCGCGACGCGATCATGGACAGGAAACTGATAGAACTCCGCAACGCCATCCAGACCGGCGCGATCATCGCGGAGCACGCATGGACGAACCGCGAGAGCCTCGGCGCGCACTACCGCGTGGACTGATTACTTCCCGCCATACCAGCGCTGAAGGTAGAGTAAAAGCAGAATTGTCTTCGAATCCCGGATACTTCCGTTATAAACCTTATCCAACGCCTCCGAAAACTCCATCACCAAGGGTTCGATGATTTCGTCCTCGTCAGGCTGCTGTTCGGCTTTATTGAGCTTCGTCGCGCGGAACGCGTGGATGATTTCCGAACTGTAACCGACGGCGGGGTAATAGGAAAACAGGTATTCCATAGCGCCGGCCTGATACCCGGTTTCCTCGAGGAGTTCCCGGTACGCGGCGGCCTCGTTCGGCTCGGATGGATCGTCGATCTTCCCGGCGGGCAGTTCGAGCAGGACTTCGCCGACCGAATAGCGGAATTGTTCGATCATTATGATGTTTTTATCGTCGAGGAACGGGATAATGACTACGGCGCCCGGGTAACGGACATAATTGCGCTGAGCGGTTCTGCCGTTCGGGAGCAGGACTTCATCGCTCATAAACGAGAACGAGTTTCCGCGCAGGACCTCGCGTGTCGAAATCATACTTTCCTTCATCGGTTTACTCATCACACCCTCCGAATAGACTATTTACGAATTCCGCGAATAGCCGAAGTACTTCTGCTTGATCTCCTGCTCGAATCCGTCCTTGGAGAATTGATTGAGCGGAGTGGGGTATTCGCCGTGGAAACACGCGGCGCAGAAATCGCCCGATACCGCAGAGGTGTCGTTGCCGAACAGAGTCTCCGGGGTCAGGTAGCCGATCGACTCCACTCCGATATACTTCGCGATCTCTTCCATCGTCGCGAACTTATTCGCGAGCAGTTCTTCATAGGTGGAAAAGTCGATGCCGTAGAAGCAGGGATAACGTACCGGGGGAGACGCGACACGCATATGCACCTTAACAGGGCCGAAGTCGCGCACCATCTTCACGATCTTCCGCGAAGTAGTGCCGCGGACTACGGAATCGTCGATCAGGATAATTCTTTTATTTTCAATGATTTCCCGCACTGGAATAAATTTCATCTTCACGCCGAAGTCGCGGATTTTCTGCGACGGCTCGATAAACGTGCGCCCGATATAATGACTTCGGATAAGCCCCAGCGCGAGCGGAATACCGGATTCCATCGAGTAGCCGATAGCGGAAACGATGCCGGAGTCGGGGATGGGTACGACATAGTCCGCGTCCACCGGATGGAGCCGGGCGAGCTTCTTCCCGATCCCGAAACGGTACTCGTAGACGCTCGTATGGAACAGGTTTGACGACGGTTTCGCGAAATAGATCAATTCGAAAACGCACTGGTTTGTCTTGGGTTTCTCCGGCAGGATCTGGAGGGAACGGACGCCTTCTTCGTTGATTACGATCATCTCGTTGGGTTCGACTTCGCGCATCTTTTTCGCCTCAATAATTGAAAACGCGCTGTCCTCGGAGGAGAACGCGATCGTCCCGCCGATATCGCCGATCGTGTCGCCGATTTTACCCATTGACAGCGGACGGAAGCCCATCGGGTCGCGGGCCGCGATCAACGTGTCTTTTGTCATGACGAGCAGGGCGAACGAGCCTTCGAGTTTGGACAGCGCCCATTGCACCGCTTTGACCAAGTTCTCGGAAGGCGCGTGTGAGATCAGGTGGACGACTACTTCGCTGTCGCTCGTGGAATGAAAGACCTCGCCCTTCTTCAAAAGCTCGTTGCGGATCAGGTTGGCGTTGGTGATATTGCCGTTGTGGGCGATTGCGAGCGCGCCCTTGGAAGTGGAACCCGTGATCGGCTGGGCGTTGACCAGGGTCGGGGAGCCGGTGGTGGAGTAACGGACGTGGCCGATGGCGCGGAAGCCTTTGAGGTAATTGAGCTTCTCGTCATCGAAAAACTCGGAAATCTTACCGACGCCGACCTGTTTGTAAAGCGAGATACCTTCCGTGCTGACTATTCCGCACGATTCCTGCCCCCGGTGCTGAAGAAAGTTCAGCCCGAGATAGACATAGTTCGCGGCTTCGTTAATACCGTATACGCCGAAAATCCCGCACTCTTCTTTGGGTTTATCCATCGAATTCTCCATTTATTCAGCGAGTTTGGCAATCACCTTAAAAATATCTATTTTCGCGTCGAACCCCTTGAACACCTGGTACTCGTTGAGGCGTTTTTCCATCGCGTAGTATTCAGTCCGGAATTGAGCGAGTTCTTCCTTGGAGAGGGTATCGACGTATTTCTTATACACAAGGTTTAAATCCTGCATCTTCGTGTAAATATCTTTCGCTTTCGTCTTGTATTCCCCTTCGGGATTGAGCCTGAGATCGTACATCAGGTCGACGACTTGGAAGAGAAGGATTTCCGACTCGCGGATAGTCTGGAACCAATCGGGCTTGAGTTCCGTGGCGCAGGCGGCGAAAATGAGCGAAAGAACGATCGATCCCGCGATGCGCGTCATGACGAAAACCCCACTTTATTTTTCATTCCGCCGACACGCGACGCGAGTTCCTGCTTGATCGCGTCCATAAAGTCCTTCTGCGTCACACGGCGATTGCCCTCGTCGCGGAGAGCGGCCTTGCGCGCGGCGTTGTAGACCACATTGGCGATAGAGCCGCCCGCGAGTTCGATCTCGGCGAGCTTCCGCAGGTCGACATCGGGATCGAGCGGGAGCTTCCGGCTGATATGGACTTCCCACAGCTTGAGCCTCGTTTCCATCGTCGGTATGTCGAACTTGATCTTGATATTGAAGCGGCGGTTCCATGCGGAGTCGAAAATGTCGATCAGGTTGGTAGTCGCGAGGAATACCCCGTCGAAATTCTCCAGCTCTTCCAGCAGGATATTCTGCATCTGGTTGTATTCTTTATCTGCGGCTTGGGTGACCGTGCCGC
>MIBE01000062.1:9351-10192 GCA_001829415.1 Spirochaetes bacterium GWF1_51_8
ACCGGTTCCCGACGTACCGTACAGAAGGATTTTGATCGAACTGTACGATGATGACGACAGCGACGGTTTGATGTCCCATTCGCGCATCGTTTCGATGGTGCGGGTCATGTCCACGGCACCCATCAGGTTCTTCTTGACATCCTCGTCGAGGATGACGTTGCTCAGGTTGACCTTCGGGGTGTAGACCTCGAAAAGCCCCCGGAAGCGGTTTTTATCCGCCGGACGTTCGCCGTCGGCGACCGCAGTATCGATCTTGTTCTTACTTTTTTCTTTTTCAGCCTTGACATCGGAGAAGACCAGACGGTAAATTCTATCCCGCGAGATAGTGATCGTGCTGATCTCGAACGAAATCTCGTCATACAAGTCCTGCTCGACAAGGTCGTCGAACTCTTCGAGCTCGTCCTCTTCTATCAACGGGTTTGCCCCGAAAAAGTCGTTCGCCTCGATCAGGCCTTCCTTTACAAACACGCTTTCCTTGAGGAAGAGCTTGAGGATCGTTTTGGTCTGGGTCGGCGAAAAGGAGAGAAGGGAAAGGATTTCTTCTATGCTGTTGAACTTGGTCTCTTTCTGGACGATGACCCGGTAGACAAGGTAGAGCAGGAAGAAGAATTCGAGATTGCTCATGCGATTGGCTTTGAGGAAATCCGGAAGCTCGAAATCGAGCTTGGACGCGACCACTTTCTTACGAAATGTTTTCAGCGCCTGCGCGAATTCGCCCTCTTCGTAGATATCCGTCCCGGGCGATACATCCCATGAGTAAACGCTATGCAGGAACCCGGAGATAAACGAATGGTACTTGATGATCTCGTTGAGGTCGTTCAGGACGTTATCGGGCGAGGCG
>MIBE01000062.1:10212-29119 GCA_001829415.1 Spirochaetes bacterium GWF1_51_8
CAGGGTCGGAAAACCGTAGTTGTCCCCCCCGCCGATCTCGTGAAAGATTTTCGTGAACGCGAAGGGCGATAGAAAAATACGCTTGATATTGTACAAATTCGCGAGGTGATTGAGCGGGATGCCCTGCTGGGGAAACTCGCCCTCGTCGGAAAAAACGATTTTTTTTGCAAGGAGATTATGCGCGGGATTGAGTACGGCCTGGATAAATTGCAAACAGCGGAGCGGCGAACGGTGGAAGAAGTTTCCCACCTGCCATAGCAATACCCCGTTCTTTTCGATCAGGCTGATCCCCAAAAGAAGCAAAACCATCTTTTTCTCTTCGAAGCCGAGTTCGGCGGAAAACGGGCGGAAGGTCCGGATGACCCTGCGGTATTCCCCGAACGGGTGCGAAGGGACGGAAAAGACGCGTTTTATGGAAATTTTGTTCTTTCTATTCCTAGTTTTCAGGTCTTGCGACCCGATAAATCGCTGAAATTTCTGCGCGAGAAAAATCGCGTAATCGACAAGAACAGACCTTTCAGCGGAATTGCTTTTTGACATACCGACTCCATAGACTATGAAAACTCAGCGGTTATTATAACATAAACCGCGAAAAAAAACCAGATTTGACCCGGCTATTCCTTGAACCCGTCCATCTTCATCTCGTTCTCGAGCACCTGGATTTCGGTGTTCAGGTCCATTACGTCATCCTCCCGAAGCCGGATGAGGATGTTGACGAACGCGCTGTTAATGGTATCCATCGCTTTTTCAGCCTGTACGATGCCTTTATCGATAGCGGGAGACTGTATGTTGAACGAAGAAAGCTCGATATACTTCTTCAGGATTTTTATCGTCGCGTCGAGATAATAATCCGTGAATCGTTTCGCCGTCTTCAGGCTCGACGGCCTCGCGATGAACGTATCCATGATGTTCCCGATATTATCCGTGATCGAGGACACCTTTTCGATTATATCCTGCTTTTTCAATGACCGCCGCATATTGCGTATCTCAGTCAACTTGTCCTCGCATCGCGCGATCACATGCTTCAAATCGCCGTCGGGAAGACTTTTGCTCCGGCGGTGCGGGTCTTCCGTATCCTTTTCAATCGTCATCTCTTTGAGGGGGATTGAATCATCAACCGGCTTTTTAGCCTGCTGGGAGAGATCGTAGGAATGAGGATGATACGAGGTGTCGACGAAAACCGGGTCTTCCTCACGGATCACCTCGGCTACGACCGGTCTGACCTCCGGTTCCTGCTGCTTGGGCTTTTCCGGGGAAGCGGGGCTGTTATTCCACAAATTATTCCATTTCCGCTGAAAATCGTTCTTCCAGCCGGAAGAATCCTTGTTCTGCCATTTCCATTTGAAATCTTCGAACTGCTGGCTATGCTTCGGTTTCCCCTTGAAGAACAGACCGAATATTCCGCCGACAATCCGGAAGATTATACCGAAAATAATAAAAGAAAAAATCGCGCCGATGAAATGCATTTTCAACAACTCCGTCTGACACAAATATAATCATAACAATCGAAAAAGGAAAATGCGCTGCTTAGAATTAATCTATCAGCCTTTTCGGTACGGGTAAAGCTTCCGGCGTCTCGAGACGCTGAGGCGACACCATGTCCTTCGGGGTGACGAGGGTCTCCGGTGTTACCATGTTTTGGGGTGAAGTGAGTGCGTCGGGAGAAACCAGTCTCTCCGGAGTTGTCAGGACAGGAGGTATATCAATCCTCGCCGGCATTTCGATCTTTGCCGGGTTTTCCAGCCTCTCGGGAGACTTTAGCGCATCCGGTGATTTCAGGCTTTCGGGTATTACAATTGCTTTTGGAATTTCAACAGGTTCTAATTTCATAGTTGTTATAATGACCTCTTTATTTATCTTGACACTGCGCGGGGAAAATATCAAGTAAAATCGACTATTAATACCCGATAGTCAGAGAAACGGGATAATGATCCGACGGGTTGGGAATAGGTATTTGAACCTTCACCGAATTGGAAATATAGTTCGGGAGTAACGACGGCGACAGGATAATGTGATCCAATATACTTGCATACCCCTCAATCGTCCATGTATCAGGCGGGAGATAAGTGTAGTTCATCGGGATAAAATCGTTTGAAGTATTCGACGGATTGTCGTCACGAAGGCATAAAATATCCAATGTCTTGCCGGGTTCGAAATCGGCTGAGAGTGCGGTGTTCATATCGCCGAGAACGATAACCTGATCGACAAAGACATCATGGCATGCATTTATTGTATCGCTGATGATCTTTGCCTGGGCGCATCGTTTCTGGATTGATGAAGGAAAAGAGTCTTCGGCCTTCAAATGGGCGACATAAAACCAGACCGGGTGATTACCCGGTAAAACGATTGTAAATTTGAGCACGGGACGCAGACCGTTGAGGGACATGATATTCGTCGTCACCGGGTCCGTGTAGGACGGGTAGTAGATATTTGAGATTTGCGAAACAGGCCATTTGCTCCAGACCGCGAGATAATCGTCGGGATAGCCAGAGAGCGACGATATTTTCGTCGAAGCATAAAACTGTCCGGCATTGGAGAGAGCCTGATTGAGCAGCAGGATGTCTGAAGGCTGGATCTCCTGAAACACGAGAATATCCGGCAGGAAATTGCTAACCCATTGAGCTAAATACCCGTATGTCTCTATTGCCAGCAAGTCTTTCAAATTATAGGTACAGATTTGTATGGTCGTATCGGTCAGACAGAGTGCCGGGGAAATGAGGTTTGTCTGTCTTGCGAGGACGATGATATCGGTGATGAATGAAGTATAGTTCGGGAGCGAGACGGTTAAATTCCAGACTCCCGGCGGGACTTTCGTAATCGTGAAGAGGCCGCTAACGGAGGAGAATGTATAATTCCCGGAGGAAAGGGTGACAATCGAGCCGTCGAGAGGGGCATTGTTTGAGATATCGGTGACTTGACCGGAGACTGTCCCGAGGTTGTCAGAATCGACTTTCTGGGGTGGAAAAATGTGTACGAGTTCCGTGGGCGAGCACGAGAGAATTGAGAGAAGAAACAGTATATTAAAATATAAACGCAACATCATAGTAATATATAGGTAAAAATGCAAAAGGGACGGTTTTTCTACCGTCCCTCTATTCGGAAAGGGCGGGATTTGAACCCGCGGTACCCTTCCGGGTACACACGCCTTCCAAGCGTGCTCTTTCGACCACTCAGACACCTTTCCAAAAAAGCACAGTATTATACAGGAAGACGATAATAAATGCAAGAATTCGAATTTCAATAATTTAAAGTTAACAATTCTGTCTGCATATTTTTTATACCTGTAAAAAATATATTACTAAAGAAGAACTTTGCATACGTTCACGTTTTTCTTTATTTTTTTTTTAAATAGTATTATACTATTTCTAAAAATAGGGCGAGCAATCATGGCGTCGAAAACCGAAGGACGTTTTGAAGACCTGTTGAAACGGCTGGAACAAATTGTTGCTTTACTCGAGCAGGGACAGGATATAGACGAATCGCTGAAGCTGTACGAAGAAGGGATCAAGCTTTCAGCCAAACTGGAAAAGCGTCTTTCCGAGATAGAGCGGAAGGTATATGAAGTAAAAAATGTCCCCAAGCTCGATAGCGGTGAAGATGAGAAAATGGATCTGGAATTATTCTAACGGAGTCGATATGCTCAAGTACCATGTAGAACAAGTCAATCAGGTCCGTATCATCACTCTCGAGGGACAGCTCTCGATTATGGAAAAAGATGTTCTCCGGGGGATATTGGATAAGGAAAAGGATGTTAAGGAGAACGAGTATATCTTAGAGTTTTCGCAGGTTTTTTATATCGATTCTTTCGGGATATCGTTCATTCAGAACATATTATTAGGCAATAGTCAGAAAAGAAAACTGATTATCGTCAGCGATAGGGAATACATCCGTTATGTGCTGAGATTTAACAAGCTGGACAAGATGATGAATGTGAGTTTTGCGAGAAATCTCGAAGAAGGACTGGGGGTTTTCGATCACGAAGGTAAATGAATCAGGGAGGCTTGAAAAATGGGAAAACTACTCATCATTTCAGTGATTTGCTTATTTTCGGCGAACGCTCTTTTCGCCGAAACTGTCAGTATCGAAAACGACTACGTGTTTATCGGAGTTCACGATAAGACCTCGCGTTTCTTTATGAGCACGAAAGAGGGCGATCCGAAAACGGTCAACGACAATAATAAAAAAATTCTTCCGGATAAAACTCCGCCCACATCGATCACGGTCATTAATATCGACGGTTTTATCACAATCTACGGCAGTACCGACGGAACCTACTATTTCCGCGCTACGAACGATAACGGGAAGATCATTACGGACTGGATGATCCGCGGGCTTGTGATACGCCAGATTCTCGAGATTGTCGACGGCCCCACGACACTGCTTCCCGATACGATGCTCGTGTCGTATTCGATTGAAAACAACTCCGGCCAAGCTAAAAAGGTCGGGGTGGAAATCATCCTCGATATGTACCTCGGCGATAAAGACGGGGTGCCGTGCAGTATAGAAGGGAAGCTGGTCGATAAGGAAACCCAGTTCACCGGCGAAAGCATTCCCGATCTCTGGTATACTTTAGACGACGCCAATAAAGCCAATGTCCGCGTTCAGGGGACATTGAAACACCCGTTGATAGCAGTCTCGCCCGATAAGGTTATTTTCACGGTATGGCCGAGGCTGTTCGACAACCTCTGGGATATAGAAGCGAACAACAGCGCCTTCCCGAAAGGGAAGTTCGATAACGCGGTCGCCGTGTTTTTTGAAAATAAAACTATCGAACCGAAAGAAAAGGCGGTTTTCTCGACGATGTACGGCCTTTTCGGCGCGAACGTTTTTTCCGCCGACGACCTGATCACGAAAGTGACCTGTGACAGTACGATCAAGAAGTATCCATTTCCCATGAAGCTCGAGGTCCAGAATAAGAGCGGACGCGAACTCGATTTGATTAATGTCAAGCTGATGCTTCCCGACGGGCTTAAACTGTCGTCGAAGAGCAAGACCAAGGCTTCGATGGATGTCAAAAAGCTCGGTATCGATAAATCCGCTGTGTTCGAGTACATGATCGATCAGGTTTCACCTGCTCAGGACGCTCAGACGCTTGATATCGGGATCGCGATCAACGGGAAACTGGATACGATCACGGTTGATAAAGTTGTCAATCAAGGTGTGACATTAGCGGCGGCTGAGGCTCCCGCAAAGGAACCTGAAAAGGATACTGCGTACTATATGACTTTAATGAACGGGGATTGGGTGACCGTCTCGCAATTCGGATACAACTCATCAAAGCTCACACCCGCGATTAAGGCCGAACTGGATCAGGCGGCAGAAGTGTTCCAGCAGATACCTGTTGGTAAGGGGATAAAAATTCAAATCTCCGGCTATACCGATGCCGACGGGTCGGAAAAACTGAATCTCAAACTCGGGATGGCGCGCGCGAAGGCCGTATACGATTACCTCACGAAGGTCAAGAAACTGCCTAAATCTTTATTCGTTCTTGAATCCGGCGGAGAGGCCGATCCCGTGTCCGGGAATGATGCCGATGACGGGATGGCTGAGAACAGACGTGTCGAATTTAAACTGATAATGGGAGAATAATATGCCGGAAAAAACAAACGAAAATCCGCTGAGACTGACACGTATCACTGTGAGTATTCCGGCGATCTATTCATGGAAGGGCAGTACCGCCGAGGGAATGATAGTCGACATTTCGAGCGGCGGTATAGGCCTTGACGTGAAACAAATCTTTGTCGTAGGCGACATCATGCGGGTACAGTTCAGGGCGGGCGACCGTCTGATCGACTTCTGGGGAATTGTCCGCAATGTCAGCGGGAATACGATCGGCGTACGGTTCGAGGAGCTATCTAACGAAAACCGCGAGCTCATCGAAAAACTGGTGGACGATCTTCTCAGAGCCCGCGGATTATCTTCACATGAAGGATACTAATCGGTTTATTTTACCTTGATCTCATAACCTTCGGGATAGAAACTGCCGTCCTTGCCCATCATGATTTTATAGACGCCCTTTCCTTTATCGAGTTTCAGGGTAAAAGAAAACTTGTCGCCTTTCCATTTCAGGGTCATCTTACCCGTACCGGTATAGTAAGAACCGTCGGGCATCTGATATTTGGCATTCTTGTCCGGGAAACTCACAAAAACAGTCAATCGCTTTTTCTCGAAATTTCCGAGGAAGTCGAATGTGAATTCGGCGGTATCGTTATATTTCGGCTGAGAGGGCGAGATAGTGAGAAGTTCGCCCATCAAGTCCCCGAAGTTTTGGGTCGCGTAATAATAGGTAAATCCGTCTTTATCCACCGCCGCAACTCCAACCCCGATATGCGAGTACTTTGTGCTTAGGATATTCGCCTTATGTCCCGGCGAGTTCATCCATTGGGTCATCAGGTTTTCCGCGATTTCATCCTCGGAAGCCCCATAGTTGTATGCGATATTTTCTCCGATCCCGCCGATGATTTCAGGAAAGAGCTTGTTCTTTCTCTGCCCCGGCGACATTCCTTTATTGTCGGTATGCGAGAAGAAATCGAATTCGATCATGTTTTCACTATGATAGAGCGCCAACTCGGCAAGTATATCGTGGTACTCGTAAGGTTCCAGACCGGCATCCTCACGTTCCATGTTGACAATCTCGAACACCTTTTCTTCAATCGCGTGCAGGTCTATCGAAGACGATTTTTTCGGGAAAAGGCCTGCCGGCGCGGCGAACAATGCAAACGAAACAGTAAGCAGAAGCATCAGCCTCACGGGTGAAATAGACGAAAAACGCATAATGAACCTCCGGGTGGTTTAGTGAAATTTACACCTCATTCATTCGGATTTCAAGCCGGGTTTTTGATTAATTTTCTGCGCGAACAGGAGGTAGCCGGTATGGGCGATCATCCTGTCGTGCGGACGGGTCATATTCTTCTTGACGCGTATTCCGCGCACTAAAATCTCGATACAGCGGATACGGATAAAGCCGGACTGCTCCATTTTCTCTACCGTGGTCTGAATCTGTTCGATACAGGGATTTAACGTCCCGATAAAACCGCCCCCTTTCAGGGCGTCGTAGGCCGCGTCGATCAATGTCCACGGTTCGGGAACGTCGAGGAACACCGAATCGACGCCGGTGACGCCGAATCCGCCATCGGTAACGGGGTCTTTCAGGAAAAATTCCACATGCTCGGGTTTGCCGAATTTGGAAAGGTTCTTGATCGCGCTCTCCTGATGTTCGGGGCGGCGTTCGTAGGAATATATCTTCCCTGACGGGCCGACTATCCTGCTTAACAGAACCGACAGAGAGCCGGAACCCGATCCGCATTCGATCACGCGGCTTCCGTTCTCGATCCCCAGTTCGAGGAGAATCGTACCGGCTTCCTTCGGATAGATAATCGTGGTGCGGCGTTTGACCTTCATCATCCGGTCGGCGAGGGTCGGGCGGAGGACGTAGAAATCCGTCCCCATATGCGAAGTGAGTTTGTCGCCGTATTCCATTCCACCCTCGAATTTGACATTGCCCCTGTGACTCGAAAAGCTCTGGTTTTCCGTGAACGGCAGCATGTAATAGGATTTTTCATCCATGTAGAGAATAAAATAATCGTCCTTGGAAATCATAATCGCTCCTCGAGGTTTTTCAACGTTTTTTTCAATTCTTCGGCTATATAAAGCGCGTCGTCTTCCGAAAGCCGTGAGTAAACCGGCAGACTGATTTCGCTTTCATAAAGTTTTTTCGCGGTCGGATATTTATCAATCATGTACCCCAGCTTTTCGTAATATGGATGGAGCGGTAACGGGATAAAATGCACGTTCAGCGCGATGCCCTTTTCGCTCATCCCGGCGATAACCGCATTCCGCAGTTCGATATTCGGCGTTTTCAGCCGGAGAGGATAAAGCTGATAGGACGTCTCGCGCAGGCCGTCCCGAAGGATCGGTACGCTCAACGAAGGGACGCCTGCAAGCGCTTCGGTATATATACCGCAGATTCTTTTCCTTTTGGCGAGTATCTCGTCTTCGTAACGCGCGAGCTGGGAAATCCCCATCGCGGCGGACATATCGGTCATGTTGTACTTATAGCCCGGGAGCTCGATGGCGTAGAACCAGTTTCCGGCCTTGAGTTTATCGAGGGCATCCTTGGATTGGCCGTGGAGAAGCATCAATCGAAGCCCGCGGTAGATATCGTCGGCGTTCTCCCATACCGAACGGTCGTAGAGCATGGCTCCGCCCTCGGCGGTGGTTAGGTTTTTCACGGCGTGAAAGGAGAAGACCGAGAAGTCCGCGAGACCTCCTGTTTTCCTGCCGCCGTAGACCGCGCCGAGACTGTGCGCCGCGTCGGATATCCACAACGGCCGATGAAGTCCGCGCTGGTAGGGATTCGCGGACGGGCGGAAGAGGTTTGCCTTATCGCGGAGGATGGTCGATATCCCGCCGTAGTTTACCGGGAGCCCGCCGAAATCGACGGTGATCACGGCCTTTGTTTTCGGTGAAATCAGTTTCTCTATCGCTACGGGATCGATATTAAAATCCTCTCCGCAAACATCGGCGAAAACCGGAACAGCGCCGGTATGGACGATGACGTTCGCGGTGGCCGCGAATGTGTAGGGGGTGGTGATTACTTCGTCCCCCGGCCCGATCCCGTAAAGGCGTAGGAGCAGTTCCATCCCCGCGGTGGCTGAGGAGAGGCATTGAGCATGGGATACGCCGCAGTAATCGGCGAGGTTCTGTTCGAACTCGCGGACTTTCGGCCCGGTTGTGATCCAGTCCGAACGCATGACGTCGGTGACCGCCTCTATCTCCCGCTCCCCGATCTCGGGAAGAGCGAACGGGATTTTTTTCATCGTCCGGCTCCTTTGAAACCGGGGAGGATACTCCTGACAGCCTCTTCGATCTTCGAGCGTGTAAATGTTTCTGCCGCTTTCTCGAGAACGGCTATCGTTCTGTCGAGGGAATCGGCATCGAATAACGGCTCGTCGCCGGTCAGGCGGTAGAGTTTATCGAACGCGGTCGGGTTTGGTTTCTCATAATCGTAATTCAGTTCTTCCGTGAGTTTTTCCCCGGGACGCAAGCCGGAATAGACAATCGGGATGACAGATTCGTCCAGACCCGATAACGCGATCATGTTCTTCGCGAGATCGAGGATACGGATCGCACGACCCATTTCGAGGATATAGATACCGTCGTCGGGAACGGCGGCGGATTTCAGGACGAGGCGCGCGGCTTCGGGGATGGACATAAAGTAACGGGTCATTTCGGGATGCGTGACAGTAACCGGGCCGCCGAGTTCGATCTGCTTCATAAAGAGCGGTACGACACTCCCGCGCGACGCGAGGACGTTACCGAAACGCACGGCGGTAAACCGTGTGTTCTTCTGAGAGCGGTTGAGCGACAGCACCGCGAGTTCGGCGATGCGCTTCGTCGCCCCCATGAATGAATTGGGATTGACGGCTTTATCGGTCGAGATCAGGATAAAACGCTTGACGCCGTATTTGATCGAAAGCCGCGCGGTCATATAAGTGCCGAGGATATTGTTACGGACGGCTTCGTCGGGATGGTCTTCCATCAACGGGACGTGTTTATGCGCGGCGGCGTGGATCACGATATCCGGCTGGCGGCGCGAGATTTCGTGCTCGAGTTTCACCGGGTCGCGGATATCGCCGATGGAATAGGCGAAACGGTCTTCCTTTTTCAGGAATGAGATCAGCTCGAAAATCGAGTTCTCGCCCCGTCCGTACGCGATAGCCTTCTTAACCGGGAGCTTTAATAGCTCGCGGAAAATCTCCGAGCCGATGGAGCCGCCCGCTCCGGTCACGAAAACGGTCTTGTCACGGAACGTGTCGACGAGCCTCTCGGGCTCGAGGCCTACCTCTTCGCGGCCAAGAAGGTCGGACGGCTGGATATTCCTGATTTGCGAAATGCGGACATTACCCTCGATAATATCGAAGATACCCGGGACGATCTGGATTTGCACAGGCGAGCCGGAAACTATCGAGACTATCCTGTCGATCGTGCTCCTTCCCGCGGACGGGATGGCGATGATCACCTTGTCTATCGAGCGTTCGCGGATCACGGATGGCGCGTCGGCAATTGATCCGACGACAGGGAATCCGCCCGCGGATTTCTTTCCGGGCGAGTCGTCGAGGAAACCTTCGATCTTCCATTTCTCAGCGAAGTACTTGTGAGTTTTGATTTCATTGGCGACCATTTCGCCGGCGGCGCCCGCGCCGATGATGAGTACTTTTATCATGATAGTTCCTGTAAAGTCAGTATATAATTTTCGGCAGGTATACGGTTTGCGATAGAGTTAGCGCCGTGTCGAACGGATTTCGCCGTCGTGGAGAATGGTCAGCAGGCTATCGCCGGGAACAGTCTCGTCCGCCGAACGGATATTCTTCCGGACGTCGTTTTCATCGAGCTTGTACGTGATCGAATAACCGCGCTCGAGGATTTTTACCGGATTTAGGGTTTCGAGCTTTTCCGCGAGCAGTTTCACCCGATGCGACCAGTTCTGGATATTCGAGGCGTAGACCTTGTCGAAACGGTGCCTGAGCTCGCCCAGTTCGAGCGAGATATTCGACAGCATCGTGATCAAGGTGCGCTTGAGCGACGTTTTACCCTTGTTATCGAGGATCAGCCGGAACTGATCGGTTTTGTTGTTCATCAGCTGGTCGGCGCGGTAGGTGAGATTGCGGAGGTAATCGAGGAGCTGGTTCCTGTCCTTGACTACAAGTTCTGCGGCGGCGGACGGCGTAGGAGCGCGCATATCCGCGACATAGTCCGCGATAGTATAATCGATCTCGTGGCCGACCGCAGAGATCACGGGGATTTTCGATTTAAAGATCGCCCGTGCGACGGGTTCCTCGTTAAAACACCAGAGGTCTTCGATCGAGCCGCCCCCGCGTCCCACGATGAGGACGTCGAGCAAATGCCCGGCATACTTGTTCGCGATCCTGATAGAACGGGCTACTTCCTCGGACGCGCCGTCGCCCTGGACATTGGCGGGAAATAGGACGATGTTCACGCTTCCGAAACGGCGGTTCGTGACATTGAGAATATCGTGGATCGCCGCTCCGGTAGGAGATGTGACAATCCCGACCCATTCTGGGTACTCTGGAATTTTGCGCTTGCGGCCTTTATCGAAATAGCCTTCTTTTTCGAGTTTTTGGCGGAGTTGTTCGAATTTCTGTTTAAGGAGGCCTTCGCCGATAAAAAGGACTTTATCGACAAAGAAACTGATGGAACCTTCTTTCTTGTAGTAGGAGACGTTGCCGTAAAGGAAAATCTCCTGTCCGTCCGCCAAATCCTTCACAGAGGATTGCGCCTCGGAGAAATGCATCATGACGCAGTTTATCTTTGATTCTTCGTCCTTCAGTGTAAAAAAAACGTTCCTGCTTTGCTGGACACGGAGATTGCTGATCTCGCCGCGAATCCACAAAGGAGGAACGTTACTTGTGATAATATTCGATAAGAATTTAGCGAGCTCACTAACTTTAAGCGCCTGAGGCTGGTTTTCGGCCATGCCGAATTACTTGATGCCGTATCTCTTCTTGAAGCGTTCGACCATACCGCCGCGGTCGATGTTTCTCTTCTGACCGCTATAGAACGGGTGACACTTGGAACAGACTTCGACGTGGATTTGTTCGACAGCCGCGCGAATAACAAACTCTTCGCCGCAGGTGCATTTGACTTTGGTATTATAAAGTTTGGGATGTATTCCTTCTCTCATTGCTACACTCCTCAATAGGCATTGTATATTAATTATACCCCTGTTTTGCCTTTTTGTCAAATTATTAAAACTTCACTTTTACGCCGAAAGGGGTTATAATAGTCTTCCGGGAGGGACGATGAAAAAGTATTTGCCATTGATATTGTTCTTGTTCTTGACGCTTACCGGTGCGGTTAAAAAACCCGATTTCACCGATTACCCGATTGTGACCGCGGAGAGACTCGAACTGACTAAGCAGTACTGCAAGGATCATTACGGGATGGATACCTACGAGCTCAAAGACCCGAAAATGATCGTAGTCCATTCTACCGAGATGTCGTCGTTGAAGGACTCGCTCGGGTGCTTCAAACCGGCGAAGATGGGCGACGACCGTCCGTACCTGCAGGCGTTCGGCGCGGTCAATGTCGGCATCCATTTTGTTATCGATAAAACCGGGAAAATATATACTCTTCTCCCGTTGAACATCGTCGCGCGCCACACCATCGGATTCAATTACACCGCCATCGGCATCGAAAATGTCGGGAAGAAGAACGTCGACCTTACCGCCGCGCAGATCGAGGCTAACGCCCATCTGATCGCATGGCTCGCCGAACAGTTTCCATCGGTGGAGTATATGATCGGTCATTACGAGTACACCAATAAAAAACTTCCCCATTACGCGCTGTATATCGAAAATGTCACGAATTATAAATTCACTCAGAAGACCGATCCCGGCAAGTATTTCATGACCGAACTCAGAAAACTCCTGAAGAAAAAATATAATCTTGAGCTGAAGGACTAAAAATGGATTTCGAAAAGATTTATGAGGATTTGAAAAATAACCTTTCGAAGAAACGTTACCAGCACACCCTCGGGGTGGAACGGGTCGGGATGGAACTCGCCGCGAAGTGGGGTGTGAAGCCCGAGGAAATGAGGGTCGCGGCAGTATTGCACGACTGCGCGAAGGGGATGTCGATCGCGGAACAGATGGAGTTTTGCGGGAAAAACGGTATCCCGCTTACCCGAGAAGACCTTCAATCGCCGGGCGTCATCCACGCGAGAGTCGGGGCGTTTTTGGCGTACTGGAAGTACGGTGTGCGCGATAAAGAAATCCTTGACGCGATCCTGATCCATCCCACCGGAAAGGAAAATATGACTCGATTCCAGAAAATTCTTTTTATCGCGGATTATATCGATCCGAATAGGGAATTGCCCACTACTCACGATCTTACCGGTCTGGCATTCAGGGATATGGAAAGGGCTGTACTTGAAATCGTGGTCGAGAAAAACCAATACCTGATCGAAAAACGGATGGTTCTTCATCCGGACAGCTTCAAGCTCTACAACGCCCAAATCCTCTATATCGAACAGCGGAACTGATTATTTCAGTTTGTACTTCTTCATCTTCTGGGTCAGCGTATTCCTGTGGATACCGAGCAGTTCGGCCGCTTTCGACATCTTCCAATGCGCCTTTTCGAGCGCCTTCAATATCTGCGTCTTTTCCATTTCGTCCAAGTCGAGATCGGTGATGATGACATTATCCTTCTTGATATACCCGGCGAGAGTGCTCATCGAGTCACCCGATAACGAGGACGAAGTAAAAATGTTGTCGGGGATGTCGTCGATAGAGATTCGTTCGTCCTCGGTCATGATCATCGCGTGATGGATCACATTCTCGAGCTGGCGGACATTGCCCGGCCAGTTGAACGAGATGAGCAGTTTCACGACATCCTCGTCGATCTGTGTGATCTTCACGCCTTCCTGTTCGATATAACGTTTGATAAAGAAATCGATCAGAAGCGGGATGTCTTCGCGCCGTTCGCGGAGGGCGGGCAGGTGGAGAAAAATGACATTGATACGGTAATAGAGGTCTTCGCGGAATTTCAGCTTGCGGACTTCCTGCCAGAGGTCGCGGTTGGTAGCGGAGATGATCCGCACGTCGATATTGATGCTCTCGAGGCCCCCGACACGCGAGATGATTTTATCCTCGATGACGCGCAGAATTTTCGCCTGGAGCGCGAGCGACATCTCGCCGATTTCATCGAGAAAGATCGTCCCTTTATGCGCAAGCTCGAATTTCCCGATCTTCGTGCGTCCCGCGCCGGTGAACGCGCCTTTCTCATATCCGAAGAGCTCGCTTTCGAGAAGGGTCTCTGGTATTGCCGCGCAGTTCAATTTGATGAGCGGGCCGTCCATCCGGATGCCCATATAATGCGTGGCGATGGCGAAGAGTTCCTTTCCGGTACCGCTGTCGCCCTGAATCAGGATATTCGCGTTCGATTTTGCGGCTTTCTTCGCCCTGAGAAAGGATTGTATTATGGAATCGGAGTAACCGATAATCCCAAATTTCTGCATCTCCTCGATATTCTGGAGTTTATCGGGGTGGGGCGCTTCGATAAAGCCTTCGAGTCCTTTTACTAACTGCATGATACTTGATCTCCTTATTCATATTCCAGGAAATTCTTTTTTAATTCTTCGTAATACTTTTTGGCGTCCTGCATGACCGCCTTGCTGTAATTCCCCTTGAGTATACTCTCGAAAATATCCTTGGAACCGTAGATGTCGTGGACATACTGCATGAGCCGCGCGAGATTAATCATCGAACGGGCATAGAAATCCGGATCGGACTGAATGTATCCCGCCGTGATGCCTTTCATTTTATCGATAGAGCTTTTATCGATATCGCCCTCTTTTAGGTACAGGGCTTCCATTTCCAGAATTGCGCTTTTTATAACCGCCGGGTCGCCGTTCAGCGCCGCATAATAGCTCTTGAACGCTTCCAGCGGTTTCTTCTGCTTGGCGTACATCCGCGCGAGATATAGGTTCTTGCGGTATTGATCGGTCAGCAGATTGATATTACTCGCGGCCTCGGTGAACGAAAAATTATCGATCAGGTAGGAGATGAGTTGGTAACGCAGGAGCTCTTTGTCCTTCGGGGTCATATCGCCTGAGTTGATATTCTTATAGAGAAGCTTGATCTTCTCGGGGTTGGACAGGTTGCCCAGCGACGCGAGCACGGTGTCGGAAAGCATGAAGCCCGAGCCCTTGTTGGTGATGTCGCCGTCCGATGGAGCGAAGTCGATCTTGTTCGTCACACCGGGGTAAGTCTGCACGGGCTGGGCGGATAACGGTTTGATGTTATAGATATACTTTTTCACGAGTTTTCCGCTCTTCGTGTAGCCGTGAAGGATGACCATCCCGGTCATCGTTCCGCCCTGAAACAGGAAGAAACCGTCGGCGGGATTGGATTTTTCCTTCAGGTACTTGATATCGCCCTCGACCGTTTTCAGAGTCAGGAGTATATCCTTTTCGTAGACATTGATGGAAAACTCCTCGCCGGGAACCATTTCGATATTCTTGACAATCGGCGTGATCGTCAACGGGTCCTTGGGCGGGGCGGCATCCTTGATCGGAGGCTTTTTATTATCGAGCTGGACGGTGATTTTATTCGATTGCGCGATCGCGTTATTTTTATCCGGTATGACGACGATCTGCGTGGAAATCTTCATTCCGGGGAGTGTTCCGGGCGTCGTGTTGGTGATGATATTGGTAAACTGGCTGATCTTTAACACAGTCTGGTTTGTCGTCATGACCTTTGCGGTCAACGGAATTTGATTAGTGAAGACGAACGGGCGGTTGATATAGTTCATATAGCCCGTTTCCTTAAGAAGCTGATCGAACGATAGGAACTGCGCGGTCTGGACATTCTTCAGGAGTAGCAAGTGTTCCTGCGTGCAGGACATGAGAAATAAAAAACCGAAAAGTAAGATTCCCCTCATAGCTTTTCCAAGTCTTTTATATAGTTTTTCGCGCCTTCATGCGCCGGGTTCAGGACAACGATATCCTGGAAAACACGTCTCGCCTTATCGAACTCCTTGAGCTGGATGTAAAGGAGGCCTATTTTATACAGCACTTCCGGCTCGGGCTGTTTCTGGAGCATATACTCCTCGAAAAGTTCCACGGCCGAATCGGCTTCCTGGAGCTTCATCTTCGTCAAAGCGAGGGTGTAGATAATCTCGGGATTTCTGTCGATAATCACGGCTTTTTCGAGATAACGAGCCGCCTTTTCGTAGTTCTCACGGTTCGCCTCGAGGAGTCCGAGCCCGTAGAGGATATTAATCTCCGACGGATTCTGCTTGAGGCCTTTTTCGAGAATTTCCCGCGCCTCGTTCAGCCGCCCAACCTTCATGAGTGAGCTGCCGTAAACGAAAAAGATCATCTCCTTGGTGACGCCTTTGTTGATCAACGGCTCGAGGTACTGGATGGCTTCCCAGTACTTCTTCAGGTGATAGTAGCAGATACCGATATTTTCGTAAATTTCGTCGGAGTCGCCCGAGCGGTCGAGGCTGACGGTAAAAAAATCCACCGCTTTCTCGTACTTCTCTTCAAGCATGAAGCTGAGCCCGATCCTGTAGGCGTATTCCGGGTTATTTGTCAGTTTGAAAACTTTCAGAAAGCACTCGCGCGCCTTCTCGTATATCTTATGGTTCAGGTACACCAACGCGAGCCGCTCCCATATTTCCGAAGAGTGGGGTTTCAAACCCGCCGCCTGTCTCAGAGCTTCGATCGAGTTATCGGGCTGATTGAGCGCATCGTAGACGATCCCCGTGTAGTACCATGCCTCGTAGTTGGACGCGTCCTGCTCGATGGCGTGTTTCAGGTACACAAGCGCCTTCGGAGCCTGCCCTACCTCGAAATAGCTCATCCCGAGAAGAACCGGCGCCATCGGGAAACGATCCTTGTCCCATTCGAAAACGCGCGTGAAGCATTCGATGGATTTCTGGTAATCCTTCGTCTCGACATAGCTGATACCCAGCCCGAACATACAATCGATGTCCTTAGGGTAGGTGTGCAGGTATTTCAGGTATAAGTCTTTCGCGCGGGAAGGCTGGGACTCGTGAACAAGATTCATCCCGATATTAAAGATCGTCTGCCCGGCATGTTCGTCGTTCAGGAAAGCGGCATAGAGCTTCTCGGCATTATCGAACTTCGCGAGCTTAATATAACAGACACAGAGATGGAAATTGGAAAAGCTGTCGTTAAATTCCGTATCCGTCAGGTCCTCGAAGTAACGCGCGGAAATCTCATAGTTCCCGAGGTAATAATGACAAATGGCGAGGTTGTGTTTGACACTCGCGGAATGGGGGTTGATCTTAACCATTTCGTTGAGGTACTTCAATCCGGATTCGAAATTCTCAAGCTTGATATAGCAATAAGAAATTTTATCGAGCAGGCCGAACCTGTCGATGAATTCGCCCTTGTCAAGTGATTGCAGTAGAATAGGGACTGCCTCGGCGAATTTCCCTTCATCGATCAGTTTTTCAACTTCCATTTCCTTCATGAAGGAAATAAACTTATTCAACATTCTCCTCCACTAACGTGACACTGTACTTGACGAAAATTTTTCCGGGTTTCGAGACGTCATACGAAATCCCCCGGACATAGGCCACACCGGACGCTTTTTTATTATCGGCATATTTTTTTTCAATAGCATCGGTGATTACAACAGGCAATACACGGACATCTGGATTCTTTATCTCGACTTCGGATTCCTGAGTGTGCTTCTTCCCGGTCTGGATGTAGATCGTACCGGAAAGCTCCTTGTACTCGTATATGAACAGTTTGTCTCCAAGTTTTTTCTGAGATGTATTGAAATACCCGTCGAGATTGGGATTTTTTACCGGATTGTTATTATTGGGAAGGAGAGTTACTTTTCCCTTAATAATCTCGAACGCTGCGCCCTTGAGAATGATATTGTAATCGCCCTGGGCATTCATATACGCGACCTGCTGTTCCTTGCCGAAACCGAAAACTTTCAGCTTCAGGGTGTCATTGGAATACTCTTTATCATTTACCTTTAGAGTATTTTGACATCCTGACAGAACAAGAATGAAAAAAAAGATGAGGCCGTATGTTTTATTCAACATTTTTCTCCTTGATGATCGAATCGATATTATTCACAAAGAGCGTGGCCAGCTCGGGATCGAAATGCTTTTCCTTGCAGGCATTTATCTCCGTTATCGCTTCATCCACCGTCCGGTTGTTGCGGTAGATACGGCGCGAGGTCATCGCGTCATACGCATCGGCTATCGCGGCAATCCGCGCGTGAAACGGGATAGCCTCGCCCTTTAACCGTTCGGGGTATCCGTACCCGTCGAACCGTTCATGATGATAATATACCACATTCATAGTGATAGAATGCTCTTTCAGCGCCGGAAAAATTATATTTCTCCCGATTGTAGGATGCTGTTTGATCGTCTCGTACTCTTCGTCGGTAAGCGCGGCTGGCTTGAGGAGAATGCCGTCGGGAATACCGATCTTGCCGACATCGTGAAGGATGCCGCCTTCGCGGATCATATATATCTCGTCGTCGGACAAGCCCGCGGCTTTAGCCAAGCCTACCGAATAACGTGAGACGTTCTGCGAATGGTCGTGGGTGTAACGGTCGCGCGCTTCCAAAGCATAGACAAGAGTGGTAAAAGCGAGGAGGTATTTCTGGCGGAGGTCGGCGGTGGTCTCCGCGATCTTTTCCTCGAGCCGGTGGACATAACGGCGCTTTTCTTCGATAAACTCACGGCGTTCGATGATCCTGTTAATCGCGGTCATCATATCTTCGATTGAGAACGGTTTCAGGATATAGTCATATGCCCCGCTCCGCATCGCCTCACGGACAAGATCGATATCGCTGAATGCCGATTCGACGATGATCTGCACATCGGGATTGATGGACATAAGTTTTTTAATGAGTTCGATGCCGGTCATTTTTGGCATCAGGATATCGGTAATAACAAAGTCGATGTCGTTATTCTGATAGGTCTCGACACCCTCCAGTCCGTTGTTGGCAGTATAGATCTGCTTGACGCTCGGGTGAATATTGAGAATATCGGAAATGATCTTGACAATCGGGAACTCGTCGTCGACAATGAGGAAAGTGTACTTGTTTTTCGTGTCCATTTGCCGTTCCTTACCTCTTATTCCTAATTATATAATAAAATAGTAATCAGAACAAGATTTAAGCGTTAAAATCTCTATCTTTTTATCAGAACTAGTTTTTATATATTATCCGGTAGAGAACGGTGAACGTAAAAACTTACATCAGTCCTAATTTACATTCATCAGATAGAACGCGTTCGCGTTGTTTTCGTCGATACGGAGGCAAATTTTCAGGAATTTCGTAAATATCTTCTGATATCCCATTTTCTGGAAACACTTCGCGATCTTCAG
>MIBE01000062.1:29144-33941 GCA_001829415.1 Spirochaetes bacterium GWF1_51_8
TATTTCACGGCTTCCAGATAATACTTGAGAGCCGTCTCATAATCGTTAAGGTCGTAGGTAATCTCCCCCTTGCGGTAGAGCGCAAGACTGACCAGCGCCGGATCGTTCGCCTGTGAAATCACCCTATCGAGATACTCTATACATTTATCGTTCTGGTCGAGCGCGTAATAACACTCGGCGATAAAATAATAATTCTCTATTAAGGGTAGCAGGCTGTAGCTATTCTCGTAGTCTCCGATAGCGGATTGAAAATTGCCGAGTTTGGACTTTGAAATCGCCCTGATCTTATAGGCCAACGGGACGAACTCCGGGGGAAGAGAACCGGGCAGGTTCACAAGGAGATTTGTTACGTTCTGGTAATATTTCAGGTCGGAACGTTTCTCAGCGGTAAAATAATATAAAAAGGCATTTCCGAAAAGGATATAGTTACTCAACGACACCGATTTTATATTAGAGATCACCGTCACGAGCCTATTCGTGATAAATTCCATCTCACCCTCGAGCGAGAGCCTGAGGACGACCTTGAGCAGGCGGAGTTCATAATCCGACGAGGCTTTGTTCTCGACCGCATCGAGAGAACTATAGGCTTCGAGGTATTTCCCCTTTTCATAGAGACTGTCGTAGTTTATGAAGGGCGAACAGCCGGTAAAAATCGCACCGAGAAATAAAAACGCTAATAATCTTTTCGCCATAGTTGGAACGATCCCTCCCGTTCGGAATAACTGAAATTGAGCTTTGCACAGTTTTCAGCGAGGTACTCGCCGATCCCCTCACGGAGCGGTGAACGGATGCCTTCGCTGTGTATCCCTTTGCCGGTAACTATTGTCAACGACTTGCTTCCGGCAGAGAACGAACTTTTAATAAAACTTTCGGCGGCCGCAAGTGCCTGTGTCAACTGCATCCCGTGCAGGTCTATCGAACGGAACGGCGGTGAATCGCTTTTCCGCGGGTCTTTTTTGATATCCTTATCGACTACCTTCGTCCCTTCGAGAAAATCGAGGAAAAGCCGTTCCGTCTCGGGCGATACTCCCGCAGACTTCACTGAATTTCCCATATATAAACACTGCCCGGCGGAATAAGGATATAGCTTCCCGAGGAGTCCGTCTGCAGGGGATAGTTTCCCATCACGCTTTTGATGACGCCCTTTTTCGTCATGGGCATATCGAGCTTGACGCTCGCCAGATCGACTGAAAGATTGATCGCGATGATCTTTTTTCCCGACTTCGAGTACATCACGATAGTATCCAAGCCGTGGTAGACACAGGAATAGGGCATATCCGTAACGAAGTGGCTTAGGATACTTTTCCCCGATTTGAGAGCGATAAACGACGCGGGGATGACCGTGCCGGGAAAATTCGCGGCGAGATAAAGCCCCACCGCAAAATGATTGATCCAGACATCGCGGTCGGGTACAAAATGGATCACATCCGGCTTCACTTCGGAATAGATAGACGAATCCAGCCTGTTTGTCGATGAAAGAATTGTTTCCATCAGCAGGGAATAGTAATAAGACGATGCCTTATCTTTATAGTTTTTATAGATTTCAGGCTCATGCGAGAAAAGGACTGTCGCCCATCCGGCGTTATCGCGGACAAACGCGAAGTAATCCGCCTGTTCCTTTAACGGCACCTTCGACAAATCGATAATCCATTTATCGACAGGCATGCTTTTCATCTGCGCGAGCATTTGACGGATTTTATCCTTCGCGGTGTCGTTTTTCAGATTGACAAAATGATAATCGTAATAGTTGATACTGTCCGGCGAAAAATCCGTAGCCTTCCAGAGATCGAGATTGAAATCCATGTACTGAGAGAAGATATCGGCCTTACAGATCACCGCGACCTTGTTCTTTTTCAGGAAATCAACCAATTTCTTAAAACCGTCGAGATTGCCGTATAACGTGTTCAGTCCGCTCTGTTGGGATTTGACCCCGCCGGTGTCGGTCCAGTCGTAGATAATTCCGTCGGTATTGCCGGGCGAGCCGTATGTCCTGAACGGGTGACTGAGCACCACGGCGTCGAAATGACCGATTCCGAAATTGGTCATCATGGTGACCACGTCTTCGGGGGAATAGCCGGTAAAATCGACAGTTATCTTCGGATATGCCGGGATAAATGCCAGAAAAACCGTCAAGAGAATATTGAGAATTAAATAACGGGGCATAATTACACCTTATTTCATTTTCATATACGCGAGTGCGGCAGAGCCGAGAATTCCGGCTTTGTTGCCGAGTTTCGCCTGTTCGATTTCGACCACATCCCATGCGCGGGGAAGTGTGTTTATCTGAGCGTATTTTAATATTTCTTTGAAAAGTATTTCTCCGGCAAGCGAAACGCCGCCGCCGACAATACAAAGCTCGGGATTGAAGATGTTAATCAGGTTGGCGAGGCCGATCCCGATGTATTTCCCAGTGGAGATGATAATCTCTTTCGCCGCCATATCGCCTGCGGCCGCTTCCTTGACAATCACCTTAGCGTTGATATCGTCGGGGTAATGCTTCAATAGCGAGGTTTTGATACCGCGTTCTACAAGTGCCTTGGCGCGTTTGATCATCGATGTCGCCGAGCCGTATGCTTCCCAGCATCCCATGCTCCCGCAGGTGCATTGGAGCCCGTTCACGATGATGATCATGTGTCCGACTTCGCCGGCATAGTTATTCACTCCGCCGTACAGGTCGCCGTTGATGAAGATGGCGCCGCCGATCCCCGTCCCGAGCGTGATCATGATAAAGTTCTTTTTTCCGGTACCGGCGCCGAAAAGGAATTCGCCGCGCGCGGCATTATTAGCGTCGTTATCGATAAAAGTTGGGATTTTAAAATCATGCTCGATCTCACGCGCAAGCGGGAAACCGTTCAACGCCGGGATATTGCTGATCCCGGATACGATCGTCCCTTCTTCGGGGGAAATACTGCCGGGGCACCCGATCCCGATGCCTTTTATCTTATCGCCGCCCGATTTTTCAAGGAGCGCGCCCACGGCCTGTGAAATATTGCGGTAGATTTTATCCGCGGAGTTTGTTTCAGCGAGGGTGGGGACTTCGACAGTCTCGACTATCTCGCCCTTCATATTGACGATCCCCAGCTTTACCGCGGTACCGCCGAGATCGATCCCGATATAGTTCGACATTCCGGCCTCTACTTCAGGATTTGACCGACACGTTCGAGGACTTTTTCACGGTCCAACGGCTTGACGATATAGCCCTTCGCGCCTAGTTTGATCGCTTCCTTCACAGCGTCGGCGGTTCCTAACGCGGTCGCCATGATAATCACGGCGTTAGGGTCGGCCTCACGGATCCTCTGGAGAGTTTCGAGTCCGTCCATCTCGGGCATCGTGATATCGAGAGTGACCATGTCGATATTCGGGTAAACCGATTTATAGAGCGCGAGTCCTTCTTTACCGTTCTGCGCCGTCCCGACAACTTCGAAATCGCGGGACATAAATATCTGCGAGAGCTGTTTGATGATAAACTGCGAGTCGTCGATGATTAAAACTTTATAATTTCCGCCGGTCGATTTTTTACCTACAGGATAGCCGTCTTCGCCGAACATGATTCCCATGCTGTCCTCCTTTATTCTTTAAATGCGATATTGATTTCAACGATGCCCAAGCCGGAATCGATCGGGATGATCAAGGCTTCCATCTCCCCGGTAGGCTCGTGAATATTCAGGTTGGTACCGGTAATGATAGTAGGGGGAGTGAAGCTGAAGGCAAGGCCTTCTTTTTCCAGCTTGGTGACCGCGCGCCCCGTGATCATATTCGCGAGTTCAGCGATTGTCGAGCGGGCCATTTCATGAAAGTCTTTAAATTCTTCGTCATTTAGTTTTGATGTTATTTTAATCGCGGTGTCTTCTGTCATATCGAAGACGATTCTTCCGGTTACCTGGCCGGTTACACCGATTACGACCGCGATTCCCTTCATGCTCTCGCCGAGTTTCTTCAGGTACAACTGCCCGCGTTTCACACTCGTATCGAGAATTTCATTCAGGATGTCGAATGCCGCTTCCACAAATGGGTTGATATATTCAATCCTCATGAACGCCTCCGGTTTATTTTAAAGAGATCATATACTTCAACATATTTTCAATATTGATAACCAGTATTTCTTTATCCTCGTCGAGAAGCACGCCGCCGAAAATGAAATTCTTCGCCCATTGCTTCAGGAAGTTCCCCTCACGGTAATTCTCGTTGGTGGCGACGATCTTTTTATAGATCGAGTCGATCATGATACCGAAGACGTCCTTGTCTTTATTGACCATGATAATAAACTTCTCTTCGTCGGTGATCACATTCTGGTTTTTCAGCGGGTCGTCCAGTTCGAGGATCATTTTCAGGCTGTACACCGGAAGGATGCTTCCGCGAAGGTTGAGTACTCCCAGTACCTTTTCAGTGGTGTTCGGGACGCGGAAGATTTTCTTCACGGTGATGATGCTCCGGATGTACATGACATCGAGAGTATAGATATTGTCGTCAAGGTAAAACGCGATGCCCTGGAACAGGATGTTCTGATTCCTGAGAGTGTTTTGTTCCTTGTCGATCTTTTTATTGAGTATTTTATTTTCTTCCACGATTTCCCCCTTATTTGTTCTTCACGCCGACTTTAAAATAGTAGGAGATGATCTGGCTGGTATCGATGATATACCCGATATCTCCGTTACCGACAATAGTCGCCGCCGAAATCCCGGGGCTTTTTATCAGTTTGGTATTAAGAGGCTTGATCACTATATCCTGTTCTCCGATCACTTCGCTGACTACGATCCCCACCTGCCGTTCGCCGAACTTGGTGACGATACAGTACTC
>MIBE01000062.1:33957-53997 GCA_001829415.1 Spirochaetes bacterium GWF1_51_8
ATATTGAAGGGCAAGCCGTAGAAGAAGTTTTTCAGGGCGAGAATCGGGATCAGTTTATCGCGCAGTTCGAGCGCGTAGTTGCCGTTAATCAATTTTAAGTTTTTGGGGTTGATGATGACTGTTTCCTCGACCGATGCGACGGGAATGACATAAAACATCCCTTCGACCACGATCAGCAGTCCCTGGATGATCGCGAGGGTGAGAGGGAGGCGGATAATAAACTTCGTGCCCTTTCCCTTAACCGTCGAAATACCGACATTACCGCCGATCTCTTCGATCTTCTTACGGACAATATCCATCCCGACACCGCGCCCGGAAAGGTTGGAGACTTCCTTGGCGGTAGAGAAGCCGGGGAGAAAAATCAGGCCCAACAGCTCGCGATGGGCCATCCGTTCGAGCACGGTCCTGTCCATCAGCTTCGTGGCGAGAGCCTTCTCACGGAGCGCCTCGGGGTCGATCCCTTTGCCGTCGTCGGTCACCTCGATCACAATACTGTCGCCCTCGTGCGCGGCCTTCAGCACGATCTTACCGACTTCGGCTTTACCCTGACTCCGGCGAACTTCCGGCGACTCGATCCCGTGATCGACTGCGTTACGCAGAAGATGGATCAGCGGATCGAAAATATCGTCCACCATCCCTTTGTCGATCTCGGTCTCGACACCTTCGATAATCAGGTCTATTTTTTTATCGAGTTTGGATGCGATATCGCGGATCAGGCGCGGAAAACGGGAGAAAACCGTCTGAATCGGCACCATGCGCATATTCATGACGTTTTCCTGCAATGAGGAGGAAATTCGGTTGATCTTCTGGACGTTCTCCGAAAATGTATCGAAACTCAGAAACAACTGGGTAAGCGCCTTGGAAAGGGTTGTGTTCTTCTCGCTGACTACTTCCGGTTCACCCGTCAGGTTCAGTTTCAGGATGCCGTTGAGGAACTCTTTCATCGTCGTTTTGATATCCGTCGTGATGCGGTCGAAATCGTTGTCAAGCTGAGAGTAGGTAGACTTCGCGATTACGAGTTCGCCGAGAAGATTGAGCAGGTTGTCGACCTTCCAGCTCTCGACACGCAGAGTGGAAAGATTGCGCTTCTCGAGAGTAGCGTCATCCTTCGGTTCGTCATCACCGTCCGTGCCGTTCTTCTTATCGCCGGTTTTATCGCCGTCCGTCTTGGATTCTTCGGATATGTCAGCCGGTTTTTCGCCTGTGGAATTCGACGACTCCAGTTCGGAGAGTTTCTTACTGTCTACAACAATCAGGGCGATATCGACAATCATCTCGTTCAGGAAGGTCTTATCCTTGATATATTCCGCGTCCTTGGATGTCGAAACGACGAATACGACCTCGCGATGAAATTCCGTCTCCAACTCGTCGAGAGAAGGAATAATCTTGATAATCTCGCCGTTGTCGTTCAGGAGCGAATAGAGCTGGAACGACGATACCTCTTTCATTTCGTACTTGTCGTTCAGCATGTATTTCAAAATAAAGACATTTTTATTTTTGCTGAGAGCCTCGTTTATCAAACTCAGGTCTTCGTTGGTCAATGGAAGCTTGTCGGACTTCAGTTCAACAGGCTTCGCGGGCGTAACCGCGGCGGCAGGGACGGCAGGAGTCTTGACTGCCGAGGGAACACTGGTTTTCAGCCGGGACAATACCCCGGTATTTTGGGCGATCCTCGGGTCCTCGTATACTTTTCCGGCTGCGCGTGCGTTCAGCATTTTCTCAAGGATGTCGCGGGATTCGAGAAGGGTCGTGATGTTATCGGTGCTGAGTTTTATTTTATCCTTTCGAACCATATCGAGGATGTCTTCGATCAGATGGGTAAATTCCTGGATCTCCTCAAACCCGACCGTACCCGCGCCGCCCTTGATAGTATGGGCCACACGGAAAACCTCGTTGATTGATTTGGTATCCGAGGGATTCCCTTCGAGCTGTAAAAGAGAGCTTTCCAGGTTATCGATCAGGGAAAACGCCTCTTCGAGAAAATCCTGTTCCAGTTCTTTGGTAAAATCTTCCATATCGGACTCCCCCTAAATACTTTAGGGTTGAACTTTTATATGGGCAGTTCTAATAACCCTGCTTTTTCAAACAAATCAAAGCATTATTATTCAAAAAATGCCCAATGGTCACTTCTTTATATTAGTTTTTAATAGTGACTATGACATTACAATAGTATAGGCGAAATCGCGGAATTTAGCAATAATTCATTCCTTTTCGGCGGAAAATCACTTAAACAAGTATTCCACCGCGCGGTTAATCGCCTCGCCCATTTCCCCTATATCGATGACGATATCGATCCCGCCGTTACGGATAGAGTTTCCCGGCATCCCCCATACTACGGAACTTTTTTCATCCTGCGCAAACAGGATCGAGCCTTCACGTCTCATCTTGACCGTCTCGATGGAACCGTCGCGCCCCATGCCGCTCAGGACGAGCGCGAGGACTCTATTACCCACCGCTTCGCGGATCGATTTGAAAAAAATATCCACCGAAGGCTTGAAAAAGAAACCTTCGTAGTCGCGGTTGTCGGTGCGGAATATCAGCTTCTCTCCGGCGGATTTGATTGTCGAATGACAGCCGCCGGGGCAGATATAGATATTCCCGTTCTCGAGAATATCGCCGTCCTTCGCTTCGACAACTTGCCGTTCATATATCTTACTGAGGTTTTTCGCGAATTCCAGGGTGAACCCTGTCGGCATATGCTGTGCGATCACCATCGGGACGGGGATTGGTTTCAACGTCTGCATGATCTTGCGGATAGCGTTCGGGCCACCGGTAGACGAACCGATCGCGATCAGGGAAGGGCGTATCTTTTTAGCTTCAAGCACTTTTTTCAGGTTGTGCATTCCGGTTAATACATTGTCCTGCGAGGTGGTGATTGCCGCGATATCGGTCAGTTCCTCGGTCTCGACACCGGGGGCCTGCACACGTGTCGTCTCGAGGGTTTTATACAGGCCGCGTATCATGACGCTGAGGTCTTTCGCGAGGGATTGGAGGCTATCGTTGATCTTGCCTTCGGGCTTCTTGATGAAATCGGCCGCGCCGAGAGAAAGGGCCTCGAATGTAGTCGAGTTGCCTTCGCCGACCAGCGAACTGAATACAATGATCTTCGGACGGATCGACGGCGCGCAATTCGCCTGCACGTATTTTAAGAACTCGAGCCCGTTCATCTCAGGCATTTCGATATCGAGGATGATGATGTCCGGGTGGTAGAGGAAGAATTTCTGGAGGCCGATCTTACCGTTGGGGGCGGTCGTGATCACTTCCATATCGGGAAAACCGTTTACAGTATTCGTCAGGTATTTTCTGATCAGCACCGAATCGTCGATGACCATTACCTTGATTTTACTGCTTGACATAGATAATCCCCTTTTCGAAGGAGACTGGCTTGAACTGTTCGAAAAGCCCTACCAGACTTTCGGAATGCCCGATAAACAGGAATCCGTTGTCATTCGTGGCAAGGAGGATTTGGGAAAGTACCTTTTTTTGAATATCTTCGTCAAAATAGATCAGGACGTTCCGGCAGAAGGTGACATCCACCGAAGTAATGATACTTCCGTAGATCAGGTTGTGATAGTCGAATTTCACCATCTTCTTGATAACGTCGTTGACGATATAGAACTTTCCGCCTTCGAGGGGGGTAAAATACTTATCGATATAGTTCTGAGGGATTTTTTGTACAGAACGGTCGGGATAACGGGCTTCCTTGGCGATGAAAAGGCTTTCGAGACTAATATCTGAACCGAAAATCTGGATGTTCCATGTCGTGAGATCGATATTGTTCCTTTCGAAGAATTCCTTTACCGTGATCGCGATAGTGTAGGTCTCTTCGCCCGTGGAGCATCCCGCGCTCCAGATCTTGATCTGGCGGGACGAGGCTCTGTCTTTGATCAACTGGGGAAGCACCGTTTCTTCGAGAAGCTCGAAATGCCTCTGATTCCTGAAGAAACTCGTGAAGTTGGTGGTCACGAAATCGATAAAGGAAGTCAGTTCGTTCTTGTCGGTCTTCAGCTGCGACAGATAGGTTTCGACTTGGGAATTCTTTTCTTTGATTTTACTCGATATACGGCTGATCAGGACGGCCATATTCGAATCTTTGAAAATGATTCCGCTAGCCTTATAAACGATATCCGCGAACTGAGACAGAATCTCTTCGCTAATTAGTAAAGCGGGCACATCTTACTCCTCATTCGACCGGTTACCCCTTTTTCGTTATGACGAACTGGCATATATTGTATCGGAACAAGAGAATTAGTGAATAAGCGCCGGACCGGAATAACAATTAATTGTCAATCTGCGAGATCAGCGTTTTATAGTTTTCCAGTTTATCCGGCAGTTCGTACTCGAATAAATCGGCGATCAGGACAAAGTCGCCCCGTTCGAACGCGATGACAATTTCGGATAATAGGGAATTCAGCTCCTGGTAATATTGTTCCGCCTCGTCGCGCGCGGTCTCGTCAAGGTCCTTATGTTTCTGACGGAGGTAGATCGAGCACGATTCGAGGATATTGATCACATTATGGATACGGCCGAACGCCTCTCTGTCCTTACCGACCTGGAGCGATTCGGAGATTTCGGGAAGTTCGCGCTGGCAGGAATCCAAACCCTGAAGAATATCGTCACGGTCGATCCGGAAACGGTTCGATATCTTCAGCTGGAGCGAGTCGAAGAACTGGATCATATTCTCGAGGATATTGCACAGCGAAGGGATTTTGTCTTCCTCACGCGCCGAGTCGTTGAGGTACGCGCGGACTTGGATCAACGTCGTCGTCAATATTTTTATTTCGTTCAGGTGAAACGCAGTGACTGTATTGATCGATTTCAGGGTCTCGATAATCCAATCGATGATCTCGTTATACTGCGGGACGTGCGAGAATGCGTTTTGCTTGATGTCGTTGATGACATTCACGAGCATGGCTTTCGCTTCATGCAGGAGCGACATCGCTATTTCTTCCTGCGTTCCCACTTCGATATTGATCTTCCCTATCTTTGCGGTCTCGATATTCGCGAGGTCTTCACTCTCAGGAGAGTAGAACTTCCCGTCTATTTCGATAGTGGAAATCTGGAGATTTTTTTCAAGCTGTTTCTGGAACGATTGGATGATCTCCAACGCATTCTTCTCATTTTCCATAATGACATCGGCGGGTTCGCTATTGATCAAAAACTCCATTAATTGTGCTCCTTCCATATTTCAAAGTAAATATCCCGTCTGCGGGGCATAGTATCGAGCTCTGTTAAAAATAGTCTTTCGCCCTTCAGGTCGAGAACTCCGTTCGCGGTGGTGAGTGTCAGTATCTGCGATATGAACGACGACCGGATGTGCGAATGCGCGACTTCGCTCCGCTCCCATGAGTGCGCGTGATAGTACTCTTTGTTCTTGGGGGCGACAGTTTCGAGAAACGATACAAGGCTTTTGTACTTATCCGGGTACAATGTGTAAATGATGGCCGATTCCGACGGGGAAACGAGAGTGACGTTGTCGTTGTGCGAGTTCATGAGCGTCCGCTGGATGATATCGGTGATGTCGAATGTCTGGAGTTCGCTTGTCGTCTCGATCGATTCCAGCCCGAGTATCGAATGCGACTTGTAGAAATCGAGCTTGATCGTCAGGCTTTCGATATCCTGAAGAGCGAAAAACACGATCTGCTGCCAGTCCCCGATCACGAGGCGGTTGACATTGTACGGGACGGTCAGCGCATTTTTCGGCATCTTCGAGAGGATATACGGATCGATGCTCTTCTCGAGTTCCTGATTGAAAAAGACAAACGCGTCGGTAAAATCCTTCACGAGGTCCTCTTCGTATTCTATCGAGGTAAGGATGACTCCCTCGGGAGCGGTAATCTTCACGACACCTTTTTCGAGACTGTTATTGGATATCTCTTCGTCGATAAACGAATCGATTCTTCCCATTTGGTACTTGCGAAAGGGGATGTCGAAAACAAGTTCTTTATGAATCATCATTACTTCCTTTTCTCAAATATCATAAGGAATTTCATCTTTTTATTCAAATAATTGCCGTCTTAGTTTCTTGCGTTTTTTATTTCATTCGCTAAACTAATCCCGCATAAATAACCGGAATGGACAAATGAAAAACCTAATCGTCATTTTATTGCTCTTTATCGCCCCCGTCATGATGTTTCCCGAGAGCATGTTCCCGGTAAATATCAACGGGAAGTGGGGATACCTCAACTCGTCGGGAAAATGGGCGATCAAACCCGTCTATGACAGCGCGAGGAAGTTCTCGGATCAGGCGGCGGTGACCGGGAAGATGAATAGCCATGGCGAATTGCGCTATGGCTATATCGATATCAAGGGTAACTTCATCCTGAAACCGGTCTACCTCTCCGCGTCGGACTTCAACGGCGGAATAGGGATAGTGGTCAAGGATACCGCCCAGCGTCCGGTGTACTGTGTCAATCTCAAAGGCGCGCCGATTCACCCGTTTCCGCTTCTCGGCGCTACAGTATTCACAAACGGGCTGTCCGTCATCCGTTTCTACGATCCTCTCAGCAATAAGATTCTCGAGGGACTGCTTTTTACCAACGGGACTATTCTCACGAACTCCTTCTTCAGAATGATCGGTATTTCCGAAGGACTTGCCCTGATCAAGGTCAGGCTCGCGGTTCCGGATAAGGACATATCGATAACAAACTGGTATGAGAAATTCGGCTTCTGCGATATGACGGGTCAAATCGTGATCGCGGCGCGTTTTGAAGACGCCCGTTTGTTCTCCGGCGGAATGGCGGCCGTAGCGTTGAAAAACGCTAAAGGGAAAGTACTCTGGGGATATATCGACCGTAACGGTATTATGTCCATCGAGCCGGGTTTTGACTCGGCGGGCGACTTCGCGGAAGGTTTCGCCCCAGTGATGATTTCGAACAAATGGGGCTATATCTCAGACAACGGGATTATGAAGATACCCGCGATCTATACGAAACTCAAGGGGTACTACGGCGGGTTCGGCGTATGGAGCGCGGGCGGATACTACTATCAGGGGAAATGGGTGCCGTCGAGCTACGGAATCATGAACGAGTGGGGCCCGCTTTTCGATGTCACGTTCAACGATATCGTTCCGCTCGATAACGGCATCTTCGCGGTCAGGATACTCAATAAATGGGGCTATCTCAACCAATGGGGATTTGTCACAGGGCTGGAATACGATAAGGCCGGCGTGTTCTCACAGACCGCCGCGAATGTAAAGAAAGGTCAATACTGGTACTATATCTCCACTAACGGCACTCAGTCTGTCGGGGAGAAGTATTCCGCCGCCGCGCCGTTCGAGGACTGGGCCGCGCTTGCGATGAAACACACTCTTACGGGCAGTCTGTCGATCTATCTCGATATCAAGGGTAAGGTGTTCTGGACGCACTCCTATGACGCGGGGTATCCGTTCAGGAAGGGCGAATGGCTGAATGTGCTTCATCCGGGCGGAGTCAAGCTGTACGCGAAACCCGTGACGAATTCCAAAATGCTCGCCGTCATCCCATACGGCGCGGTTGTGCAGGCGCTGCAGAACAGCGTCCCGGCAATGCTGCCGTTGTCCGTCTCGAACAGCTCGGGATGGGTCAACGTGCAGTACGGGAAGACCGCCGGGTTTATCCGCGATATCGCCGTCACCAAACTGCCGCTGCCGACGGTCAAGTATCCAAACGAACCTTTCCTGAATTACCTGTCGAACACGGCCGGAATGCTCGACACCCGGTCGTTCGAGGAAAACCCGAAGTATAAGAACTATTACTTTAATTTCGGGATTACGGCGGCGCGGGAGATTTTCGATAACGGGGGGCATATCCAGTTCGCGTTCCCGTCGATGAGGATAGAGGAACTTCTCCGGATATTCCTCGCCGCGCAGGGGCTCGGAAAGGTGATAGTCCCGTGGGACGGAGTTTCCACCAATCTCCTTTCGGGGATGGGCGGGGTAAAGGAGTTCAGCGTCTTTTTCACCCGCGACGACTTCGGCCGAATCGCGGCCGCGTCGGTTTCCCTCGACGAGGGCTTCCGGGGATGGGACGCTTACTTTACGGTCAATCCGAAGGACGGAAGTATCGCTCTCAAGATGACGGAATGGGAGGAATAGATGGGCGCTGAAAAAGAGCACGGACAGGTGAAACTCGTGCTCGGCGTGATATTCACCGACAGCGAAATCTATGAAAAGATGCTTGCGCGGATGACCGAATACTACGGCGGAATCGACTACCGGAGCGAGGTCATTCCATTTATCTACACCCATTACTATGATGGCGAGATGGGCGGGAACATTCTCCGGCAGTTCGTGACATTCGGGAAGCCGATCGATCCCGTGATGCTTGTCGATATCAAGAAGTTTACGAATACTTTGGAAAACGAGCATGCCCGCGACGGCAACCGCCCGGTTAATTTCGACCCGGGCTACCTTGAGCTGGGGAAGTTCATCCTCGCGACCACGAAAGACCAACAGCACAGAATCTATATCCGCGAGGGCATCTACGAGGAGATCACGCTCTATTTCCGGGGGAAGGACTGGGAACCCTACGAATGGACTTACCCGGACTACCGGAGCAGGGAGTACCGGGACATCTTCCTCGAGATCAGGAAACGGTTTAAGAAGGATAGGGGCTAATCTTCTTTTTTGAACTTCGCGGCCTCTATCCTGACAGGCGATTCGCCGTGGAAAGCATCATCGCCGATCTTCTTCACGAACTCGATATAAAGCAACGCCCTGTCGTCCTCGGCGGGCAGGTTCCTGGTAAACCCGTTAACATCCTCGACCAGCATGTCCACGAACTCTCTCGGCGGAATATGGCTGTACCGTTTCACGAAGTCTATCAGCCGATCCATCCCGTAAAGCTCGCCCTGGGCGTCTCTCGATTCGATGACGCCGTCTGTGAAGAAGATCAGCCGGTCGCCCTCGTCGAGATAGATCGTTTTACTGCCGTAATTCGCGGCCGGAAAAATCCCGATAATCGAGCCTTCGGTCTGAAGGTAGTTCACTTCTCCGCTCGCGGGCTTAAACAGGATGACCGGGTGATGTCCGGCGTTGGTATAACGGAACTCCGCCGATTCGAGGTTCAGCGTTCCGTAGAACGCCGTGACAAAATAATGCAAGTCGCCGATCAGCCTTGTCATTTCGGTATTTACCGTCTTCACGATATCTGCGGTATCTTTGCCCCATCCGGAATTATCGTTAAACGAGACTTTCAGCATCGTCGTGATGAGCGCGGCGGCTACCCCATGGCCGGAGACGTCCGCGATCAAAAACCCATAGCCGTTACGGCCGACACGGATGATATCGTACAGGTCGCCGCCGAGGCTTTCCATCGAGATATAACGGGAGCCGACGCGGAATTCGTGACGCTCTGAAAAATCGCGGCTGCTGGGAAGCAGGTTCTGCTGGATTCTTCTCGCCATCTCCAACTCTTCGATCAGCGTCTCGTAGACCTTGCGGATCGACTTGGTGGATTTCCGGTTATCCTGACTGCGTTTTTCGACCATTTCCTCGAATTGTTCGTTGAGGAGCCTCATACCCTCGGCGCTGTACGAAAATTGATTGATCGCGTCCTTGAAACGGGTGAGAAGCGTGTTGAACGCGTAAACCGTCCGCTGAAGCTCGTCGTAGTCCGAGAGCTTGAGAGGGAAGATGTGATTATTCGATATTTCCTCGAAATCGAATTCCTGCGAGAAGAGCGAGAGGTGTTCGAGAGGCCTCGCCGCAAAGAACGAGTTGACATAGATCGCGGCGGTACCGACAAGCAGGGCCGCGAGAAACAGGATCAGGTATCCGGTGTAAAGTTCCCGCCCCGCAGTGAGAAGGTTTTCGGTGCGGAAACCGGCCGCGAGGATATTGGTCGAGCCGTCCGACGAGACGAAAACCTTATAGTAGTTCGCATAGCCGTCGCCGGTCTCTATCTGCGAAGGCTTGTCTTGCAGAGAGATATTCGATAACTGTATCGATTTCAATTCGGACAAAAACCTATCCGGATTGTACAGGCCGGTACTCGCTTTTTCGGACAAGTCGAGGCCGAGGATCAGGATGGAATCGAGATCGTGGGAGTCCTGGAAATAATTAATCCCGCTCAATTTCGAATCGCTGCCGTAATCCTCGGCGATCATCCCGATCAAGGCCGCGCGTACCTTTTTCTGGCTCTGCACTATCTGCCGGAATCCCGTGATGAAGTAGACCGGTGTCAGCACGGCGAGGATCAGCAGGAAGATAGTAAAGTACCTGAGAAAAAGCGAGTTTCTGGTCTTCATTCAGCCTCGTTATTTAGATTCGACAATTTTTATATCCGGCATGTTTTTATAGCCGTAGTTTTCAGGGGCGTACATCTCTTCAGCCTTCGTCTGCGGTATCTGGAACGCCCCGGTAGTAGTAGCTTTGACTACGTACTTGATCGTGTGCTCGCCGCTCCTGAGGTAATTCGCGATGAAGAGCACGTGATCCATGTACTTCTCCTGATAACTGAAACCGCCCCACCAGTTGTCCTGTCCGCCTTCCTGAATATTTTTCTCGTTAGCCTCGGTAGCGAAATCGAGATGTACCGCCTCGAAGCCAGCCGGGAGTGAATCGTCCAGCACCGCGAAATACCTTTCCTTCGGGGTGATTACTTTGATCTCGACAATATACCGCTTTCCGCGAATGAAGGTGTTGTCCTTGACCTCGGCCCCGGTATCGTAATCGTAGTATTTTTTCAGCACTGTGAATCCTGCGTTCACCTGATCGGGATACTTCTTCAGCATATACTGGTACTTGATATAATAATATAGGAGTCCCGTACCGCTCTTTTTCAGTTTGAGGATCAGTTCGGACGGCGCGCCAGCGGTCAAAGGCGCTTCTTTTACAAACACCGGATCGTTGGCGGACTTGAACACCGTTTCGAGGATGCTTTTTCCGTTCATTTCGGCGCTCGCCTTGAAATTCGGCGACGACTTCTCGTATATACCGAGGTAGGTATTGAATGCCCAGAAAACCATCGCGTTTTCGTGGGTGGTGCTCCAATGATCGCCGTTTCGGCTGAGGACGAGCCAGCGGATCACTTTATGCGCGATATCGAATTTCACCTTGCTCTCGAGCAATGCCTGCAATGTGACCGAGGTAGAGATCACGCTCGAATAGTAGAACCATCCCCATTCCGACGGGTCGTTGAAGTAGGCGGTGGACTGGTCGGCCTTGATGTTCTTCATCAGGCTCTCGGTCAGTTCGGCGATCATCTGCGCCTTGCCGTCAAACTCCTTATAGAGCGAAGCGGCCTTCAGAAGGTATGCGCAGACCGAGATATCGTCGCGGAACTCGGATTTCGCTTTCAGGTATACCTGCTTGAGCAGGGAAACGTTTTCATACCCGTTGAGCCTCGCCGTATAGAACGCGAACGCCTTCACGAGTATCTTGTAATGTTCGCTGTATGTCCATCCGGAGTTCCCGAACGAATACTTTCCGTCGGCGATCTCCTTGACGAAACGCTCAGCTTCTTTCATGACATCGCCGGTGACGAGATAGCCCTTCTGGCGCGCCATCGAGAGTACGAACGCGGTATAGACAGTCAGGTACGGATCGGCGTCCGAATAACTATCCGGCCAGTACTTGAACCCGTTCTTAGTGAGATATTTCGGGACGTCGTTATTGATGAAGTCCTGCACCGTTTTTCTCAGTTCGTCCTTGGTCTTGAAGTCGAGAAGTTTCTGGGCGACGATCACATCCTCGCCGAGTATCAGCGGAAGCATCTTCGAGCACTTCTGCTCGAGACATCCGTAGGGATACTCGATCATATAATCTACGCTTCCCTTGAGCTCAGAGAATGCCGAGGGTGACAGATTGAAGATAATCCGCGAGAACTGCGGGAGAACGTTTTCAGATATTTTTATTTTTTCCTCGGCGGACAAGTCCGTCGTCTTATAGATCGCCATAGTCTCGGTGAGCTTCGGAGTTTTAACCGGCAGAACGAGATGGATACCGTCCGTATAGTTTCCGGCCGACGCGGTAATCACAAAGTCAAGCTGATTTTTACCCGGCGAGTATGGAATCTTGTAGCCGAATTTCACTTCAGCGGATGAGTTTTTAGCGAGCTTGATATTTGTCACAAACGACGGCGCGGGCTGTTCGGAAACTATTTTCACGACAGCGTCCTCGCCCGTATAATTAAAAACCGTGACGCCCGCGCTAAAACTGTCGCCCATCCGCGCGAACGAGGGAAGCGACGACAGGAGCATGAGCGGCTTCGAGACGGTCAGCAGACTGTCGCCGTAACCGAACTTGGAGTCCTTGGTTTGCGCGACAGCCATCAGTTTGAAGGTCGTCAGGTTGTCCGGTATCTTGAACGTCACACTGACGGGACTGCCGTTCTTGGTAATGAGCTTGTCGGAGTAGAACGCCGTCGCCTTGAAGTCGAAACGGGGCGCGATCATCCCGAACTGCTTCGAGGTATCCTTACCGTCGCCGCCGATCACTTCGCCCTTCTCGCCCTTATAACGGAGACCGTAGATGAAGTTACCGACCTCGCTCGTGTAGATCGCGAGCAGACGATAGGCGTAGAACGAGTGAAGCGGATTGGGCAGGCTGTAGTTCACAAGGTTGAGAACGCCTTTATCGACCGCGGCCAACGTAACTTCGGATTCGACCGGATTGCCGTAGGAGTCCTTGACCGAGACCGTCACCTTAGCGGTTTCGCCGGGCTCGTATTTCTCCTTATCGGGCTTGATCTCTATCTTAAGCGATTTCTTCTTTTTCGAGACGTTGAGCGATGCGTAGCCGAGGTAGTACGACGGTTTCCCGAGGTCCGCGCCGTCGACGACATTGTTCGTATCGGTGCGCCCGGAGAAGAGCATCACGGACACATACATATTCGGGACGAAGTCCTCGGTGATCGTGACCGGGACGACGATGATGCTGTCGGACGCCTTGAACTGCTCGATCTGGTGGATTTCATCGCGCTCTATCGTGACTACTACGTCGGCGTTCTTTAACGGGTTGAGGATCATCAGCTTCGCGGTATCGCCGATTTCATAATCGGGCTTATCGGTCTCGATCCTGAGCTCGTTATTGTTCTCGATCTTCCAGCCGTAGTCGCCTTTTCCGATCACGTAGTAATAGTCTTCGCTGACTATCTGGTGTCCCTTGATAAAGCTCTTGATGCGTGCGACGTACATCCCGGGAAGATCGGCTTTTAACGGGATCGTCTTCTGGCCGATATAATCGTTCTGCTTGTAGATATTGGATATTTCGAGTTTCCATGTCCATTCCAGCTTGCCGTTGACACCGGCGGCCTGCGCGGACTTCCATTCGTAACGGCTGACCTCGATAGTGACCGGGACGCCGGTTTTCACTTCGTCCTTCTCGTTGAGCGCGATGACCTCGATTTCAGCCTGCGCGCCCTGGTCGACGAAATAGTTCTGTATATCGATACCGATCTGCGCCGGGTTGTACACCTCGATATCCGAACGGTAGTTATACACAGTGCTCTGGTCATCGAGTATGGTCGATCCCATCACCGATACGACTCCGTTACCCTTGAAGTTTTTATTCTCGAGGAGCTTGGATATCTTGAGTTTTCCGTCCTTATCCGGGAAGCCCGTCTTGGAATCGAGGGTGAAGGAATAGTCCGGGTAGGACTCGTCCAGCCACCATAACGGCGAAAAAGAGTAGGCGGGATAGTTCTTACTCGAGTATTCCATCGGGTGAACCTGTATCTCGTAACGGATCGGCTTGATGACCGGAGCGCCGAACAGATACCATCCGATCAGGTCGGTCTCGAGGGTCTCTCCCCAGAGATAGGAAGTTTTCCCCGGGATTATCTTCATCTCGGCCTGCGCGGGCTTGTAGTCTTCCACACGGAAGCTCATGCTGTATCCCGACTTATCGGGCGTTTCGGCGTAGAAGTAGTAGGAGCCTGTAGGACAGTTGCCTGGCAGTTTGATACTGCAATGGATCGAGCCCCATTCATCCGCTTTGACCGTGAAATTCGTCACCTTTTCGTCGCGGCTATTGACGACTTTGATATTGAAGGAAGGTTGAGTTTTTATATCGGGAACTATCCACTGGTCGTTCTCGCGGAACCTGAATATCCCCTTCACCTCGACCGTATCGCCGGGCTTATAGAGATACCTTTCAGTGAACAGGAAGAGCTCGTTCATGTTCTCCCCGCTGGAGTAACCGTCGTAGGAGACAAACGCGGCCTTGCCGTAGTAGTACTCGTCGGAATAGTAGTCGGGTTTTTCGTCGAAATCGGGATCCCATGCGTAGCCGATGCCGTAGTTCATCGTGAAATTACCGTCGTATTCCGCGAAGACGAGCGGCATGGGGTCGGAGGACGGGTTGTCGAACTGGAGGAAACCGTTCTTCCCGGTCTTGCCGCAGTAGATCAGTTTCAGCGTCTGGACATCGTCTTCATCGCCCGTCCATTCGACAGCGTAGACCTTCGCGCCTTCGACCGCTGAATTGTCCTTGAGCTTGCGGACAAACGCGTATGTCAGTTTGGACGAAGATTTCACCGTTACCCCGAGGTCGGTGAATAGAACAACCCCGGTCTTTGTGTTATATCCTTCATAGATGCTTTTTTTCTTTATTTCCGGCGCCGCTTGGTAGATCAGAATACCGGACTTGGATTTCTTATAGGCCGAGAGGTCGAAATGGAAATTGTATAGTTTATCCCATGACCATTTTACAGACACGGATTTTTTAGTGAACTTTTTCTTTACCTCGGCGTCTTTAAGCATCCCGGATGAATTGATCAGGCTGAGGAATTCTTCCATACTCGATATGTAGACCGAGTTGAATTCCAGCTTCTCGATATTGACTAATTTCATCGGCAGTATCTGGGGAAGATAGTTTTCAAGGATCATATAGCCGTAGGGAAACTTAAAGTAGGACGGGCTGTGTTCGGTCGCGATCTTGAACTCGTAAGGCTTCACGAGGTTCTGCCCATAGATATCTTTCAGACCCGTCCCGACAGTGATCCGGTATGTCTGTTCGGCCTTGAAATCTGCGCTGAACGATATCTCGTCGCCGTAAAGTTCGAATTTCATTCCCTTCACCGGCGGGTCGACTGTGATCTGGTTGCTGTAGGGAACCCTCGAATCGAGTTCGTTATTAAAGCTGATAAAGATGCTTGAAGAGGGGTAATAATGCGATTCTTTTTTGTCATAGTCGTAATCGGAACTCATGATGTCATGATGGACAAGGGGGAAATAAGTGTTGAAGGTGAAGAGAAAGTCCTTTTCGGTTCCCATATTCCCTTCGACGCCGTAAAAATCCTTGGGCACTTTGAGAATATAGTAAGAAGCGGGAACCATTCCTTTCGTCTGGATCACAAATTGTTTTTTATTAGTCGAGATGTAGTACAGCAGGCAGTTGTTGCTCTCGACGATATTCGTTTCGAGAACGGTCAATACCTCGAAACCGAGGTGCTGATCCGGTGACGAATTTGGCGCAACGATCATCGATTGTTTGAGGGCGCCGATATTCACAGGCTGACTGAAAACTAAGATGAGAGGAGAATCCGTATATTCCCCGCGCGAGTAACAATTATACACCTTAATCCTGGGGGTTTCGAAATAGTATTCGTCGCCGGTATAGACCTTGCCGTTGATCGTGACGGACAATATTTTGCCCGATGCTTTCGAGAGCGCGGTGTAATCGAGCTTGACCTTAAACCGCGATGAAGAGGGTAACGGTTTGGTGAACTCATAGGCGGCGGAGTTTTGATCTATCGGACGCCATTGACCTTCCACCCCCGGATCGATCGAGATTTTCAGCGACGATCCGATCTGGGCGACCATCGCGGAATAATCCGAAAGTTCGAACACGGGCGATGTAAATGTGATCACCAATTCGCCGTATTCCGACGAGTTGTAGTCCGAATAGTTATCACCGATAAAAATCGGAATGATCCTCTGATCGGCCGACGGCAGATTGCAGGAGACGAATAGTAATGGGAGTAATAACAGCAAACCGAAAAACTTCTTCATCGGAAGCCCCCTGAATAGTTGTGTGTTATAAAGCCGGAGTAAGAAATATGAAAAAGGGATTGTCCCAAAAGAATACATATATCAGAAAAGTCTGTCACTGCGAGTCTGCCTTCCGACGAAGTCAGACAGAACGCAAAGCGCCGAAGCAGTCTATGTAAATATTAATAAGTTAATACTATAGATTGCTTCACGAATTCTTCAAATTCGTTCGCAATGACAAAGGTCCTCTTAAGTACGCTTTTGAGACAACCCCTCGATTTATCAGCCGTTCTGGTCTTTTTGCTTGAGCGGTACGATTTCGACTTCCTGTACATCCATCGCGGCGGACTTCTGCTGTTCGCCGAGAGTCTGGATGCCGGATTCCGTATCCGCGGCGGTCTGCTGGCTGGGAACGCCTTTCTGGACGGCGATCAGCTTGTCTTTCAGTTCGCCTTCCATCTTCTTCAGTTCTTCCTCGGCCTGGGCGCGCTTGGTGCGGCCTTCCGCCTGTATCTTGATGGTTTCTTCAATCGTCGTGATCAAGTCGGTATTGATTTTCTTCAACGTATCTATCTCCACGAGGCCGCGTTCGGATTCCTTTGCCACGCCGATAGTCCCCATTTTCAGCATCTCGGAATTCTTCTGGAGAAGCTGGTTCGTGGTATCGGTGACCGATTTCTGGAGCTCGAGGCTCTTCTGCTGGCGGTAGAGGCTGATCGCGATAATGATCTGGTTCTTCCAGAGCGGGATGGTTGTCAGGATGGAGCTCTGTATCTTCTCGACAAGCACCTGATCGTTATTCTGGATAAGCCTGATTTGGGGGCCGGACTGAATCGAGAGCATCCGCGAAAGCTTGAGATCGTGGAGCTTTTTCTCGAAACGGTTGATGAGCTGGGCGAAGTCGTTAGCGCGCTGGGCGTCGAACGGATCGGTCGATTCCTGCGCCTTTTTCTGGAGTTCGGGCAGTTTCACTTCCTGAAGCTCTTTCAGTTTGAGAGTCCCGGCTATGATAAAAAGATCGAGTTCCTTGAGGTACTCGAGGTTTTTCTGGAAGAGGCTGTCGAGCATCGTGACATCGCGGAGAAGCTGAATGCGCGACTTTTCGAGCTCGTCGGTGATCTTCTCGATATTGACCGATACGCTCTCGTAACGCGATACGAAATGGTTCCACGCGTTTTTGATGCCGCCGAAAAGTTTCGAGAAAAAGCCTTGATCGGAGGAGAGGCTGTCGACATTGACATCCTTGATCTTCACGATCAGATCGGAAAGGATATCGCCGACATAACCGGTATCTTTATTCCGGATGTTATCGAGCACCGTGTCCGAAAAACTGGAAATTTTACTCTGCGACGCGACACCGTATTGGATAATTCCGTTCGTATCTTCGACATTGATCCCGTTTTTAATTGAATCGACTTTTTCCTTTTCAGCCGGTGTCAATTCCTCGTAATCGATGGTATTTGCCTGGGGTGCAACAGGCGCTGTGGTAGCCATATTCTCCTCCTTTTATTTCATCCTGTCATTTTCGACCATTTTCGTCAGCATTTCGAGCTCGACATCCAGTTCGATCCCGTCGTCATGAATCTGCTTTTGGTACTGGTTCTCGAACGCCTGCTGCAGCGTCGTATCGAGAGCGTCCTCGATCTTGGCGACACGTTCCTTCAAGTCGTCGGGTATCGTTTCGCCCTTCGTGTATTTTACATAGCAGTCCAGTATCCGGATAGTGGCGTCGAGGTAGTAATGAATGAAACTGCGCGCGGCCTTGATATCCTTCGGGTCGGTCTGGAAGTCTTTGACTATCTTCTCGCCCGTCGTGACGATTTTCAGTATCCTTTCCTTCACTTCCGGTTTCTTGACCACATATGAGAAATTGTAGATTTCCTGTATTTTCGCCTTGGACTGCGACACGACTTGCGCGACCATATCGGGAGTGATCCCCATAATATTCGTCTTGCGGGTTTGTTCTTTCGTGCGTTTGAGAGTGACCGTGAATAGGAACAGGACGAACGCGGCGACGGCGCCTACGGCGATGGTAATCAGAAGAGGCGCGCCGAGCACCCAGTACAACACCGCGAAAATCCCCCCTCCGATCACAACGGCGGCAAGGATGCGAATCAGGTTCTTGTTCATATGTCCCCCGTAAATAGAGATCGCCTTTATTTTACAATACCCTTTTCTTTTATACAAATTTTCCCGCCCGTTATTTCGCTTGATTTCGCGCGTAATAAGCATTATAATGATTGTTCACTGGGAGAGGTTATGACGAAAAAACACGTGTTATACTATCTTGGTTTTACTCTGAATTTCATCCTGTTCGTGCTCGCGATCTTTTTCGCCATCCCTTACGACAAGAATTTCCTCGAGATATCCAACCCCTCGGTGAAAATTTTCGATAAGGACGACGTCCTGCTGATGGAACTTACACCCGAACTCGCCGGGTTTTCCAGTAAATTCGAACTGAAGGACGTGCCGACCAATTTCATCAAACTGCTCCTTTTCTCCGAAGACCGCGAGTTCGAGCATCACCCGGGCTTTTCCCTGAAATCGTTCGGCAGGATAATCTACCAATTGGTCTTCAAGGGATTGTCGCCCGCGGGCGGATCGACTATCTCGCAGCAGCTTGCCAAGCTGAAATACGGGATCAACCGGAACAACCTGATCACCAAGGTGTTCGAGTTCTTCCGCGCGCTCAAGATCGAGTGCTATTTCGATAAACCCGGGATACTCGAGTCCTACCTCAACAACATCTACCTCGGAAACCATATCTACGGTTTGAAAAAGGCCGCCGAGGTCTATTTCTCCAAGGATATGGAAGGATTGACCCTGCTCGAGATGGCGTCGATGATCGAAATGCTGAAAGCGCCGTCGTACTACGATCCCTACAAACAAACCGCGCTGGTAGAGGAAAAAGCGAAGAATCTGCTCGAACGGGCATGGAAGGCCGGACTGATCGCTCAGGCGGAGTTCGAGGTCAATAACGAGGACAGGCTGATAATCTACCCGTATCGAGCCGAGATCAAGGCCCCGCACTTCTGCTTCTGGGCGTTCGAAACCGCGAAGAAGCTTGCCGCAAATCCCGCCGATATCACCGAAATCCATACCACCCTTGATTACGCCCTTTACGAACAGGTGGCCGCGATCTCCAAAGACAGGATGCTCTACCTGAAAACGAAAAACGCGAATCATGTCAGCGTCCTCATGGTCGACAATAAAACTTCGGAAATCCGCGTGATGATGGGCTCGGTGGACTTCTTCTCGGAGGACGGGCAGATCAATGGCGTCATGATGAAACGCCAGCCCGGCTCCACGATGAAGCCTTTCACCTACGCGCTCGCCCTCGAATCGATGGACTTCACGCCGTCGACTATCCTGCCGGATATCTACTCCGAGTTTCCGTCGATGGTCGGGAAGTATGTGCCGAAGAACTACGACTGGCATTACCACGGCCCCGTGCGTCTCGCGATGGCGCTCGGCTGTTCCTATAACGTCCCGTCGGTGTATCTCCTGCATAAGGTCGGACTCTACATCTACTTCGTGTTCCTTAAGGAAGCGGGCTTCGATTCTCTCGACAGGCCGCAGGAGTTCTACGGTCTCGGCTTGACCCTCGGCAATGCCGACATCTCGCTTTACGAACTGGTGCGCGGTTATATGGTGTTTCCCAACTCGGGAGTGTATTCCGACCTGAAAGGCATCCGTTACATCATGACGAAAGACCAGCAGGCGATTTTCCCGAAAGAACCCGTGAAGAAGACGGTACTATCGCCGGAAACCGCATTCCTTATCAATCATATCCTTTCCGAGTATAAATACAAGACTCCGGCGTTCGGGGTGAATTCCCCGATCAATTTCCCGTTCCCGGTAGCCGTGAAGACTGGTACGTCGAAAGACTTCCGCGACAATTACCTTGTGGGGTATAATCCCGAGTTTACTATCGGGATATGGACTGGGAATTTCTCCGGGGAGCCGATGAAGAACCTTCCTTCCGCTTCCGGGGGCGGGGTGATCCTCAGAGATATCGTACTCCATCTCTACAATAACGGTTGGGACATGGGGCAGAAGTTTTCACCGGAGGGCCTCGAAATTGTGAAAGTCCCCGTGTGTAAACTGTCCGGTATGCTCGCGGGGAAA
>MIBE01000062.1:54008-60628 GCA_001829415.1 Spirochaetes bacterium GWF1_51_8
GACTGGGCGAAGAAGAATATAAATGAGTCGATTGTGGAAGTGGCTTATCAGGAAGGGATGAAAATATCATCTCCCGCCGAGGGCGACATCTACCGGATCGACAGCAGTATCCCCGGCGAGAGCCAAGCAATAGAACTTCGCGCGATGTGCGAGACCCCGAATATCGAGTGGTTTGTCAACGGGAAATACTACGGGTCGGGTAAGCGGGTGTTCTGGACGCTCCAGCCGGGCGAGTTTACGATCAAGGCGGTCGCCGACGGCAAGATCGAGGACAGTGTATCGATCATCATAGTGCAGTAGAATCCGCGAATATTTCCTTTTTTTCACGCTCTGCGCTATAATTTACATCCATATATTTAGGAGGATACCATGGCAACCCACAATATCGCCGTATTGGGCGGTGACGGAACCGGGCCTGAAGTTGTCGCCGAAGGCGTGAAGGTTCTCAAAGCGGTCGCATCGAAATTCAAGATCGGCCTCGATTTCCACTATTACGATTTCGGCGGAGACCGTTATCTCAAGACCGGAAAGATTATCGATTCCGATGACATAAACGAACTGCGCAAGTACAGCGCGATTTTCCTCGGCGCGATCGGACATCCCGATGTCAAGCCGGGTATTCTCGAAAAAGGCCTTCTTCTCCGCCTTCGCTTCGAGCTCGACCAGTATATCAATCTCCGTCCCGTTAAGCTTTATCCCGGCGTCGAGACCCCTGTTAAGGATAAAGGACCTGATGAAGTCGATTTCGTGGTCATCCGCGAGAATTCCGGCGGTATCTATACCGGGCACGGCGGCGCGACACAGGTCGGCAATGAGCATGAGATCGCGACGCAGGTCATGGTCTACGACCGTTTCACCGTCGACCGCTGTCTCAAGTACGCGTTCGAACTCAAGAAGAAGCGCAACAAATTAGACAAGAAATACGCCGATAAACCGATCCACCTCGTGCACAAGACGAACGTACTCACGTTTACGGGCGACCTGTGGTTCCGCGCGTATAACGAGATGGGCGAGAAAAACTATCCCGAGTTCAAGCGCGATTACGCTCATGTCGATGCGACGACCATGTGGTTTGTGAAGAACCCCGAATGGTTCGACGTCATCGTCACGGAGAACCTGTTCGGCGATATCATCACCGACCTGGGCGCGATGGTGCAGGGCGGTATGGGGATCGCCGCGGGCGGAAATATCAATCCCGAAGGCGTCTCCATGTTCGAACCTATCGGCGGATCGGCGCCCAAGTATACCGGTAAGCATGTCATCAACCCTCTCGCCGCGATCGAAGCGGGCAGAATGATGCTCGACGAACTGGGCGAAACGGATGCCGCGATGGCGATTCAGAAGTCGGTCGCTAATGCCTGCACGAAGATGAAGTCGCAGGCCGCGGGTAAGATGGGTTATACCACGGAAGAAGTGGGCGATCTTGTCGCATCGAATCTCTAACGAATAAAAACAGTCAATAAAAAAGCCCGGGCGAACCGGGCTTTTTGTTTACTTTTTGTCTTTCTGCTGGTTGTTCTCGGGAATGGGATGGTGCTCATGCTTTTTCTCGGCCATCGCGCATTTCCCGTTGTAATGACACCCGTTCTCGATAACGAGTTCGGGAGTGTCTACGTCGCCGGTGAGGCTTGCGTTTTTGAAAAGCTCAAGGCGCTCGGTGGCGGTGACGTTACCGTTAACCTTGCCGTAATTGGTGATCACCCCGGCTTTGATGGTTGCTTTGACATTCGCGTCCGGCCCGATGATAAGGTGTCCGGTTGCGTCGATATCGCCCTCGAAACGGCCCTTTATCATCAGTTCCTTTGAAAATTTCATCGTTCCGTTAAAATCGATGTCCCCCGCGAGAACCGTATCGATCATGCTCTCGTCAATGTTTAAGTCTGTTGCTGTTTTCGACATATAACTACCTCAAGCATTTTTATTTATTATCCCTTGTTTCCGGTGTTTTGTCAAATATCCTTCGCGCGCATCGCCTTAAAACCGAAAGAGGCTTGATTGTTTTTTATATTATCGTTAAAATGTGGAAACTATTTAATGGAATAGCCAATGTCTATTTTACTTACCGAACCGGCCGATGTTCGTCCGTTTTACCCGGTCAGCGCGACGCGCTTTATCTGGAATATCCGTTGCGGAATTTTCCCCGCTAAGGAACGGGCGGTCAGAAAGTTCGGCGATGTAAAAACATGGTCGAGCCGGTACGAATCGCTTCCATGGACATATTTCAAGGGGAGCGAGGATGCGTATTCAGTTAACGACCGAATCGACGGGATTATCAGCGCAAAGTGGGTTCTGCCGTACGATTTCGCCGCTGAGGACGGGGTACTCTATACCGACACCGAGGGCGTGTTCCTGGGGCTGTTTGACGGCAATATCGATCCTCTATATTTTGGGGCGTTTTGTTCCGGCGACCGCGCGATTGTCGAGAAACGTTTCAAGGTGAAAACGCTGGCTGGCCAAATCGTAATAAACGATCTGACCGATCCGGTGAAGGTAAATCCCCGCGCGATCGTGCAGGATGCGGATTTTTTTATCCATAACGAGAACTATTTTTCCCCGAAAGAAAATGTCTATATCCACCGCGAAGCCGAGGTAATGGAATTTGTCTCGTTACAGCCCGGAAAGTTTCCGATCATTGTCGATTGCGGCGCGAAGGTCAGGCCGTTCAGTATTATCGACGGGCCCGCTTATATCGGCGGGAACTCGCTGATCGACAGCGCAAAGATCAGGGGCGGGACGACTATCGGGAGTTTCTGCCGGATCGGCGGTGAGGTGGAAGAGTCGATTATCGAGGACTATTCCAATAAGCACCACGAGGGTTTTATCGGGCATTCGTATATCGGCGGATGGGTGAATATCGGCGCGATGGCGACGACAAGCGATCTCAAGAACAACTACGGGCTGATCCGCCTGCAAATAGAAGACCGTGAAATCGAAACCGGTACGATCAAATTCGGCTCGGTGATCTGCGACTTTACGAAGATCGGGATCGGTGTGATGCTCAATACCGGATCGGTCATCGGCCCCGGGTGCAACCTGTTTAACGGGGGCGAGCCTGCCGGGAAATATACACCACCCTTGACATGGGGCGGAAATGAAGTGTACAGAGAAGAGAAACTGGTAGAAGATATCCGGAAAATGATGAAGCGCAGAAACAAAGACCTTTCTCCAGTGGAAGAAGCACTTATTATAAGTCTCAATATGTCCGGGGAGTAGAATGGGAACCGAGATCAGAAAGGTCACCGGCACTCGCGAAATGAAAAAGTTCATGAAGTTTCCATGGACTATATACCGTGACGATCCGGTGTGGGCGCCGGATTTGATCATGGACTTAAAGTTCAGGGTAAATAAGAAGAAGCACCCCTTCTTCGAGTACGGTGACGCGGACTTTTACCTCGCGTTCAAGGACGGCGGGATCGCGGGCAGGATAGCGGCTATCGACAACCCCAAACATAACAGTTTTCACCCGGACGATAAAACCGGGTTCTGGGGTTTCTTCGAGTGTATCGACGACCAGAATGCCGCGAACGCGCTGTTCGACACCGCGAAGGAATGGATCAAAGCCAGAGGGCATCGCAATATGCGCGGGCCGATGAGCTGCGACAATCAGGACGAGGTCGGGATGCAGATCGAAGGGATCGAGACCCAACGCTTTTTCCTCATGCCGCATAACCCGCTCTACTATGTGAAGCTCTGCGAGAACTACGGGATGGCCAAGGCGAAAGACCTGATCGCGTTCCATCTCGACCTGACGGTGCCGGTTCCGGAGAAAATCGCCCGTATCGCCGACGCTATCAGGAACAAGATTATAAAGAACGGATTTACGATCCGCAAGCTGGATAAAAAGTATCTCCGTCGCGATCTGGAAATCATCATGAAGATATACCAGACCGCATGGAAGGACAACTGGGGTTTCGCCCCGATGTCGGAACGGCATTTTAACGAACTGGCGGAGAACCTAAATCTGATCGCGGTGGAAGAATTGATCGTGATCATCGAGGGGCCGAATAAAGAGCCGGTCGGTATGGCGGTGGCGCTGTACGACTGGATGGAATGCACCCGTTGGGCGCGGAAGTTCCCATACTGGATGCAGGGCACGATGCAGTTGGTCAACATGGTGTGGAAGCTCTATTTTAAGCCCAAGCCGAAGTTCACTCGCGGCCGTCTGTTAATGGCGGGTGTGATGCCGGAGTTTCGCGGACTGGGGATCGATTCGTTACTGTATGTATTCCCTTATGAAGCGGGAACCAAACTCGGGCTGACCGACGCCGAACTGTCGTGGGAACTCGAGGACAATTTCGCGATCATCTCCCCGATAGAGAAGATCGGCGGGAAAGTATACAAGAAACTCCGTATCTGGGATATGAAGTTTTAGCGGTTCACTAGAAAAAAGTCTATTAACAATTGGAGGAATATATGGCTGTCGAAGTCAAAAATGTTACCGGGACGAAGGAAATGAAAAAGTTCTTGAAATTCCCGTGGGTGATCTACAAAAACGATCCTATATGGGCGCCCGAACTGCTGATGGACTTAAAGAAGAAGCTCAATAAAAAGAAGCACCCGTTCTACGACTACGGCGATGCGGATTTCTTTATGGCATACCGTGACGGCGAAGTAGTCGGGACGATTGCCGCTATTGACAATCCCAAGCACAACAGTTTTCATCCCGACGATAAAACCGGGTTCTGGGGCTTCTTCGAGTGTATCGACGACCAGGAAGTCGCGAACGCCTTGTTCGACGCCGCGAAGGAGTGGGTAAAGTCCAAAGGGTATAACAATATGCGCGGGCCGATGAGCCACGATACTCAGGATGTGATCGGGATGATGTATGAGGGGCTCGACACACAGCGCTTTTTTATCATGCCGCACAATCCGCTTTACTATATGAAACTCTGCGAGAACTACGGGATGACCAAGGCGAAAGACCTTGTCGCGTTCCATCTCGACCTGACCCAGCCGATCCCGGAAAAAGTCGCGAATATCGCCGCCCTGATCCGTGAGAGAATCCAGAAGAAAGGTTTCACCATCCGCGAATTGGACAAAAAGAACCTGATGCGTGATTTGAAGATCGTAATGGACATCTATCAGGCCGCGTGGAAGGAAAACTGGGGTTTCGCGCCTATGTCAGAGAGACAGTTCAACGAACTGGGTGAGAATATGTCGCTTGTAGCGGAGAAGGGTTTTGTCATCATTATCGAGGGTCCGAACAAGGAACCCGCGGGTATGGCCGTCGCGTTGTACGACTGGATGGAATGCACCCGTTGGGCGCGAAAGTTCCCGTTCTGGATGCAGGATATCATGCAGCTTCTCAATCTGATGTGGAAAATCTTCCTGAAGCCCAAGCCGAAATTTAGACGCGGACGCTTGTTCCTCGCCGGGGTGATGCCGGAATTCCGGGGAATGGGTATCGATTCCATCCTGTACGTCTTCCCGTTCGAAGCCGGAAAGAAACTGGGCCTCACCGATACCGAACTGTCGTGGGAATTGGAAGACAATACCGCGATCATTTCGCCTATTGAAAAGGTCGGCGGGAAGGTCTACAAGAAGATGAGAATTTGGGATAAGAAATTCTAATCTATTCCGGACCCTTGTTTTCGACATCAAAGGTTTACTTATTCTCTTTTATTGTATATAATATGGTCACTTCAAATATCCGCCGATTCTCGTCGGGTGGGAAGTGACCGGTGGGTGTGTTTTTAAAGATATATCATTATTAATGTTATAGATGATAATAGTTTTTAGAAGCCCCATATTTCGCGATACAATTCGGGAGTGCGGCTGATATGGAATTGCAAAAGTTTTTTTTCGTAGCCGAGACTATCCTGGGCGAATTCAATTTTTTGAACCGCCACTTTGACACCAAGGCGAATTTTACAACACAAAGTTATAATTCCGTTTTCGCGAACTGGCGAAGAGATATGTTTAAAAAATTTCGCGAGATAACCTTGGATATGCACTGGGGAAATAATTCTATCAAGATCGCGGAGAACCAGGTTTTTCTGGATATTTTTCACCAGACGCAGTACCTTTTCGAGATCAAGTACGTTTTCGGAAAGGATTCGGAAGTGAAATACGGCGATTTTTTAAAAGACCTCGATAAGAAGATCAGGTATTTCGACGCTTTCATTTTCGATGTGGAAATCACGCCTACGAAATCCACAGCGGAATTCGTAAACGCCTTCCTCGAGTGGAAACGCAAAGCGCCGTTGACAAGTATCGAGACGACAGTCGACGTACAATGGGAAACGCAGAGCAAACTGCTGATCGAGAACAACTTATTCTATAACGTCATCTATAAGGACGAGTACTTGTTCCAACTGAAGTATTTTTACGACAGCGAAAAGAATAAACTGATTAAACAGGTAGAGGAGATTTTATGAGAATCCTGAGCGGAATGAGGCCTACGGGTTATCTCCATCTGGGGAACTATGTCGGGGCGCTAAAGAACTGGGTCGCGTTACAATCCGACTACGAGACTTACTACATGGTCGCCGACCTGCACGGACTGATGTCGGCGCAGACTGAATATAAAACGTTAGGGCAGGACTATATCTTCAATATGGTCGTCGATTGGGTTGCGGCGGGACTCGATCCCAAGAAATCCGTGATCTTCCTCCAGTCCG
>MIBE01000062.1:60655-61721 GCA_001829415.1 Spirochaetes bacterium GWF1_51_8
CATTATTGTCTATGATTACGCCGGTCAGTTGGTGTGAACGCAACCCGACGTTCAAGGAACAGCAGGAAGAGATGAAGGGTAAGGATATCGATAATCTTGGCTTTCTCGGGTATCCTGTGCTTCAAACCGCGGATATCGCGCTCTACCAGGCCGAACGCGTCCCGGTGGGAAAAGACCAGCTTCCCCATCTCGAAATCAGCCGCGAGATCATCCGGAGATTCCATTTTATCTACAATACCGAGGTGTTGAAGGAACCGGAACCTATTCTAGGTAAAGTGACAAAACTGAGCGGCCTCGACGGACGCAAGATGAGCAAGTCTTACGATAACGCCATCTTCCTCCGTGACGACGAGGCGGCGATGCAGAAAAAAGTGATGTCGATGATTACAGATGTCAAACGCGCGCGCCGTAACGATCCCGGGCATCCCGACGAATGCAATCTCTTCCCGTACTACCTCGCGTTTGACGCCGCTTCCGATTATATCGGTGAAATCAGGAGAGACTGCGAGAGCGCCGCGATGGGGTGTGTCGACTGCAAGAAGAAGCTGATCGAAGTCCTGAAGACGTACTTCGCGGATTTTTACCGGAAGCGCGCAGAACTGATGAATAAAAAAGATATGGTATACGATATCCTGAGCGACGGGGCGAAAAGAGCCGGAAAAGCCGCGAAGGAAACAATGATCCTCGTCCGCGATGCTATCGGGATGGGATACAAAGATCGTTACCGGGAATAGGGAATGTTAGGAATTTTAAAAAGCGGTTACCAGCTTAAACTGAAAAACTTCGAAGGCCCGCTCGACCTGCTGAACGAATTGATCGGCGCGGCCAAGCTCGATATTACCGAGATATCGCTCTCCACGGTGACCGACCAGTACCTGCATTATCTTAAAACGATGCAGTTATTCAATATCGATCTCGCGAGCGAGTTTTTTGTCGTCGCGGCTACGCTGGTGTATATGAAGACCCGGAAACTTCTCCCCAATCTGAAGATTGAAGAGGAAGAGGTGATGGAAGGGATGGACCTGCTCGAACGGCTGAAGGAATACAAGCTGTTCCGCAATGCCGC
>MIBE01000063.1:0-56854 GCA_001829415.1 Spirochaetes bacterium GWF1_51_8
GGCATGGGATTCTATATCCGGCCTGTCGAAGAAAAGAACCTTCAAAGCATCGCCGAGGGGATAAAAAAATCGATCATCGAGGCGAAAGTGCGGAATCTGACCAAGGATGAACTTGAATTGATTGTTGACAGGATAATCGGTGATGTATATGATAAAAGCGGAGAATTATAATGAATGCTGTTGAGCTTCGTTCGATACATAAGTCATTTAAGCAGAACAAAGTCCTTTCGTCGATCGATCTCGATGTCATGAACGGCGGGATTACCGCGATCGCCGGACCCAACGGAGCCGGGAAAACTACTACGTTAAAAATCATATCCGGGTACTACTATTTCGACGGGTCGTGCTCGCTTTTCGGCGATGTCACCCCTGTTACCCCGAATAACAAAGGCATGGATAATATTTTTTACGTTCCCGAAGAAAAAGGCTTGCCCGGCGGACAAAAAGTGAGTACATTTTTCAGTAATTCGAGTCTACTATATTCAAAGCATAAGATAGACCATGCGAAGCTCGGGGCGATGCTCAAGCACCTCGGGCTGGATAAAAAACTGAATTCGCCGATCAAGGAAATCTCCATGGGGATGCGGAGCAGTCTTTATCTTCTTCTCGCTCTTTCGAGTTCCGCGAAGCTTCTTGTGCTTGACGAGCCGATGACGGGCCTCGACCCGTTTATCCGCAGCAGGATGATCACCCTGATGAAAGAATTTGTTCTCGACGGCAATAAAGCGATCATATATTCGTCACATATCCTCGAGGAGATAGAAGAGGCCGCTGACAGGATCGTGATCCTGAACAATGGGCAGTCCATTTACTCCGGGACTATCGACGAACTGAAAGACAGGTACTCCGAGGCTGTGATCGAGAAACCGGCGATGAATCCATCTGTGTACAATCTCCCCGGTGTCGTGTTTGTGCGTGAAGAAAACGGGCTATATCATCTATTTGTGGAAAACAAACTGTGGAAAGGGTTGAGTTCGTCCAAACAATACCCCTTACGTCTGAGAGAAATCTTTATTAACCTGATAGAAAAAAGCATGATTTCGCAAGGAGAGGCAAATGAGTTTAATCAGTCTTCGTAATGTGAAAAAGAATTACCCGTTGGGTAAGACCGTAGTGCATGCGCTTCGCGGCATCAATCTCGATGTCGAGAAAGGCGCGCTGATGTCGATTATCGGGCCGTCGGGAAGCGGTAAAACCACCGCGCTCAATATTATCGGATGTATCGATCACGCCACCGAAGGCGGGGTTTCGATCGACAATAACGACATCACTTCGTTTTCCGATACGCAGTTAACCGATCTGAGACTCTATAAGATCGGGTTCATCTTCCAAACATTCAACCTGATCCCCGTGCTGAACGTGCTGGAAAATGTGGAGTTCCCGCTTCTCCTGATGGGTAAAATGTCGAAGAAGGAACGCCGCGACCGCGCGGAGAAACTGATCTCCGAAGTGGGCATTAAAGAGTACATGGCTCACCGTCCCGCGGAGCTTTCCGGCGGACAGCGCCAGCGTGTCGCCATCGCCCGCGCGTTAGTCACCGGGCCTGAAATCGTCCTCGCGGACGAACCTACCGCGAACCTCGACTCCGTCACCGGGGAAATGATCCTGGAACTGATGAGCGAGCTGAATAAAATTGAGAATACAACATTTATATTCTCCACCCATGATCCCGACGTGCTGAAATATGCAAAGGATGTCGTGAAGCTCAAAGACGGCCTCGTAGTAGCGTAGGAGAAACTTATGAGTATAATATTCAAGATTTCCCAACGGAACCTTCTGCGTCACCGTGGGAAAAGTATCGTGATCGGCCTTATTCTCTTCATGGGCGCTCTTTTTATGACGCTCGGCAACGCTATTGTCAACGGGATGAACAAAGGCCTCGAGGAAAACCTTGTCCAGCGTTTCCTCGGGCATATCATCGTCTTTTCGACTAACCAGCTTGACGATAATATCCTGACCGGTATCCCAAAACCGATGAAGGTGATGGCCGGGTATAAGGATATCAAAGCTCTATTGGACGACAGGCCGGAAATCGATCAATACCTTCCCGCCGGATACGGGATGTCGATGATATTCAATCCGGACGGCGACCGTCCGCTTGTATCGCTCATGATCGGCGTGGACTTCGACGCATACCAGAAGATGTTCCATTCGAATATCTCGGTGATTGAAGGCGCCTTTCCCACAAACGGGCAAAAGGGTATCCTGATTAACACGGAATCCCAGAAGAGATTCTATGACGACGGCGGTTTCTGGATTGTTCCCGTGAATTATCCCTTGATCGAATCGAACCTCAGTCCAGCCGCATTGTCTAATGTCGGAAAACTGATTGTTAAATCAAACCTGATCATTCAGGGTATGAGCGCGGAGATGGGCTCGCTCGATATCAGGGCGGACATCGTTTCAATATTCAAATTCGAGACGCTCAACCAGGTCTGGGATGTGGTCAACTTCATGGATATCGCGACTTACCGCGAATGCTTCGGGTATTTCACATCGGCCGACGCTAAGATCGTACTCAAGGAAGAGGAAAAAAGCATCCTCTCCGCCGAAGAGGACGATATCAACTCCATGTTCAGCGAAGACTCGATGTTCGAGGACGCGCAGGTGTCTTCAAAAGACTACTCCCTGAGCGAGCTGAAGAAACAGACCCAAAAGACGGAAGAGGACGTTTCCGTAATAGACTCGGGGTCGTACAACCTGATCTATATCAAGCTGAAACCCGACGCCCCCAATGACTATCTCGATACTCTCAATAAACTGTTCAAAGATGCGGGAATGGACGCACGCGCTACGTCATGGGACAAAGCCGCGGGCCAAATCGGCCAGTTCGCGAATATCTTCCGTCTTGCGATCAACAGCTTCGTCATGATCCTCTTTTTCGTCGCGATCATCATTATTATGAACACCCTCAGTATGGCGGCGATGGAACGTATCTCCGAGATCGGCATGATGCGGGCGGTCGGTGCGAACAAGGGTTTTATCGCAAGGATGTTCCTTGTCGAAACATTTATCCTGTCCTTCCTGTTCGGTTCGGTCGGAATGCTCCTCGGGACATTGATACAGCGCCTTGTCCGAATCGCGCATATCAAGGCGGACGGCAATATGCAGGTTCTCCTTTTCGGCGGTGACTACCTACAGCCGTTCCTCGACCCCGGTACAGTGTTCTTCTGTATCTTACAGCTCTTACTGGTGACTCTGCTCTCCGTGATCTATCCTATCATAGTAGCCAGAAAGATTACTCCGCTTGACGCTATTTCGAGAAACTAAGGAGAACGATATGAATGATAATATAAAACCTCAACAAGACACTAAACTCAGTGTAAAAGCGCTTCTCACGCTTTCGTTCAGGAATCTGCTCCGGCATAAAATACGCTCGATACTTCTGGGAATAGTCATCGCGTTCGGCGTGATGATCCTCGTTGTCGCGAACTCCTTCACGGAAGGCCTCAAGGACATCGTGATCAATAAGATCATCGTGAACTGGATGGGGCATATCAATGTTTCGGTTATCGAACGATCCAGCGCGACAGGCAACGATAAGAAAGAGATCATCCGCGATATCGACCGCCTGACGGCAATGGTATCCGCCGCCCTGCCGAATATCGATTTCTACCGTGAGGGCGTGGAAGTATTCAGCCGTTTTGTCGGCAATAAGTCCTCTTCGCTCGGCATCATGATCGGCCTCGAAGCAAAACATGCTACTCCGGATTGGCTCAATCTGATCGAAGGAAATGCTGAAGACTTTTCCAACAAAACCTATTCCTACGGCATCCTTGCCTACGAAGGGATGATGAAGCAGTTGAATTTAAAACTGTACGACGTGATAAAAGTCAAAGCGACTACTATCTACGGAAAAGTTCAATCCGCCCAGTTGACGGTTGTCGGCGTGATGAAGTCCGCCAGCACCTTCCAGGATATGGGCGTATTCGTGGAAATGCAGGACCTGAAGGGCCTGATTGAAATGAAGTCGAACGAGTCCGGCTCGATCGTGGTCGCGCTCAAGGGGATCAACGATCCGATGGCGGTCGTACCGTGGGCGGATAAGGTTTTCGCCGCATTGACACCCGGGATCGCCGGGATGTACGGCAAGGCTTCCGCGTCGGGCAAGTCTGTCGAAGCGACTAAGCTCGGCGTGATGACCAACCGCGACACCCTCGCGGTGTTTGTCTCCAACGCTACCACTTTATCCGGCGACCTGTACCTGCTCAGCAACACGAACGGCGCGGCGCTGAACAAGCTTCTCGCAGACAAGCTCGGCCTGAGAACGGGCGGAACCGTTCACTTCGAATATAGGACGAAATTCGGCGGCGAATCCGTCAAGTCGTCCTATAAGATCGTGGCGGTATTCGACTCCCCCGATATGTCCGAGAAGCCTGTGGTCGTACTCCCAAACCTCATGTTCTATCCGGAGTACTGCAATTTCCTACCGATGGAGATTTCGGCTGTCACTCAGGCGTACTATCCCGCGACCAATTCCGCGATCTACCATTCCTTCGCGAAGGAATGGGACATGCTTCCCCGCACGGCTACTTCCGATGAAATGATGAAGAAGCTGGAAAAGTACAACAAGATGAAGTTCAAGGGGATCAAGCTGAATGTCAGTTCGATGTACGAAAACGCGCAGATGTTTATCGAGATCGCGAATGTCCTGAACAGTGTCGGGTTCATCGCAGTCATGATCCTCTTCGTGATCATTCTCGTCGGTGTCGGCAATACGCTCCGGATGATCATCCGCGAACGCACCCGTGAGATCGGAACGGTCCGCGCGATCGGGATGCGGCAGAACGATGTCAGACGTATGATCAACTGGGAAATCGCTATCCTATCCGTTTTCGCGACGGTCGCGGGTATTATCCTCGCGTTCATCGTCGTGCTGATTATCGGATCGATACCCATCAAAGACCCCGGCGATTTCTCGATCCTGCTGGTAGACAAAAAGCTGTACTTTGTCGCTTCATTGAACGTGATGGTTTACCTCGGGATACTCTTCCTGATCACCTACGCGACGGCGTTCTTCCCCAGTTTGAACGCTTCGCTGATGCCGCCGACCGACGCGCTCCGCGGTATTATGAACAAGTCTAACGCTAAGTAAAATAGAGGAGATTTAGATGAAAAGACTTTTAGTTTTCCTTTCGATAATGATAGTAGGGATTCTCGGCGGCACAGTAAGCGCAAAGGAACTGCCAAAGATAAAATCGATCCTGACCACCCTCGACACAATGATGGAACTTAAATCCGACCTGACCGCGAAAGTCGCGATCACCGAGGAAAAGCTCAACCAGGGTGTGAAGAAGTACGACGCTCTCTATTACCGTTCCGACAGCAAAGATTCCTTTCTTGTCGTGATGCTCGGGCCGGCGTCGGAAAAGGGCAACGGTTACCTCAAGATCGGCGACAACATGTGGATGTACAAGCAGAACACGCGTACCTTCCAGCATATCGGCCGCGATGAATCGATCGGCGGAAGCGACCTAAAAAGCGGCGATGTGGAAGAAAGAAAGCTCGCCGTCGACTATAAGGCCGTGCTCGATAAAAAGACCGGCGCGGAGATGATCACCGAGGAAAAACTCGGCGATATCCTTGTCTATAAGATCGAACTGATCGCGCAGGTCAGCGATGTTTCCTACCCGAAGAAAATATACTGGGTACGTCAGGACAACTCCCTTCCTTTGAAGGAACAGGCGTTCTCGCTCTCCGGTACTCTCATGGAAACCATTTATTACCTGAAGTACACAACTATCAGCGGGAAATACTTCTGTATCAAGATGCGTATCGACGACGAGTTCGAAAAGGGCAATAAGTCGCTGGTTGAAATCTCGGGTATCTCGCTCGACAAGATCGACGGGAAGGTATTCACCCAGGGCTACCTCGAATCGTTAAGCAAGTAGGAGCGAATATGAAAAGAATTGTTTTCACTGGTCTGCTCCTTCTTTCCGGTGCGTTTTTCGGCGGAAACATATTCGCCGACGATCTCGGTATGAACGAGGACGACATGTTCAAAGACTCCGAGATGATGGTCGATACGAACACGGTGATTAAGGATAATGTAGCCGCTATTCTCGACCAGGATTCCGTGAACTTCAGCGGTAATATCCTGAGCCGGACATCGTTCTATATGACGAAACAATGGCTCGAAGGCCTAACCGACGGCGATAAGAATCTTTTCACCGCGAAGCTGGAAGGGAATTTTATTCTCGATATCCGTCTCCGCATGGGCTTTAAGGCGTTCGTCAATCTCGCGATCAATTACAATACCGTCGCCGATCCCTATGCGATATACGGCGCGCAGTACATCCTGCTGACCAACCTTCTCGGTTCAAACGCGGCACTACTCGACGCGACGGGCGACAATACCGAGATCCTCCTGAAAGAAGTCTTCATGGATATGAATATCGATAAGAGCGTGTACTTCCGTCTCGGAAAACAGGTCCTTCAATGGGGACAGGGCTATTTCTGGAATCCCACCGACCTGCTCAATTCCGAGCTGAAGTCTTTCAGCGACATGAGCAAGATGCGCGAAGGCTCCTTCGGGTTCAGGATACATATTCCTATCGAATCGATCTTCAACTTTTATGCCTTTATCGACGCGAGGGACGTGGAGAAATTCACCGATTTTGCCATAGCCGGTAAGGTGCAGTTTCTTGTCGGTATCACAGAGTTCGGCCTGAGCGCATGGGCGAAAAAGGGCTTCTATCCGGTATATGGCGTGGACTTCACGACAAGCCTTTTCGGTATCGATCTCCGGGGGGAAATGAGCATTTCCTACGGCGACAATCATCATGTCCTGGGCGACATGGTAGTGATGGGCCCGTATACGAATTATACGGTAGCCTCAATCGAAGACCGCTGGGTGCCGCGTATTTCTCTCGGCTTCACCAAAACATTCGACTGGGATGTGCAGGACAGAATCATGCTTGTCGGCGAGTTCTACTATAACGATTCCGGCTATTATGAAAATGTTTTCAAAGACCCCGCGAAGAAGCAGGCTCTCTTTATCAATAACCTCTATCAGCCGAATTACCATAGCGCTTATTACGGGGCGTTGTTCATTTCCATCGGCAAGTTTCCGATTAACGATATGAGCTTTTCAGTGAACGCGCTCGGGAATTTCAACGATTATTCCTTTACCGTAGTAGCGGGATTATCCTACACGCCTGTGATGAATTTCACCCTTGGATTTAATATTTACGGGTTTCTCGGCGAAGACGATTGTGAATTTACGATGTCGGGCAACCGGCTCGCTCTCGAAGCGACCGCAAAAGTAGTCTTCTAATTTGTGATACATCCGGGGACGGTGCAAATCCGTCCCCCGGATATAATAATCGTAAAGAGGATTGAATGTTTCGGATCGAATTGGAAAAAAAACGGAATGCGTTCATTATTCTCACTATCGTCATGCTCGTCTTTCATTCTATCAGCATTATCTTTAAAGATTTCTTTATCGCTATGCTCACAGACCAGCTTAAAAGCCAAATGAATCTTTTCGAGTCGATGGGCTTGATGGGGATTTCGCTCCGTAATGATCTGATCGGGATTATCACGGGCGATGCGACGCATTATTTTTGGGTACAGGGCACGAAGGATATCTGGATGTTCATGTACCCCTACCTCGTGATCACGGGAGCGCAGGAATTCAACGCAAACCGTGAGGACGGAACGATTTACTATTACCTGAACTTCATCAGCCGGAATGATTATTTTCTCGGAAAGGTGATGTCCAGCCTGTTCTATTTCCTGACCGCAACCCTTATTTTCTGGGGCGGTTCGGTGATACTTCATATGATCATGGGATTTCAGCTCGATATCCTGACCGCGCTCCAGCTTCTTGTTCAGCAGCTTCTTTGTAATCTCATTTTCTACTTCATCTTCGCGACCCTTTCACAGCTTGTCAGAAACAAGACACTCTGCGTATTTTTTGCCGCGATCAGCGTTCCGATTTTTTCGATCTCGTTATCCATCCTATATGCCATGGACTGGCTCGACCCGTTTTTTTCGGGCGCGGATGCTATTGTCCTGCACTCATTCGTCTGGTGGAAATACCTGCTTGTTCTGCTTCTGCTTGCCGGAGCATTCTTTATAAATCTCAGGATATTTAGGAAACAGGAACTCTAATAAAAAAGGCCCCGCATCGAGCGAGGCCTTATTCATTATCAGAGTAATACTATTCTTTGCCGGTGAAAGGCGGATACACATCGGTCATATTTCCCATATAAGCTCCGACTCTGGAAACCCATTTCAAGGTATTCAGGATGAAGCCCCACATTTTTTCAGGGAACTTCCCGGTGAAGAGAATAGCCCAGAAAGAAATAAAGCTGATGACTGCCATAGCGATCATGCGGAAGTAGAGTATGAATCCATGAGGGATGCCGACATAGATGATTCCGAACAAAGTGCGGACGATCAGCATGAGGCGGGACAGGGATTCAGGATAATCCACGGTATAGGTGATAGGGAAACCGGATTCTTTTCCGGTGAAGGGGGGATAAACGTCGGTAAGAAAAAGCATATAGCTCATGACACCGATACCCCAGCGGGTGGTTCCGACATTGAAGTCGAAGAACTTCTTAGGATACTTTCCGGTAAAGAGAATAGCCCAGAATGCAAGGAAGCTGAGGAACGCGGTGGCGATACCGCGGAACATCAAGCAGAACCCATGCGGGATACCGACATAGATCATTCCGAAAAAGACTCTCGCAAGCATAAGAAGGCGGGAAACTTTGGGCGGACATGCACCTGAAAGATTAACAGGATAACTCATAATACCCTCCTAAGGATTTTATTTTCATTCAATAACCATTTTAGTCAGTTTAAAGATTTCAATCTTTTTTGTCAAGTGAAAACTCATTTCATTGAAATCTGCTTGATGATCTCGACTTTTCCGTTTTCGAGATGGTAATACCCTCCCGCGACGCCGATTTTCCGTCCCGCGTCATCAGCGATAAACCGGTGGCATATTTCCTCGATATCTTCCGAGATATCAGTTACATTCGCCTTAATCGCTTTTTCCTTGATATCCTCGACATCCTCACCGCCGTATCTTTTCGCGTGGTACACGGCGGAACGGACCTTGTTGATCAGGCCTTTCAGCTCGAATGACAGCTTGTCTCCGCTCAGAGCGGCATTGAATACCCCGCAGTTGGAATGGCCGAGCACGAACACAAGGTTGACGCCGAGGTACTTGATCGCGTATTCTACGCTTCCGACTATGTCGGCGTTAAGGACATTTCCCGCAATTCTTACGACGAATAGATCGCCGGGTTTACAGTTGAAGATTATCTCGACAGGCACTCGGGCGTCGGAGCACCCGATGATGATCGCGATAGGCTCCTGTGCAAGATAAGTCTGGCGCCGGACTCTATCGAGTTCCTCGTAATAGATGGAATGCTCGCTGGAATACTGCTTATTCCCTTCCAAGAGCAAATTGAGCGCTTCTTCGGCGGGTATCATGTTACCTCCTGAGTTTTCCGAAAAAATAACTCCTCGATATCGCAATTATTATAGATTAAGTTTTGAAAAATGGGAATACTTGTGATAAATTAAAATCAAACTATTTTTATATGTGTTTACTTTAACTTGACACAGTTCCTGTTTACAGTTAAAATCTTATGAAATGTATTGAGGGGGCGAAGATGATTCGTTACCGAATTTTCCTTTTGATCCTTTTAGCCGTACTTCCCGCGGGTGTCTATTCCTATCCCGGCCAATCCGCGGCAGAACCGATCACATTCACCGAGCTATCCGAATGGATACAGGATGCGCGGTCTTCACTCGAATTATTCGAAGAAACGATCCGTACCGATATCCTCGCCGCGCGGATAAACTACTTCTGGAACGACAAGCAATACTATGTGAAAATGGATAACGGTTCGACCTACCCGACGAAAATATCCCATTTTACCTTTCAGGGGATGTTCTGGGGCCCTATTTTCACCTACGGCGTATGGGAAGTCCCGGCTACGGTTCTTGACTTAGCCAATCTCGCGATCAACAACGATGGAAGTATGATCTTTAATAGACTCAATCTCGATATGCTCAATCTCGCGATCAGCGCGAACGAGATTCAATCCGCCGGAGCCGTGCCGTTCTCCGGCCTGATCCGTATCAACGTCCTTTTCTCGATGGACTATCTACTCATGGACTTCATCGATTCCGGAAAGTCAGGCCAGTCGATCCTCGGCCGTTCTTACGCCGGATTGACCTTCAAGATCATGGAAGTCTATTACATTTTCGCCGGTTTCAACTTCCTGCACTATCCCTACGTTGAAGGATGGCAGTCGTTCGTATCCAACGATAAAGCGTTTTCAAGCGTTTCCGGTATCCCGCGTTACGCTTTCGGCACCGAGGACTTTTCCTACAACGATCTGCTCTACGAGACGCGGACGAAACTCTTCTTCTACCAGAATATCCTCAATTTCCTTCAGATCAGGACGCTGCTCAATATCGACGCCGAACAGCTTCTCGATATGATCGGGGCCGGGTTCATTTTCCGCTTCTTCGGTATGTGGGACTTTAACAGCATCTTCTCTTATCTCCAGTCAATTGAGAAGATGACCCTCGACTTAATGGGAAAGGTGCATATTTTCAATTGGCTTTCACTTAGCTACAAGTATAATCTCGCGATCAAACCGTTCGAGCCGCTGGACTACCTGAAACTGGGACTCGACCTTATACTTCCGTTGGGGGATTCTCCCGCCGGGACGTATGCTATTTACCTGAACGGGTATGCGGTAACTTATTTCCGCAACGACGTGCGGCAATACGGTTATTACGGCGCGTTCGGGATAAATCTTCCGTTATCCACAAGGCTCGAAGTCGGTGTGGGATATAATGTCGATGTCACGATGGAAAAACTCCCCTTCTCGGCGGATACATTGACCTACTTCGTCAGTTTCGAGATCGGGATGGATAATAACCTGAACTACAAACTCGAACCAGTCTACAGGGAGCCATAAAATGAAAAACATCATACAATTTATCTTAAGCCTATTCTTCATGCTCGCAATCGTCCCTTCGTTGTCATACCCGGCGAACTTCCTGAAAGATGCCGATGAGGAAGAAAGCGTCGATATGGATAAATACAAGAAGCAGAAAGAAGAGTACCAGAAGAAAAAAAAGAAAGAAGAAGAGGCAAAGAAACAAGATAGCAAGAAGGACAAGTTTAATACCGACACCAAGAAAAAGGAAGAAGTGATTACCCCGGAAGAAAACAACACGCAGAACAATTCCGGCGGCGATAAAGATTATTTCTTCGACTACGATAAGCCGACAAAAGATGTACGCGAGATGATCTTCCAGTTCCTCCAGAACCCGAAGGGACTGGTATTAAAAGCCGGTTACTGCAACTTGGGATTCGGCAACTATTCTTCGCTTCTCGACGACACCGACGCGGCGAAGAAGCTTCACCCGATGGATCAACTGCTTATGGATAAAATGAATCACCTGCACGGCTTTTTTGTGGGAATTGAGCTCGACCACTCCTTCGTGGATATCCGTTTCTCCCCAAACTTCAATCCTACTCCCGATGTGCTATATATTCAGGTCGAGACCGGCGTGATGTACCTGAACCGTGAGGAAAAATATTCGCAGATATTCTATATCAACGGCGGCGTGACGTTCTCGGGCACGATCGTATCGTTCAGCGATCCGTTAATCACTGCCGCGAATGTGACCAATTTCACGCCGGTATTTGTCGACATGTTAAATACTGGCGTGGGGATCACGCATGTTTCGACGACGATTCCGGCATCGATCGGACTGGCTATCGGGAATGTGTTCATGATCGAGGCGGGCGCGTTTTTCAATCTCGGTGTGATGCTCCCCTATTACTTCACCCTCGATATCGGGCTGACAGCCAAACTCGAGATCGATGTTGTCCCGAACCAACTCCGTCTCTATGTAGACTGGAAATACGCGAAGATGAATAATTTCATCCTCTTAGATGAACGCGGCAATAAATACCCGATCTTCTTCGATACGACGTTTATCCAGGGCGGGATCGGTTTCCAGTTCTAATCTTTTTCGATGTCTTTTTTGATTTCGGAAAGGAATGTGATCGCTTCGATAGGAGTGATTCTGTCTATATCGATGTTCTTGATCTTGCCGATGATATTTCCGTAACGGTCTTCCGCGAATAACTCGAGATCGGGTTTCCCTTTCTTTTTCGCACCCGTCTTGTCATGTTCGTGCTCGATCACGTTTTTCGCTATCGTCCCCTCTTTTTCCAGCGTCTTAAGGATAGTTTTCGCGCGAGCGACGATCTCTTCCCGCATCCCCGCGAGCTTCGCTACATAGATTCCATAGCTCTGGTCGGCAGGCCCCTTGATCACCTTCCGAAGAAATATCAGTTCGTCGTTGAACTCCCTTACCGCGATATTGAAATTGACGATACCCCGTTTCCCGCCAAGCTGGGTCAACTCGTGGTAATGGGTCGCGAAGAGCGTCTTGCCAGATAAGCCGGGATTTTCATGCAGGTACTCGATTACCGCCCACGCGATAGACAAGCCGTCGTATGTGGATGTGCCGCGTCCCAGTTCGTCCATTATGATGAGACTGCGCGAGGTCATGTTGTTCAGGATGTTCGCCGCCTCTTCCATTTCGACAAGGAAGGTCGATCTTCCGGCTGAAAGCTGGTCGGACGCACCGATCCGGGTAAAAATCTTGTCGACCATCCCGATCTGCGCGCTTTTCGCCGGAATAAAACTCCCGATCTGCGCCATCACCGCGATAAGCGCGTTCTGCCGGAGATAGGTCGATTTGCCCGCCATATTCGGCCCCGTGACGATCAGTATCCGGTTCTCGTCGTCGTCCATAGTAATGTCGTTCGGCACGAAAAGGTTCGATCCCATATACTTCTCGACCACCGGATGGCGGCCGTCGACAATAGAAAACATCCCGCTGTCGTCCACGATCGGTTTGACATACCTGAACTCCGATGCCGTCACGGCGAGACTATGATAGCAGTCTATCTCCGCGACAGTCGAAGCGAGCTTTTGCAGTAACGGGATTTCCTTGCCGATGACTTCCTGCAAGTCTTTAAATAGACTCTCTTCAATCTTAATGACTTTTTCTTCCGCTGTCGTGATCTGCATCTCGTATTCGGAAAGTTCCGGCAGGGTGAACCGCTCGGCGTTGACAAGGCTCTGCTTGCGGATGTAGTCCGGCGGGACGCTGTCGAGGTTGGCCTTACTGATCTCGATGAAATACCCGAAAATATTGTTATACTTGATCTTGAGAGTCGAAATCCCGGTTCTTTCGCGTTCACGGTGCTGGAGTTTGATCACCCAGTCCTTGCCGTCGATCAGTAGATTCCTGACTGCGTCGAGGTCGCCCGAGTATCCCTCGCGAATCACGTCCCCGCCGAACGAGTTCGACGGTTCTTCCTTTACCGCGGAGGCGATCAGGTTCTCGATGTTCTTCGTCACGGGAATGCCGCCGACGAGAGCGGCAAGTCCCTGCAAGGGCAATATCCGCGATTTGAGTTCCGCGCATGCCGCAAGCGAGTTCCTGAGCGCGATCATCTCACGCGGCAGAGCTTTCTTGAGCGCGATCCTTGTCGTCAGCCGTTCGATATCCGACATCCGCCGCATCGCCTCGTAAATATCCTTCCGCAATATCGAATCGTCGAAGAACACTTCGACAAAGTTCTGTCTTCGGTAGATCGCTTTCGTGTTATAGAGCGGCATCACAATCCATCGCCTCAGGAGCCTCGCGCCCATCGGTGTAACCGTCCGGTCGAGCACATCGAGAAGGGTGAACTTTTTCCCGCCGTCCTGCATATTCCGGACAAGCTCCAGGTTTCTGAGCGAAAAATCGTCCAACTCGACCGTGTCGTCGTGCGAAAGAAGCTCTATCTCACGGAAATTATTCACGCTCGCGAACTGGTTCTCGCAGAAGTAGTTCATCGTCCCGGTGACCGATTTTCTGAGCACAGTTACGTTTTCAATTGCGGCGGAAAGTTTCAGGGTTTCGATTATCGAACGGTCGTATTGAAAGTCATGGAAATACCATTCGGGATTTTTCTGGGTGAGCGCACCGGACGCGGAAATGATCTCCATCGTAATTGGGTCTTCGCCGATGTTTTGATTGATTAGGATTTCCGACGGCGTGAAACGGGCGATCTCGTCCTGAAGGACACGGTAACGATCGCGTTTTTCGGCGCGGACAAGATAATACTCGCCGGTCGAGATGTCCGCGAGAGAGATACCGAACTCCTCGCCGCCGCTGAAGACAGTCATAAGGAAGTTGTTCGATGTCCGCGGAACGAACTGGTCGTCGATCACAGTACCGGGAGTGACAATCTGCACGATGTCGCGTTTGACAATCCCCTTGGCGAGCGCCGGGTCTTCGAGTTGTTCGCAGATCGCGATTTTCTTTCCGGCTTGAAGGAGCTTCTGGATATATTGCTGGGCGGCGTGGTACGGAAAGCCGCACATAGGAAGATCGTGACGGGCGGTCAGGGCGATATTGAGGATTCGCGACGCCTCTCTTGCATCGTCGTCGAACATCTCGTAAAAATCGCCGAGCCTGAAAAAAAGTATTTTATCGCGGTGACGGGATTTGATCTCACGGTACTGGCGTTCCATCGGCGTGAGGTCTTTTTCCCCCGGTGACGTGCTGTTAATTCCCCTGCTCTCCATATTCGGTTACTTTCACCACTTCGACAACCTTAGTGTCTTTGTAACCGATGGAGATGAGTAGCTTGGCATAAGTCTTTGCCTGATCGAGCTTTTCGATACCGCGTATCTCTGCGTAATAGAGATCGTCGCGGTAGTAGATGCCGATCGGGATGCCTTTCTGGTTTTTCGCTATTTCGGTCGCGACCACATTCGCCACGCTCAGGTCCTTGTATTCGCCGACACGCACCACATATTCGAGGACTTCGGACTTCACCACGGTTCCGGCTATACTTTCAGCCTTACCGACAGTACCTTCCGCTGTCACTTCCATATCGTAATGCAGATCGGTTTTCTCACCCTTGTACGCGAGGTCCGCAGGCTTCACGAAATAGTAATCGATCCAATCCACCGGTTCGGCAATAATAATATTATTGTTTTCCAGATAAGTCAAATAATTCTTCGAGAGAGCGGCCTCGGCGGATAACGGCATATTCCGGATGAGGATCGAGAATACATGGAGCGATTTCGAGAATTCCTTTTTATAGAAATAGCTTTTCGCGGCATAGAACAGGACGCGGACACCGTTGTCGAACGCCCATTGTTTCAGCTTGATCGCTTCCTGAAGAACGTTGAGAGAAGATGTGTACTTTTTCAGTTCGATACAGGACTTGGCCTGAACAAGAAGCCCTTTATATGCGAGCTCGTAGTTTTTGGTCTGGTAGAGTAGTTTCTCGATAGCCTGTATCGCTTTATCGTGCTGGCTGTCGGCGGAATAGATCACGCCGAGCATATAATAAGCTTTTTCGGTGTTCGCGGACTCGTAGACCTCAGCCGATGTCTTGAAATCTCCGACTACATAGAGAATATCCCCGAGCTTCTCCATCGCGTTCGCCCAGTACTTGAAGTCGGGATAGTCGGTACGGATGAAATTCAGGTAATCGATAATCTTCAGGTAATCGATCTCGATAAAGCTCAGCATATAAAGTGAAAACGGGACGTAGGACGACTGCGGAAATGTCTGGATGAGTTTCAGGTAGGTATTTTTCGCGGTAAGGAAATCGTTATTCCGGTAAGACTCGTTAGCCTGACTGTAGAGGACATATGCCTGCGCGTCGTTCTTGTATTTGCTTTTCGGAGACTCCTGCGCGTATGTACTTCCGGCATATAGAATTAAAAGAACGAGAACTATTCCTTTCCGCATTTTGTTCTCCCGTAAACATTATTCCATGTCATCAGTATATCGGAAGAAAAAAGAATAAGTTGATATATAGGAATGAAATACGCGGTTCATATCGCGTTTTTTATATCCGTATCGTCACCGGTATGAATCTTGATAACCTTGCCCTTGATGATGTAGATCACGTTTTCCGCAATATTTGTCGCGAGATCGCCCACCCGCTCGAGGTTACGGACGATGTTCATAAGATGTATGACGAGATCAGTTTTATCAGGGGATTCTTTTATTTTAACAATCAGTTCGTTCATCATCCTGTCGCGGAAGTCGTCGATTCCGTCGTCATCCTTCAGGACCTTTTCGGCCAGCCCGGCGTCCTCACGGACAAAGGCGTCGATAGTGTGTTTGATCATCCCACCGACTAACGCCGCCATTTTCGGTATCTCGTTCAAAGAATTCATGAACGGTTTATCGAGAAGGAAGACCCCGCTTTTAGCGATATTGACCGCATGGTCGCCTATTCTCTCGAGGTCGTTACTCATCTTAGCGACCATCATCGTGATACGCAGGTCTTTTGCCTCGGGGCGGATGAGAGCGAGATGCTTGATACAGAGCTCGTCTATCTCGATTTCCATCGAGTTTGCGAGGGGTTCCTTTTTCCGGATGACGGTTTCGAGAGCGGATTGATCCTTGTTTTCGATTCCTTCCACCGCGTCCTCGATCATCGACTCGACTAAGGTCGCGAACTTGACCGCCCTTTCTTTAATAGTCCCTATCTTTTCAGTCATTTATTTCCTGTTTTCCTCTATTTCTAACATATTATAACATAACTTGATAAATATAACAACCTATCCGAATTTTCCGCTCAAATATTCCTCGGTGCGTTTGTCTTCGGGAACGGTAAAAAGTTTTTCAGTAGGCCCAAACTCGATCAGTTCGCCGAGATACATGAACGCGGTATAGTCCGAGACACGCCCGGCTTGGGCGATGTTGTGCGTGACAAGTATGATGCTGACTTCTTTTTTGAGATCGACGATCAGTTCTTCGATATGAGAGGTCGCCTTGGGATCGAGCGCGGATGTGGGTTCGTCGAGAAGGAGGACGTCGGGATTCATCGCAAGAGCGCGCGCGATACACAATCTCTGCTGCTGGCCGCCGGAAAGGAAGGTTCCCCGCTTATGGAGCTTATCCTTGACCTCGTTCCAAAGTGCCGCGCTATTGAGAGACTTCTCGACAATTTGATCGCGCTCGAGCTTGGGAAGGTTTACCCCGTTCAGCTTGTATCCGGCGATCACATTATCGTATATACTCATGGTGGGAAATGGGTTCGGGCGCTGGAAGACCATTCCAATTTTCCTTCTCAGGACGATAGGATTAACAGTCAGGATGTTTTCGCCGTGAAGGAGGATTTTTCCCTCGACTCTCGCGCCGATATTCATTTCGTGCATCCGGTTAAGCGTCCTGATGAGGGTAGACTTCCCGCACCCCGACGGCCCCATGATCGCGGTGGCCTTTCTTTCCGGGAACGCTGCATTTATATCCTTCAGGACGAGATGATCGCCGTAATATGCGTTTAAGCCGACGACTTCTAGAATTTTACTTTCCATTTGTTAACCACCACCTTTGTTAGAATATTGAGAAGGAGCACGAGAACAACAAGCGCGGCCGACGCTCCCCATGCGTTTTCTATTAAATTCGGACTCGCGCTTCGCGCGTTATTGTAGATCAGCGTCGGTAAGGTCTCCATCGGCTGGGTGACGTTGTAATTGACATTGGGGTTTCCGAACGCCGTGAAGATAAGAGGAGCTGTTTCGCCCGCGATACGTGTCACCCCGACAAGCACCCCCGTGACTATCCCGCTCATCGCGGCGGGAACGATGATCTTCAGGATCACCTTATAATAAGGCGTTCCGAGAGCGACTGCAGCTTCCTTGAGGGTGTCAGGGATCAGCTTGATCGTTTCCTCGGTACTCTTTATCACAATCGGGAGCATCATGAGCGCAAGCGAAATGCTTCCCGCGATCGCGGAATAACCCGCCTTCATGGTAGTCACAAGCCAGATATTGATAAAGATTCCGAAGATGATCGACGGCACTCCCTGTATCATATCTACCGCCACCTCGATAGCGTTCACGATCTTCGACTGCCGGTTCTCGGCAAGATAAACACCGGTCATCACCCCTAACGGTACCGCGATAAACGCGGCCATGATGACAACAAAAAACGTCCCGATAATCCCGTTCGCGATACCGCCGTAATTCATCCCGATCGTCTCGATCGCGACCTTTGACTGGCCGACAGGCGGCGCGGAAATCCAGAATTCAGGGATAAACAGTTTCGGAAATCCCTTCGCGAAAATGTATGACAGGATAAAGATGAGCGGAACAATTGAAAGAATGGAAAACAATATGACCAGTCCTTCGAAAATCCTGTCCTTGAGAATATTCTTCCCGACCGACTTGGTGACCTGTTTCTTCGCTTCTCTATCGATTGCTTTCATCAGGCTACCTCACACTCAACTTTTTTATCAAATAACGCCCCAATAATCCGAACACGAGAGTAATTACGAAAAGGATCAGCCCCAGTTCGGTCAATGCCGCTATCTGCATCCTTCCCCCTTCGGCATATTTACTCGCGATCAAACTCGCGATGGTCTGCCCAGAGGAAAAGATACTTTGCGGAATCTCGTTTTTGTTCCCGATAACAAGGGTTACCGCCATCGTTTCACCGAGCGCGCGCCCGAACGCGAGAAGGGTTCCCGCTACGATACCCGAGCTGGAATACGGCACAATGACCCGTTTGACCACCTCATAACGCGTCGCGCCCATCGCATAGGCGGCTTCCTTAAGGTCGTTAGGTACCATGTTGATGACTTCGCGGCTGAGAGACGCCGAGTACGGAATAATCATGATCGCGAGCACGATGGATGCGGTCAGAATATTCGATCCGCCCCCATCGCTGTAAGGGAACAACTCGTAGACTAACGGCGCGACAAACTTAAACGCCCAGAAACCGTAGATAATCGAGGGTATGCCCGCGAGGAGCTCGTTCGTCGTTTTCAGGACATCCGAGACGATCCCGGAAGTGAAGTATTCCCCGAGAAATACCGCGATGGCGAGTGAAAACGGCAGGGAGATCAAAAGAGCCAAGAGCGAGGTTAGGAGCGTACCGGAGACGAACGGCAATGCGCCGAACCACCTCTGGTCGCCTTCGGTAATATAGCTTTCTATATCGCCGTAACGTTCCCCGGAGATGGAAACCGTTTTTACGATGTTGTAATCGAATCCGTTGATATTCGTTTGCAGAAGGACGAACCGGCATCGATAGATGTCAGCGAGCGGGAAGTGATTGTAATCTAAAATATTCTTCAAGACAACAAGAGTATTCGTTACACCGGGCATGAGATCGTTTTGTACGATCACTTCGACCTTGTTCGAGAATTCCGAACTGAACCATTTCGCGGTTACGGGAACGGAACTATTATCCGCAGTGAATAGATGGAACTTTTCCGACGTCACGGAAGCCCCGTCGATAATCGAAATGAATTTTACTTCCATCCTGAGCGGGTTATTCGCTGTCTGAACTCCGGATAAACCGGAGACCGATGTCATCCTCGCGAACCATTTATCGATAGTAAAAAACCGCAAACCGAACTCCTCGAACGAAGGGGTGGCCGAGGACAGAAGCGTGATAAATATTCCTAAAAGAACGATAAATACAGTGGCGGAAACACCCAGGAGGACCCGGTTGAAAATTTTGTCGCCTTTATAAACAGCGGGAGTTATTTTAGCTTCAGCAGCCTGTTCGGGGCGCGGCTGAATGCTCTGATGTTTGTCTTTGTGCTTCTGGTTTTTTGACATACTTCCATCCGTTGAATAATAGAATCTCTCATGATAAAGGCAAGATATTATAATGAATCGCGATTAACAATCAATAAATGAATTGTTATTATTGTGTTAATTTCTTTGAAAAAAGAAAGGGCTACCCCGAAGGATAGCCCTGTTTTAAAAACGATTACTTTACTTCAGGAGCAACTTCGGCTTCGATAGGCTTGGGAGCCTCGGGCTTCTTTTCTTCCTTGATGATCTCTGCGCCGAACTTATATTCGGCTTCCAGCTTCAGGGTAAGATTTGCTTTGTTCATGTTCGAGTTGTACTTCTGCCCGAACATGAGAGCGACCATCGGCTTCAGGGTAAGGCCTTTGACAGGCTTGATCCCCAAACCGGCATAGAGAGCGCTGTAGTTATCGTTGGTCATATCGGTATGAATATAAGGATCCATCATATCGAAACGTACCATGACCGAAAGCTCTTTAAAAATATCGTAGGATACAAACGCTGAAATGACATTGCCGTTGAAATTATTCGTATCGGCATACATTCTGTTGTTGATGCTGATAAACTGGAGATTAACATTCAGCGCGTCTAACTTAAAGTCCGCATATGCGGCGGCACCGAAGGAAGCGATAGTCATCGTCAAGCCGCCGAGATCGGAAGAAAACTTCTTCGATTCCTTGTCGGCGTAGCGTACTGAAAGTCCGACCTTCAGCATTTTTTCAATAGGAGTAACATTGACATCGGCGATCACTGCCCAGAGGGAGTTATTGATCACATTCCATGTCTTATAGCCTTCGCCGTTGAGGAACTGAATATGATAGTCGAGCATCTTGGCGATATTCCCGCCGAACGCTATACCCAAGTCGGCCGAAGCCGTAGCTGTAAGGTCACTGTCAATTTCAGTGACATCTTTTATCGGAAGGGGATATTCCCAACTGGGAAGATTTCCGAAAAACGTCTTCTGTAAACCGAGAGTAACAACCAATTCCGGCATGATCTTCCAGTCGACATACGCATATTTCAGCATATTCAGACCGTTGACGATATCGAGGGTCATTCTGGCCTTTACCATATCGCTCAGGTCGCCCTGAATAGTAATGTACTGGCGCGCGATATTGAAACTGCCCCCGTTCGTGGCATTGAAATCGACATTGGATATCGAGTAAGACTTGCTGATATCCATCCATGTCAAACTTTCGATCTTCAGTCCGAGAGCGGAAACAGAACCTATTCCAGTGAAAAGCATTATTGCTAATAAAACTTTCTTCATATACTTCCTCCAAAATCGCATTGATTGCTTGCGGTCGTTAAATCACTTCTTAGGAACTGCTTATTTTGTCATTACCGGCTTGCCGTCATAGGTAACGGATAACAGCAGGGCTTCCAACTTCGCTACGACGCTGGGGGCAAGAGGTGCGTAGTACAACGGGGTCGCAAGAGACTGACCGTCATGGGTCATCCACCAGATCAGATCGACAAGCGCCTTAGCCTGATCCAGAGTACGTGAATCGTACTTCTGTTCTTTGTAAAGAAGCACCCATGTAAAACTCGCAATCGGGTAGCCGTTAGCGGCGGCCGTATTGGCGATAGATACACGGGTATGAGCGGGGATATCGAAATCCGCGGAAACAGATACTCCTTCGATGGAAGGAACAATGAAGTTACCGGATTTGTTCTGGACAGCGGCGTAAGTAAAGCCGCCGTTCTCGGCAAAGGAAAGCTCGAGATAGCCGATAGAGCCATCGGTCTGATCGATCTCGGCGGCGATACCCTGGTTGCCTTGGGCGCCTTTTCCGGTCTTCCAGTCGACATCCTTGGTGCCCTTGCCCATCGTCTCGAACCATTTAGGCGAAGCGTTGGCAAGATAGTCGGTGAACGCGTAGGTGGTGCCGGAAGAGTCGTTGCGGTGAACGACAATGATAGAAAGGTCGGGGAGCTTGGCATCGGGATTGAGCGCGGCGATAGCCGGATCGTTCCACTTGGTGATAGTACCGAGGAATATCCCGGCAATGACTTCAGGAGTAATCTTCAACTGGTTCTGCTTGTTGAACCCGTGAGACTTCAGGTTATACGCCATCGCGATTGCGCCGACACAAGTCGGGATATGGATAAGTTCCACACCGTTGTGCTCATCCATGAACTTCTTGGTCTGTTCGTCGTTGTAGGGATTATCGCTTGCGCCGAATTCGAGAGTTTTCGAGGCAATACCCTTCTGACCCGCGCCCGAACCGATAGCCTGATAGTTTACCTCGATACCCTTGAGCTGTTTGTACTTGGCAAACATCGCATCATAAAGCTCTTTGGGGAACGTAGCCCCTCCGCCCATGATCTTAGACACCGAACCGCCGCCGCATGCGCCGAACGCAATCGCGAAAACCGCGGTAAAGACTAAAGCCATTTTTCTCATATATTCCTCCACATATTTTTCAATATACCCTTATCAGGTATCTTGATGATAAATAGTATAGAGGTCAACAATGAAAAATGGTTAAGGTTAGTGTTAAATTTCAGTTAATTCATTTTGAACGGTTTTATGGAAGGAAGCAGGATTAACCAAACTTTAGTACCGTTAAAGTCATGTCGTCATCCTGGGGCTGTACCCCGCGGAAATCGGAGATAGCCTGCATGACGGCTTCCTTGATCTTATCCGGCGATTCGTTATTGACCCCGGAAATGACCTTTCCGAGTCTGACACTTCCGAACTCGTCGCCGGAAGAATCCGTCTGCTCGATGATGCCGTCGGTCATGATGAAAAGTATATCGCCCGTTTCGAGTGTGATCGATTCGGGTTCGGATACGACGTCTTCCATGATACCAAGCGGCATGTTGGAACGCGCGGACTTGATATGGTAGAAATTCCCCGAACGGAAGAGATAGATAAACGTATGGCCGAGATCGAAGAAGAAGAGTTTGCCCGTGCTCTCGTCGAAATCGGCGATAATTGCTGTCGCGAACTTCTGGCTTTCGAATGCGCGGCAGATAAAGTTATTAAGGCCGAGAATAAACTTTTTAAAACCGAAACTGGGATCGAAGATATCGAAAAGCGCCGCGATACTGGATGTCATCACTGACGCCGCGAGGCCCTTCCCGGAAACGTTAAAAATACCCAAGAGCCAGTGATTGAGCGTGTAGTTGCGGACTTGGAAATAGTCGCCACCCCCGCTCTTAGAGATGATCGTCGACGCATCCATCAGGAAATGGTCGCCCCGGATCAATCCGCCCTTATGGACAATCAGGTTCTCCTGAATAGCTACTGCCAATCCGATATCCTTCTGCGATATCGATGAGAGGTATGTGAGTATATCCAATGAATTGAGGATACCATAAAAACGTCCGTCATCGAAAACAAGCACGAAGAAATAGATCATATTGATCTGGAGCTCATGGCGGACTTTCTGGGCTAACGAGAATATTTCGCTGAATACGGAATACGCCGGCACTTTTTCGGCGATATCTCCGGCGGTCTTATCGAGTATCTGCTTATCGCCCTCGGGCAGATATAACGCGTCAATCAGCTTCTTACGGGTGATAATCCCGACATATTTATCGTTGTCGTCGACCACACCGATCGCTTCGATTTCTTCGAGCGGTTTCAGCTTCAACGCTATCTCGGAGACGAGCGCCCCTTGATGAACATAGTTGTTCAAACGGGTGAGTTTTGAAACCACTTCACCGCGCTCAGCGATTTTCTCCATCATTCTCATGACTTCACCGCCGCTTAAGATTTCATTCCCCATCTTAATCTCCTCATGTACTCGTAACGCATTATCTTAGCATGATTGTTAATAAATGACAAACTTTTAATCGCGATTTAGCGGGAGAAATATCTTGAACTCCGTCCCCTCTCCGTAATTGCTCTCCGCTTTTATCTCTCCGCCGTGCAGTTGGACGATTTTTCTCACGATCGCGAGGCCGAGGCCCGTCCCGCCCAGTTCTCTCGAACGGGATTTATCCACCACATAGAATCGTTCGAAAATTCTCCCGAGGTGTTCCTTCGGAATCCCGATGCCGGAATCCCTGATCCCTACCGTTACCCCATCCGTGCTTGGAACAATTTCAATAGATATCTCGCCCTTATCGGAGTACTTGATGGCGTTATCGATTAAATTAAAAAATACTTTTTCCATTTGATAACGGTCGGCGGTGACAATCGCTTCTCCCTCGCTTTTGATCGACAGCTTCAGCCCTTTCTCATCCAGCCTCTTTTCGAATATCGCGGACAGCTCCCGGACAAATTTTACCAGCTCGAACTCCTCTAAATCCAGCTCATGGATATGCTCGAGCCCGGAGTAAGATAAGAGATCGTTGACTATATTCGTCAGACGGCTGACATTACGGCTGACTATCCCGAGATAACGAAGTTTCTCCGGGTCTTTCTCGTCCGAGATAAGCGTCTCGACAAACCCCACGATAGACGTTAACGGGGTTTTCAGCTCATGGGAAACGTTGTCGATCAGGTTCTTCTTAAAACTTTCGGCCTTTTTGAGCTCGGAGATATCGGATAATGTCATGATGATATGGTTTTTCAGTTCGGCGTTCTCCGCGGAAAGAAGGTAGTACTTCTTCTCGATTTCCAGTTCCTCGATCACGCCTATTTTCTTGCCGCGTACTTTCAGGATGATATTATCGAGCGCGTTATCGCGGATGTATTCCCAATAGGGGGAACCTTCCGGCTTCTCGCTTCCGGTCATCTTACGGAAACTCTCGTTGGAAAAAATAATCGTATCGTCCTCGTCGATCACACACAACGCACCCTGCATCGTATAGATGATCGCCCGCAATTCTTCACGCTCGGCGTTCAATTCCTCGAAAAGGAACCTGATCTGCGAGGTCATCGAGTTGAAACTTTCCGCGAGTACCTTGAATTCGTCCTCCTTCTCGAAAATCACGCGTGTTCTAAAATTCCCTTTCGCGACCTGCCCTGCGGCATTGACAAGGTCATAAATCGGGTTGGTGAAACCCTTCGAGATGAAGAATGTAACCGCGAGGGAAAGAACAAGCAAAATTACCGCGATCCCCGCCAGACGGACAAAAAGGTTGTTCATCAGCGAAAGTTCCCGTGAGACGCTCGATACGAGGAGAAGGATATAACGCGAGTTCGCATTATCGGAAAACGGCATCGCGATACTGAGGGATTCGCGCTCCGCACCGGAATAGAGATCGGGTGATTGTCCCGTCATGCCCAAAAGAGCCAATTGAAATTCCGGCTTGAGGGGAAGGTTTTTAAACTCCTCCGAACCGGACTTAAAACCCGGAAGGACATTTCCGTCACGGTCCGCGAGAGCGATCTGCAGGCCGGGTATGTTCGTAAATCGCGTGAAGACCTGCTGAGCTTCGGTAAGGTCGCTATTTTCCAACGGCGCCGACAGGTCTGCCGCGATCACTTTCCCCATTTTTTCGATATAGTCGAACGATGCCTTGCCGGAAAAATCGTTGATGAACAGTACCACGGCAAGCTGATTGACGACAAGCAGGAGAAGAATGACAATAAAAAATCCTGAAAATATTTTATAGAAAATTCTACGTTTCATTATTCCAGTTTATACCCGACCCCGCGGATATTCTTGATCATCTCGCCGGCCTCACCCATCTTCTCGCGAAGGTGCCGGATATGCACGTCGATAGTCCGGTCGATCACAAGCTTCTCGGTGCCCCAGAGATGGTTCAGGAGTTGTTCGCGCGAGTAGACCCATCCCCTTTTTTCACAAAGGAGCGCGAGTATCTTAAATTCGGTAGTCGTCAGGTCGATCCTTTTTCCGTCTACCGTAACATCATACTTCTGTAAGTCTATTCTTATCCTGTCAAGTGAAATCACCTTTACATCCGATTTCCGTTCGCCCCTTCGTAATACCGCCTTGATCCTCGCGACAAATTCCTTCGGCGAGAACGGTTTGGTGATATAATCGTCGGCGCCGAGTTCCAGCCCGAGAACCTTATCTATTTCGTCGCCGCGCGCGGTCAGCATGATGACCGGGACGTTTTCGTAACGCGGCTCTTTCTTCAACTGCTTCAGTATCTCGAATCCGTCCCCGCCGGGTAGCATGAGGTCCAGAATAATGAGGAGCGGATCGGCTTTTTTTATCCCAGCCTCGAAATCCTGTATCCGGTTATAGGATTCGACCCGGTATCCGGATTTCTTCAGATGAACCATGCAGAGATCGGTAATATCCGATTCGTCGTCAAGAATCACGACCGGTTTGTCGCTCATTTCGGTTTCCTCTTTATAATGCCGTCATGCTAACCGTTTTTTTCCGCCTTGTCAAGAAACGCGGCTATTTTTACTTGTTCATCGCCTTCTGAGCGTCTTTCAGCATCTGCGCGAAGCTCTTGTCGATATGCGGGGTGAATTGAAGCAGGGGTTTCGTGAAATAGGACAAGGTCACATCGCCCTTTTTCGATTTCCAGTGATAGATCGCCCCGCCTTCGACAACCTCGGGTTCCCCAAGGGTTTCGCTATAGTACGCGCGAATCCGTTCGACAAGAAAAGCCTGATCGTTTGCATTCGCTGTAGACGGAAACCGGTAACGTACTTCCGATAAACCGGTTATTCCGATCCTGTACTCGATATAAGTCTCGACACCGAACTCGACGCCTTCGAATGTGAGATAATCGACATTTTCGTTATAGTTCGTGGTATTACTTCCGCCGTAATCGATCACGTTTTTCGCGGCAAGTTCCGCGGTCTCAAGGTCGGCGACTTCCTGTGCGGTCATCCCCCACTCGACGTTCCTGATATCGGGACTCTTCGCGCATTTGACCGTGCCGGCAATTATCATTAATATAACTATGAGGTATTTCATCTTGTCCCTCCTGATATATTATACTCAATTCGTCGGGAGAAAGTAAAGTAACAGCGCGCAAAAAGGAGTATTCATGCGAAAGATAAAAAATCCATGGGCGGGCGATCCGGATTACTTGTGTTACGGGTGTTGTCCGGATAACGGCATCGGCCTGAAAATGGAGTTTTTCGAGGACGGCGACGAGGTTGTCAGTTTGTGGAATCCGTCACCCCATCATATCGGCGAGGAGGGCGTTGTTCACGGCGGTGTACAGTCCGCGCTGATCGACGAGGCCGCGATCTGGTACGTGATGGTCAAACTCGGGACTGTCGGGGTGACCGCCGAACTGCGGGTCAAATACCGCAAGGTGCTGAAAATGTCGGGCGGGGAATTCGCGATCCGTGCGTCGTTTCACAATAAACGAAAAAACGTTTACGGGATCGATGTCAGGATATTCGATAACTCCGGCGTCCTCTGCACTGACGGGCGGGTAACCGTGTTTACCGTTTCGCCCGAAACCGCGCGCGAAGGATTCGGCTTGCCGGAGAAAGAAGCGTTTTTCGAGTAATTACTTTTTCAGGTTTTCAGGCGGGAGATTCCCGATATTTTTAATATTCTCGTCGATCCAGATAAGCCGTGTCAATATCCATTCCTTTATCTTCATGATCTCTTCATCGTAGGTGATCGGGAGCGGCTTGGGATTCGGCCACACATACGTCCCGAGAATTTGCCATTTCTGAAAATTCCTCTTCTGCGCCTCGTCCAAGTAAATACTGATATTGTCGATAATAAGCGCGATATTTTTCCAGTTCAGTACGGTTTTTCTTAATTCGAACCATCGCGCGATCACAGCCTTGACAAACGACGGATCATCGAGGAGCTTCGACGGAAAAAGCCGGTAAGGAACCCACCACCCCTTCGGATCGTAGCAGTTGTAATAATTGATATTACCCCACGCGAGGTCGTAATCCCACGGGGGCCCGGCGACGATCTTTCCGAATTTATCCTTATAGTAGTACGTGCTGAATATATACGAGTCGGCGTTCTTCGACAGCATATTGAGGATCATGAGGTCGATAAACTTGGAGACGTCGAGGTACTTCGCGTAGCCGTTCACGGGGTCGAAGTTTTTCTGGAATAACGCCTCTTCGAACTTGTAAACATACTTCGTGATCCATTTCACCTGAACAGGCGTCGCCTTTTTCGGCTTCGGGTAGACAAGCATCCATTCCGTCTTGGAATAGGCGCTGAACACAAGCATATCCTCGTCGGGCTTATCCTTCTTGAAAATGTATCCGCCCTCAAGCCCCGGAAGCGTGTCAGTGTAAGGATTCATCGTGTGGATATTCACCTTATACGGCGATGGTTTGATCCGTTCGATCATCAGGAAAAGCCCGAAATAATCGTTGGTAGTAATAGAATCCTTCGTCTGGTCAAGATAAAGCTCGGCGAAAATGGTCCTTGGAGCGTACATCCCTATTTCACGCGCGAGCTCGTAGGCGAGGAAGTTTCGGATCAGTGTTTTATCCGTGTACGGCCCGTAAAGTACCCATTCCGAGTCCAAAGGCATACCGAGTATCCGGGCATCCACGTCGTTATTCTTTTTATCGAGCAGTTTGACCGAGTACTGCCCCTTCGGGATTTTCAGGTTCTGGTCGTTGATCTGGGACGAATTTCCGCGGATTTCGATTCCGATCTTATACCCCCCGCAAAGAAGCGAGTTTCCCGGCTCGCCGCTGCCCCACATATAATTCGTATATGTATTCATACACGCGAGAATCTTCGGATCGTCGGGAATTTCTTTATCGGCATCGATAAAAATTGTCGGAACCGGCCCGGTCGGCAGCCGGTGGATGAAGATCGAATATGTCTGTTTCTTCTTCCCGGTGATCTGACCCGCTGTCACATTAAAGCTGTTTTTACCGAATTTCAGGTAGTACGGCCCGTTTGTGTTTTTATCGGAAACGATACTGTTGATCGTCAACTGCGCCGTCTTCGAGGTCTCGGTGATGAAATACACCGAGAAGACCGAATAGTCCGTCATCATCGCGTATTCCTTTTTTGCAGGATCGAACTTGAGATGGAGAGGATAGAAGCTATTGTCTCCGACACACTTCATCGAAAGAATTAAGTTCTCTTCCGTGAAGGCATTTCCGTTCAAGAAGAAAATTAAAAATACGGCGGTAATAAGACGATTTGATTTCAACTCATAGTCCTTAGCGTAATATTCTATTTTAACATAAATATCGGAATTTTTAAAGGAAACTCATCTTATATCCATTTCTATTGCGCTTTTTGTCCGGTAGGATTAAAATATCACCCATTAAGGAGACGACGATGACAAAAAATCCCTCATGGTTCTATAACGAATACGACCTCTCGGGAACGGACTTCCATAGCGAGAAGGAAGCTCGAAATTACCGGGACAGAATTCTTAAGATTCGCGATACCGCCGGCGAGGCGAAAACTATCGCGGAAACGATCGGCCTGACGATCGAACACGAGCTTCTCGATATCGGGGCGGGCCCGGGGCTGATAACGGTCGAGCTCGCAAAGTACTGCCGTCAGACTACCGCCGCCGATATATCCGAAATGATGATCGGGCTTGGAAAGGACTATGCCCGCGAGAAGGGTGTGACGAACATCGACTTTATCAAGAGCGGTTTCCTTGAGATCGACAGCTCGAGCAGGCAATACGATGTTGTCATAACTCAGCGGGCATTTCACCATATCCCTGACTTCTGGAAGCAGGTCGCGCTCCTTAAGATAAACAAGGTGCTGCGTCCGGGGGGTGTTTTTTATCTCGACGATGTGATCTACTCGTTTCAGCCCGCGGACTTTACGCAAAACATCGAGGAATGGTTCGAGAGTGTGAAAAAGCTGTTCGGCGAAAACAATCTCTATACCGCGGTCAACCATGTCGCAAAGGAGTACTCCTGTTTTACGTGGATGATGGAAGGCATGATCGAACGGGCGGGTTTCACGATTGAGAAGGCGATCCGCAAGGACAATTTCTTCATGAATTATGTCAGCCGAAAATCCGGGGTAGTTTAACCGTCCCATTCTAACCGCCGACGCGAAAGCAGGAACAAATCAATCATGGAGGATCCAATGATAAAAAACGTTTTTCTTCTGATGCTTTTCATCGCCGTTCCGTGTTTTTCGCAGGAACCGGGCAAGCCGGTCGATTTCTATCCTCCGGGCGCGAATAAGCCGTCCGGGCTCAACGGATATATTGCCGTGAACGCCAACCTGAACAATCCCGTTTCACCGAGTCTGTTTCTTGGGTTCTCGTTCGCCGCGCTCCTCAACAGGAACATTCCGCTCGGCCTGACCGGTAATTTCAGGATCGGTAGCGTCCAGTCGTCCCAGTCGCTTCCGGCGGGAATATCGGCGGTGTACGCCGGACTTGCCTATATAGGCGTATTCTCCGGGTACAGATTTTTCCCTGAAGAACCGGTCGGATTTTCTCTTCTGGGTTCGGTCGGTTACGGCGGTGTCAATTACAATTATATCGATACAGCGGGAAAATCGTCCTATAGCCAGATTGACGGAAGGCTGATGCTGATTCCCGAGGCGTCGATCGATTTTCGCCCGTTTCAGTTCCTCGAGATTTCGCTCGGGGCAAAATACCTGTTCTTTCTCGGCAGTGAGCGGGAATTGGGAATCAGTCCCGGCGAATTGAACGGATTTTCCCCCTTCATCAATATTAAGTTCAATCCGTTTAAAATCTAAGCCGCTTGACTATTTCGCTCGCTTGAAATACAATAGTCATGGAGAGTATAAAAATGGATATAAATAACGAATTGATTAACGCGTCGATCTCCGGCGATTTGGAACTCATGGCAAAACTGATCGACGAAGGCGCCGAGATCAACTTTAAAAGTTTTTTCACTATCGACAAGGGAGAAACCCCGTTGCACAAGGCCTGCGCGTTCGGGCATATCGAGGCGGTGAAGTTCCTGCTCGACAAAGGCGCGAACATCAACGCAATCGATAGCGACGGCTATACCCCATTATTCAAGGCGTGTTTTTCAGGCTATCCCCTGATCGTCGACTTTCTCCTGCAAAACGGAGCCGAACTCAAACATAAAAGCCGTTATGGGGATACGCTGCTCCGCATCTCGGCCGCAGGGGGAAACCTTGAAATCGTCAAGCTGTGGGTGGAAAAGGGGTTCGATGTGAATGTACCCTGCTACCGGAATATGACCGCTCTTCATACGGCGGCGTGGCGGGGACATACGGAAGTAGTGCGTTATCTTGTAGAGAACGGTGCGCAGCTAGACCTGCGGGACAGCGAAGGAAATACCCCGCTTCATCTTGCGGTAAAAAACGAATACCTCGAAACGGCCAAATATCTCATTTCAGTCGGAGCAAACACCGGTATGCGCGATGCGGACGGAAACACTCCGGGCGCATTCGCGAGAATGTCCGATAATCCGTTTATGTCCGCGTTATTCCAGAAGGAGCCGCAAACTACATAATCATTACGGAATATTCAGAAGCCTCTTGGCATTTTGGAAGAAGATCATATTTTCATACATCAGCCCAAGCCCGAGATCGGTGATTTTTTTCCGGGTCACCTCCACGCGTTCCCATGGAAAATCGCTGCCGAATACGACCTTGTATGCCCCATGTCCGAAGATCAATTCTTTCAATTGCCAGTCCTCAATCTCGGTGCAGAACGATGTATCGATATAAACTTCGTGCAGTCCCATCACATAGCTTTCGACCTCATCCCACATCCTGTAACCGCCCATATGCGCGAGTACGATTTTAAGGTCACGGTTCAGTTCGCGTACCTGCGCGAAACGTTTCGGAGTGCCGTGGACATCCTTAAATGCCACATCCCGCCCGGCATGAAAATGCACGATCAATCCCAAACGGGTGCATTCCTCGTATATCTCCGTCATCGACGGATCGTCCGGATAGAACTCCTGGTACTCCGGGTGCAGTTTGATCCCCCGGACTTTATTTTCTTTCAGGAACTCGAGTTCTTCTGTGATACTGCCGATTTTCTTGTACTTCGGATGCATCGTGCCGAAACTGATTACATCGATACTGCCTTTATTGAACTCAACGATTTTGTGATTAATACTTTCGACTTGTTCGGGCTTGGTGGCAATAGGAAGATTGATCGAGAAATCGACTGATTCCTGCTGCATATAACGCCTGAGCGAATGGACAGTACCGTCACCGAAGTAACGGACATTGCCTTCCTCGCCGAGTTTGGTGACCGTCTTGAGCGCGATCTCATCCGGGAAAAAGTGTGTATGAAAATCTATGAGCATGCGGCTACCCTTTTTAATCCCATTGATTATAAAACAAATATGAAAGTTTTCAAGATTTCATAATGTTTTTAATCTGATAGCCGCCGCCCGCCTGTTATAGCTTCACTAAGGCTGATGCGATCACTTCACCGTTGCTCGCGTCGATCAGTTTCGCGTAGTACACCCTTGTTCCGCCGATGTAGTATATCTTACTCGCGAGAATCATGTCCGCGCCGGTAAGCTGTTTGATCTCGTCCGAGCCTTCGACCACCTCTGCGAGCTTCAGTTTGATCTCGCCCAGGATCGCTTCCATCTTCTGCCGTTCGACCACGGTCATATACTTCGCCTTGATGATGATATCCTCGGTCACGGTCACAATATGCGACGAAAGAGGCTTCAGGTCTTCTTCCTCGATATCCGGCGGAAGGATCATCACGCTCTTCTTCTCGGACGCCACTCCCGCGGTCTGTTTCATGATCTGCTGGAGCGCATTATCGATACGGCGGTAGATTTCATCGGTGAAGTTCTTATAATCGTACTCTTTTTTCAACTGCGCGACAAGTCCCTGGTCGGCGAGATTGTAGATTTCGCTTTTAACGTTATCCACGATGATATCGTCGAGCGAACGGGACTGGTAATTCGCGCCGGTGTGATGGCTGACCATGCCCGGGTCTTCGGGTTTACCGCCGCCTTCGCTTTCGCCCTTTTCGCCGTAAGTCAGGAAGATAAACTTACCCTTCGACACCTGAGACAAGATGCGGAGATGGACTTCTCCGGTAATATTGAGTTCGCTTGCGCCGATAGTAAAGAACTTGATCTGCTTCGCGGCGGCCTGTTCGCCCAGATTGGCCATTTTCACTAACGAGTCCACTTTCGCGGGCGCGTCGGTCACAAGGAAAACGAGTTTGACTGCGTCCTTCTTCCACTTCATATTGAGGACTTTCTCGATCCCGGATACCATATCTTCGGGATAGTCTCCGCCGCCGTTGGCTTCCACATCCATCAGAAACTCGTAGAACGAATCGAACTTATCCGTCAACTCGAATTCCTTAGTCAGATAGTCGTCGGTATCGTCCCGGTACAGCACCATCCCGAAACGGGCCTGAATGGAACCCTTGGATATTTTTAGGATACGTTCGTTGATCGAAAAAATAGTGTTGCAAAGCTGTTCGATCTCGTCGCCCATACTTCCGGTCGTATCCATAAGAAACACGATATCCACCGGGATTTTCGCGATTTCAATACGGGCGGTATCCAACACAAACACCGGACGTCCGAATTCCTCGGGAGTGTAATCGAAATCGTAGGTTTTGCCCTGGTAGCCTATCTTGATTTTCTGGGATTTACCGAGTTCCGACGGGCTGAAGTAATAGAGTATTTCTCCGTCGGCGTAGGTGGTAATACTCTTTCCGGCGATCTTCACTTCCGCGCCGAATACCGGCTTGCCGTTTTTATCCGTAACCGCGATCACATTCCGGAAAGGAAGTATTTCCTGGAGTTTATCCACACCCTTCATCTGGGGATACTCTTTTTTGTAAGTCTTTATCTCTTTGGTCAGGAAATCGAGATAGTACTGGTACTCCTCGTTATCGTCATGTTCTCCCGCCATCGGGACGTTTTCCTTATCGAATGTTTTCTCGGGGTCTTTCTTAGGTTCGCTTTTGGGCTTTTCTCCGCCTCCGTCACCGGGAACAACGGTAGTAATTTTACCGTTCTTAATATCATCTATACTTATATCGGTCACGATATTTTTTTCGTCTTCCTCGAGCTTCGTTTTTTCCTTATCCTCCTTTTTCCCTATCTCGCCTGTCTGGACAACTGGCTTTCCGTCGTCTTTATCCTTATAATAGTCTTTTGTAGGCAGCCCATCGGGTTTGGTTATTCCGCCTTCGACACCGCCGCCTTTCGCGGAATTCCCGCATGAGCCGACGATCACCGATATGAACAGCATCAGTATGCAATAAAGCCCCGTAATCTTTTTCATTTTCGCCTCCTGAAATCCTATATTTCAGCGAGATACCTGAGACCTCCCAACAGCTCATTCTCGGATATCTCGAATGAATATTTTCCGTCTTTTTCCAAAACCGCCCCGATCCCGTTCAGCATCACGGCCTTGATCTTTCCGGCGACATTTTTCTTGTCGTATCCCGCCGAAACTATCACCTTTCCGGTATCGAGTTTCTTAATTTTACTTGTATATTTTAAAAGTCCGAATCCTTTCAGCGTCTTCGTCAGCAGGTTCAGATCGGCTAAGGGTAAAGTTCCCCGTTCAGCCGCGATATTCCCTTCCGCCGCCATCCCCATCGCTACCGCGTAACCGTGAGGGATACCGAACTTGGACACGGCCTCGATCGCGTGGCCGATCGTATGCCCGAAATTGAGGGTTTGCCTGAGCCCGGTCTCCTTCTCGTCAGCCGAAACAACCCCGGCTTTAATCGTACAACTCTTTTCCAGCATCCAAATCAGTGTTTCCCGATCCAAGCCTGTGATCGCTTTCCTTGCGGCGGCGATCTTCCTGAAAAAGTCCGCATCGGTTATCGCCCCATGCTTAATCACTTCGGCCATACCGTTGATAAACTCTTTTTTGGGCAGGGTGCCGAGAAACCCGGTATCGATAATCACCGCCTTGGGCTGGTTGAACACTCCCATCAGGTTTTTGCCCGCCGGGGTATCGATCCCTGTTTTCCCGCCGACCGAACTGTCCGCCATCGCGAGCAGGCTTGTCGGCACCTGCACGAACGGTATCCCCCGCAGATAGATGCCCGCGAGAAATCCCGCCATATCGCCGGTCACCCCGCCGCCCACCGCAAACACGAGCGATTTCCTGTCCAGCCCCGCATCCTGCAGTTCGGCGAAAAGCCTCAAAACGGTCGCGATAGTTTTACGCGATTCGCCCGCCCTATACTCGATAATACGGGCGCCGCTTCCGAAGGTAACTTTAAATGCAGCAGAATAGAGTTTATTTAAGTGAGAATCCGTGATAACCGCGATTTTCGACGGCTGAAGACGCTCGATTGCATTCCGCGCCTCTTCCGTGAAAATCCCGTGCCCGATACGGATTTCGTAAGATTCGTCGATAGTCCGGCTGAGCCGAACCGATACGGATACAGACATATTATTTGCCGAGGCTCGCGATATACTTGTCCATGATCGCGACATGACCCTTTTCTTCCTCGATGACACGTTTGATCGCCGCACGCGCTTCTTCTGATTTAGCGTTATCGTAGATAAACGAATAGAACTGGACTGAAAAGACTTCCTTACTGCGGGCGCTCATGAAGATATCGAGCACTTTATCGATCCCTTTCCATTCGTCCGGGGATTGCTCATGGTCGAAAAGCGAAGTATGGTATTGCCGGTCGAGATATTTCCCAATGTCGTCAGAGTCCATATAAGCGTCGTCTTTGAAGTTTTCCTCGAATTCTTTGAACAACGCGAGGTGCTGAGTTTCCATTGCGGCGAGATCGTTAAACACGCTTTTATGTCCGTCTTCATCCGCAAATTCCATAGCTTTATTGTAGAATTCGATGCCCTGCGATTCGAGATTCTGGGCGATTTTGAATACTTCGATCCGGTTCAGACTCATCTTTATCTCCTTACGGTTTCTATCACTATGATTTTAATGAGTCCGTTGAAAAAGTCAATGGAATCCCGTCACTCGTTTCCCGCAAGCCGGATCATTTCCGCCGTGTCCATCAGTCCGCGCGAAATCCTGTACTGAAGGTGGGAATTCTTCGGGCTCTCGCCGTAAACAAACACACGCCCGAGCGAACGCAGGCGGTTTTTCAGGTAGATCGTTTTCTTGCGGAGCGGCTTCTCGTCCTCGATCGGAGACTCGCTGAAGTCCGTGAAGGGCTTTGGTACGAGCGGATTGATATCCACGATCATCTCCGGCAAAAACCCGGACTGCTTGACATTCACCGAGGACTCCCCGCGGATCGCGGTCACGAGGCGGACGATTTCGTCGAGGTCGTCATAGGTCTCGCCGGGAAGTCCGATCAGGAAGTAGAGCTTAATCCGTTTGATCCCATAGAGCGACGCCGCCCGGACGCGTTCGAGAATTATGCTTTCGGGGATATCCTTATGGATGAGTTTCTTCAGGCGCGGCGATACGGTTTCAGGCGCGATCACAAGAGTCTTGTTCTCGTTATCGATCACTTTTTTCAGCAGCTCGTTATCGAGCGGCTCTATCCTGAATGCCGAGAAGGACAGGCTGAAACCCCCGCTGTTCAATTCGTCCACTATCTCCCCAAACTGCGGGTGATTGGTCGAGGTCGCCGCCACAAGCCCGAGCCGTGCTGTCAATCCCTTATACTTTTCCGCCGTCTCAAGAATCCGCTCCTTCGGCAGATACCCGTACTCCCCGTAAACCCGGCTCACCAAGCAGAACGCGCACCTGTAGAGACAGCTCCGCGAAATCTCGATCAGGCCCCTGTCCGCGAACTCGGTTTCATCGGAGAGAATGACCGTGTGGGCGGGAAACCGCCATTCCGTATCGCGAACATACGGCATATTTCCCAGCGGAATATCAGGATGGAGATACATCCCGTCGATACCTGTGAGGCCGGATAAGAATTCATCCTTGCTTTTGGCATTCAGCCCGTTTTCAAGGATGGCCGGAATGAAAAGAGGAGCGTCGCCGCACGCGAGGATATCCGCGAACTCCCTGATATATTTCGCTCCGAACACGCTGACTATGCCGCCCGCGGCGATATATGGTTTCTTCCGATGCGAAGGATTTAGCTCTATGCCGGACATCATCAGCATCGAGAAACAATGAATGAGATCGGTTTCGAACGAAACCGAGAAGATAACGATGTCGAATTCTGATAGCTGTCTGCCGTTCTCCACCGAGACTGGCACCCTGCCCGCCCCCTCGTAGAAAACGCGTTCGCACGAAATATCCTGATGAGACTGTACCATATGATAAACGGTCTGGAAGCCGAGGTTGGACATTCCGAGGCGGTACGAGTTCGGGAAAACCACCGCGACAGAGAGCCGTGTCCGGGTTTTCTTGTAGCCGTAGAGAAATCTTTCAGCCATCTACCGCTCCATCATCGTGCCGATCACGCTGTCGATATCGGAGTAAAATGTCCGTTGTCCCGTCTCGATTTCCTCGGTGTGCATCGGGTCGTGAGTATAGACGAATTTTTTATCCTCGTCATATGTAGCGGTAAGAAGGAACGATTTCTCTTTAATCGCTTCCAGCTTCTCGTAGTCGCAGAGATAAGTGAGTGATTTACCGGTCACGATGTCGGCGAGGGTACGTCCGTAAATCCCTTTCACGGTAAAACGGATTTCCCATATCCCCCAAAGGTAGACTTCCATCAGCCCCCAGATCAGGTCCAGCACGACTTTCTTGACGCCGAGCACCAGGTAAAGCAATCCCGCGATGAATACCGCGAGGCCGAACGACGCAAACTCGCCTTGGTTCATCCAGTCGATAAACGAGGCGATGAAGAAATACGCGCCGTAGATAAAGAGGATGCTCACGATGAGGTCGCGGTGATATGAATTGAACTTGACCATCCGGTACACGGCCGGGAGAAACGGGTATTTCGGATCGGGGATTTCGGGTTTCGCTTTATTGTGAAGGTAGTCGTTTTTCCACCTGCGCCGCGCGAGGAAAAGTGCTACTTTCTCGAAGATGAAAATGAATGCGGCGAATAGGAGTCCGCCGAGGGCGTAGCTGATAATCGACGGCGGTTTCGGCTTTTCATCGGGCGAGTAAGCATATCCCTTGCCGAAACGAAGAGACAGCCATGTCATAAAAATGTTTTTTATTAACGAGCCCGAGAGGAGAAACCCGCTCCACGGCGCAACGGAATTGGAAAGGTCGGCCCGGGCGACAGCGCCGTACATCAGGCTGATCTCTTTAGTGAGCTCGGTCACCGGGACGAGCGTCCTGACCCATGCCATCCCGCCTTTTGACGGAAACCCGGCGTCTATCGCGAAAACATCGATCATGATCCCCTCGATCCGGAAGTACTGGATCGATTTCCGGATGACGATTTGCTCCATCGAGGCATAGACAATTCCCGGCAGGGCAACCGTCTTGGAAAAGGTAACGCTGTCATCGGAATTCAATCCGCCGAACAGGTAATAGAACGCTTCCACCGCATTCTGGCACACCTTTGCGCGGAGAAGCGGGTTTTTATTCTGCGCGAGTTCGACCGCGAAGGTTTTTTCGTCGAAATTCGTCGCCGGATCGAAACGGATCAGGAAACAGGGCAGCGCATCGAGGGGGCTTTTTTCTTTCGGTACTTCACGGAAAAAACCGGCCTTGAAAATCAGGTTATCGTTGGAAAATATTCCCTGCCGGAAATTCCACAACGGGAATACTGTGCTGAAATGCCCATGGAAATCGGTATACTTCAGGTAGGGAACCGTTACATCGGGATAGACAATCGATAAAGACTTCAGTAGGAAGCAGATTGCAATGAGTATTCCGCGCAAAAAAACCTCGTATTTTAATTTCAGCCGCCGATCTTCATTTCTTTATAAAAGATTTTATCATTTTCCCTACAGAGCCAGACCAGCAGGGATTTGTTCTTCATAGCAATGATGGAGAAATTAATCGCACCGGTCTGAATCACCTTGCCGTCCACAATCAGACTGCCGTCCGCGATGTAGAAGAGACGGTTTCCCCCCATGCTCATTTCAGCCTTGGTGAAACTCGAATACGGCCCCCATTCGTCTCCGCCCCAAGTCTTTATCATATACCGGTCGTCGGCTTTCCTGTAAACAATATACCAGTTATCTGTTCCTTCCGCGAAGCCGTATGAAACTACTTTCTTATACGGGCCTTCCTGCTTCCCGCCGGGGAAAACCACATACTCTTTCAGATCGGGGGCATGCACCGAAAACGCCCAACTCTTCGGCGAAAACATGGGTTGTCCGGCCGTGACATAGGGGCCGTACTCCTTTCCGTTCAGGATATGCACGGTGTTTCCCTTGAGCGTCTCGATAGTAATCCCCCATTGGGAATGCCCGCCGTAAAACTCTCCCGCCGATGCGTAAGGTCCGAAACGAACCCCATCTATAAGGACATACTTTTTATCGTCGCCGGCTATCGCCCACTCGACCGTTTTATTCCCGGCTTGGTAATATCCAAGCAGGGGCGCCTCGGAGCATTGCAGATTTGTCGCGTTCTTTCCGACGGTTTCGATCGTCCAGCCGCCGTTATTTTTATATGCGTATACTCTGTTTTTACCATCGGGCGAATATACAGGAAGCGTCATATCGACAAAAGGGCCGGCCTTCGATCCATCGCCGAATACGGCTGTCTTTCCGCCGGAACCGTTCATCACGTAACCCCATTTCTCCCAATCCGGGCTGAAAAAGAGCTCAGGGGCGCCGGGGGTTTCGGAATATATTTCGGCCATGCCGCTTTCCCCTAACGGCATCAGCTTGCCGGATACGAGCATGTATTTCTTCTTATCCTTGACAACGATGCACCGCCATTTGGTTCCCGTGGAATTGAACATGGGTTTCGCGATGAAGTCGTATGGGCCGTAGACGGTCTCGCTTGTCAGCAAGTGTTCGGCCTGCCCGGTCTTCACGATGACCATCCATTTATATCCGGCGGGAGTTTTCACCCCGAGGGGCTCGTTCTGAAACAGGTACGGCCCGAGCTTTTTCCCGTCCGGCGTAATCAGAAACCGCTCCTCGGCGATCATCACCCATCCGAGCCCGGATTTATCGAAAAACTTGGTGTGCACGAACTGGAACTTACCCAAACTACCCGAACTATGCCAAATCTCTGTTTTCCCGCCCCCCGAAATTCCGGCTATCCACTCGACTCTACCCCCGACTACTGAAAACTGACACAATTCCGGAACCGGGTTTTGCCCGGGTTTCATCACCGCCGCGAGGACGGTTTTCGACGGTTTCGCCGCGGGTTTCGCGTTTAACTGTACAATACTTATTAGGGTCAGTATCGTCAGCACAAAAACAAAACTCACGGTCATCCTCATTCGCGGGTTTTCCCCTTACCGAGACCTTTCAATATGCGGGGGTGAACAAGGGCATCCAGCGCGAAAGATTCCTTTCCGGCCAGTTCCCATTTGCCGATCTCCGAAGTGAGGATCGCGAGCGCGGATGTCGGGAACTTGAATAACGCGGCCGAACCGCATACCAGTACAGAAGCCAGTTCTTCCCATGTCGGGTTGTGCCCGATCAGGAGAACGGACTCTAGTTCGTCCGGAATCTTCTTGATGAATTCCAGCATTCCGAATACGTCGTTCTGGTAAAACTCTTCCACCAAATCGACGGGAGTATTGATACCCAGTTCCGCCGCGATAGCCTCTGCGGTCATTTTCGCGCGTAACGCACCGGATGAAAACACCTTCGCGGGTGGAACTTCCATCCCTGCGATCAGCTTACCCATCAACGGAGCGTCCTTTATCCCTCGTTTGTTCAACGGTCTCTCAAAATCCTCTTTATCCGGTTCGTCCCACGACGACTTAGAATGCCTGAGAAGGAAAAGTGTTTTCATAAATACTCCTTCGAATATGGTCACCATTGAATACAAATCAATGGAAGCGACCGTTGAGCGTTTCGATACTAATAATACCTTGATTTGTTAAAAAAAGCGAGGTTATTTGAACTGCCCATATTATATTTCCCGGATGAAAAAAAGTCAAAGTGAAAAGAGCGATTTCGCTTGACATGGAAACGTTTCCATGATATCATTGTGCATCCTTATTTCAGGAGGTTGTTATGAGATTATGGATTGTAGGTTTATTTGCGTTCATCACGGTTGTATCGTGCGGGGGAAGCGGCGGAGTCAAGGCAGACGGCCCGTGGGCGGAATGGGAGGCGGATGTCAGTTCCAAGGTCGAGACCTCTATCGACACATCCATGCTTTTCTTCAATTCGCGCGACCCATTCTTCAAGACGCCGTTCGGCGCGATGGAACAGGGCTCGACCGTTTCTCTCAAGTTCCTTTCAAAAAAATCTGACGTGCAGAAGATCAACGTCATCATCTCGACCCAGCAGATGATCGGAAATTCCGCGCAGGAAAAGTACCGGCAGGTAATGACCGTGCCTATGCAGATAATCGGTACGACAAACGGACTCGATATCTGGGAAGCGTCCGCCACCCTCAAGGATATCGCGGTCTACGGTTATCATTTCGAGATCTACAAAAGCGAGTCCGACAAGGTCTGTCTGGGCGACAATAGTCACAAGGTCGATGTACCTTATGTCAACATCAAGGGTACGGGTGGTATCGGCGAAATAGTTCCGTTCAGCAAGTACATCATGCCCTACACCCTCACCGTTTATACCAACAACTACGGGATGCCGAAATGGTCGGAGAATATGATCATCTACTATATTTTCCCCGAGCGTTTCAAAAACGGCAACAAGAATAACGATTACACGATCGGTAAGGACAAGTTCTACGGAAAGAAGGATGTCGAGTTCCACACCAATTGGAACGATCCGCTCCCGTGGCGCCCCGGTACCGACGACGGCTACAAGCTGGACGATAACGAGTACTGCAACGATTTCTACGGCGGCGACCTAGACGGCGTCATCCAGAAGCTCGACTATATCAAGTCGCTCGGGGTGAACGTAATCTATCTCAACCCGATATTCAAAGCGCCGTCCAATCATAAATACGACACCGCGGACTACCTTCAGGTGGATCCGCATTTCGGCGACCTCGCCACATTCAAGAAACTTGTCGCCGAGGCGAAAAAGCGCGGAATCGTCATCATCCTCGACACCTCGCTCAATCATTGCGGTTCCGACTCGGTGTATATGGATCGTTATGCGAAGTATCCCGTTTTCGGGGCGTTCGAAGGCGAGGTCATACAGACTAATTCGCCCTACTATGACTGGTTCGAGTTCGTGCCGAAAGCCTCGACAGCCGACCAGAAGTACCAGCAATGGGCGAACCCGACCCTCGCCAACCTGAAGGAATCCGATTCCTATAAGAAGTTCGCGTTCATCGATAAGGACTCGGTTACGAAGTACTGGATGGCACAGGGCGCGGCGGGATGGCGTATGGACGTTACCCCATGGGTGACCGATCAGTTCTGGCGCGAATGGCGCAAGGAACTGAAAAAGTCCTATCCCGACTCGATCACCTTCTCCGAGGTCTGGTTCGACGCCTCGAAATACCTGATCGGCGATATGTTCGATTCGTCGATGAACTATATCTTCCGTTCGTCGGTGATCAATTTTACGAAGGGCGGCAACGCGCTCAAGACGGTCGAAGCGCTCGAAATGGTGCGCGAGAACTATCCCGCGCCCGTGTTCTATAAACTCATGAATCTCGTCTCCGGCCACGACCTGCCCCGGGTGTTCTACGAGATCGGCTACACAAAGTATGACAAGAAGAACTATGAGAAGATGAAGGCGCGTCTCGAATTGGTCTTTGTGTTCCAGTTTACTTATCCCGGAGCGCCCGCGGTTTATTACGGCGACGAGATCGGGATGACCGGCGGCCCCGATCCGTTCAACAGGGGCCCGTATCCGTGGCAGGAAGACGGCGGCACCTACGGCAACTACGACTTCCTCGATTTCGCGCGGAAGATCGCGAAAATCAGGATCGACAACCCCGTCTTCTCAGCGGGTCAGTTCGACATACTCTTCTGCGACGAGATTACCATCAGTTATAAGCGTTGGGACGACAAGAACCACGCGATCGTCGTGATGAATAACAGCAAGAACAAACCGAGCGCGTTCGACTGGAAGAACGTAGCGGAAGGTGAGTATAAAGACCTTTTAAGCGGTAAGAGCTACACGATTAAGAACGGCGAACCGTTCGAATTAGCGCCGACTCAGTACGCGGTGCTTCTGAAACAATAGAGCCTCCTAAGACAAAAACCCCGGCGGAAAGCCGGGGTTTTTTGTTTCGCCAGCTTGATTTTTTTCGTCCGAAACGGTAAAATATTCAAAAACCGGGAGGTTCAGATGAGGATTGCAGGATTCATGATGGTTTTATTAACTGTTTGCAGTTTCGGGTTCGCACGAGAAAATGAAGGAGGATCGGTACCCGCTATGTCTAAAACAGAAAAAAATCCCTACGCTTATTTCGAAACAAGTATGGGCGATTTCAAGGTGGAGATATTTTCCGATAAAGTCCCGCTGACCGCGAAGAACTTTATCGATCTGGTGAACAAGGGTTTCTACAATGGGCTCATCTTTCACCGCGTTATCGATAACTTTATGATCCAGGGCGGATGCCCCAGCGGTACCGGCACCGGCGGACCGGGCTACAAGATCAAGGACGAATTCGATAAATCGCTCAAGCACGACGGCCCCGGCATCCTTTCTATGGCGAACGCCGGCCCTAACACGGGCGGTTCACAGTTCTTTATCACCCTCGTACCGACACCGTGGCTTGACGGAAAACACGCTATTTTCGGTAAAGTCGTTCAGGGTCTCGATATCGTGCAGAAGATCGGCAAGGTCAAGGTCGGCGCAGGCGATAAGCCCCTGACCCCCGTGAAGATCACCAAGATCACGATCAAGGAACAATAACCGGAGCGGAAACATATGGAATGGCGCGCAAGTCATATTTTAGTCAAGGATAAAAGCCTCGCCGAAGACCTGCTCAGACAGCTCAGGAAGGGAAAGGGTTTCGCGGAACTCGCGAAGGAGTTTTCCACCTGTCCGAGTAAAAGTAAGGGCGGCGATTTGGGCTGGTTCGGCCCCGGGCAGATGGTCAAGCCGTTCGAGGACGCGGTAATCCGGCTTAGGCCGGGCGCGCTCAGCGGAGTGGTCTCCACTCAATTCGGCTACCATGTCATCAAGAAAACAGGCGAAAAGTAAAAATAAGCCGCTTCGTGAAAACGAGGCGGCTTTTTATCGAACTTAATAATCACTTTAATTCTTTGATAAACACTCCGCTGTAGAACGTCGCGAGAAACACACGTCCCGCCGGAGTGATCGACAAAGCGGCATGCTCGTAAGGGCCGTAGCTTTTACCGTTGACATAGGCGTAGTAGCCTTTTTTCACACGGTAATAAACGAAACCGACAGAAGTACCGTCGGCGCTGATACAGCCGGGTAATACTTCATCGAATGTTCCGTACACCTTATCGCCGATCTGCACATACCATTTCTGCCCCTTGGAATAAGCGAAACTAAAGACCTTGCCGTCCTTGCTGAAAACGGGGGGAATGACATTTTCATACGGCCCGTAGGACTTTTCGCCAATCCGGACATACCACTCGTCCCATTTCTCGCTCTTGGTATAGACATACCCGTAGACCGTCCCGTCCGTGCAGAAAGACGGCGAAACCGCGAGATTGAAACCGGTGTACGAGTATCCGTCCACGGCCACGTAGCTTTTGCCGTTAGCGGAATAGTAAAATCCGAAGTGCGTTCCATCTGTGTTGAAACTCGGCGACGACGCCACGGTAAAATCGCCGTAAGTCTTGCCGGAGACCGTCAGTTTCCACTTCTCGCCGGACTGGTAGGCAAAGCCGTAAACCGAACCGTCATTATTAAAGCTTGGTGATTCGGCCTTCGGGAATTTCCCGTAGAGCTTCTGGTTGATGCGGACATAATAGACGCCGTTGGTCGCGAACGCGAACCCGAAGTATGACCCGTCCGAACTGACCGATACCGGTCCCGTCTCTTCAAACGGCCCGTACTGCTTTTCGTTGATAGCTACATAGCTCTCGCCTTTCACGGTATAGTTATACGCGCAGACCCCGCCGTCATAACTCATCACAAGCCCTTCCGCCGAATCGAACGGTCCCGATGTCTTCCCCGCGATCTTGACATACCAATCCTCTCCGCTCATAAAAACCAGCCCTGCCGTGGAGCCGTCGCCGCTCAGGATGAACGCCTTTATACTGTCGATATTGAGGACGGTCTGTTTTCCGGAGAGAATGGATGCAGATAGAAGAATTAATGGGATCAGGAAGAAAGCGGTTTTTATATGACAGGACATCGGCATATTTCCCCCGGTTTTTCTATCTTTATCGGAGAAATAGCCTTATAAATAAAAGCCCGGAAAGGATTTTCAGGAGATTTGTTCTACTGTCTGACTACGGTTACCTTGATCACCTCGCGGGATTCGATATCGCCGCGGAAATCGAGCGTGAAGGTAAGAAACGTCGTGCCAGGTGCTAAGGCCGTGAAGAGAAAGATACGCACGGCGTCGTCGGCCCCGGTCATTCCTTCATTCAGCCTGTCAGGATGGAGATATTCGATTTTTTGGGATTCCAGTTTAACGATATCGGGATTGGAGATTTCGCCGCTCAGGAAATATCCCACCGATTCCTGCTCCTGCCCCCGGTACTCGAGAGTCTGCCCGACCGCGACCACAGCTTCCGGCGACCCGTTCAGACTGACTATTCTCTCCAAGTTCATTTTACGATAATCTTGATTGTTTCACGAGACTCTTCTTTAAAACGGTATTCTTTGATGAAATGTACCGTCACCTTTCCCGCCGCCACGGCTTTAAATTTCCATGTCAACGTCGCCTCATCCGCGCCCTTCATCCCGGCTTTCATCTTTTCGGGATGAAAGTACTCGAGGGTTTCGCCGGTCATCTCGATCGCCGGATCGCCGTCGAATTGATAGCTCATCGTGAAACCCACCGAACCGTGCACGACGCCCGAATAAACGAATTCGTCTCCGATCGCGGCGGTAACATTCGTCATACCCTTGAGCTGAATAGCATCCGTTTTTTCCATCGGTTTCTCCGAAGACGTATCGTTGGTACATGACGCCAGAAAAAATAACGTAATAATAGCAGGCAGCATCGCTATTTTATTCATTTCTCTACCACCTTTATTAGATTGGTGTGCTTGAAGGTAACAGTTCCGCGATAGTCCTCGAAGATGTAGAACAACGTGGTGCCGGGTGTTTTAGCGATAAACGAGTACACGCCGTGGAACGATCCGCCCACAAGCAATGTATTCGGCTCCTCGCGCTTATCCTCGTATAGGTCGATTATGTTGGTGTTGCTGATAACGTACCCGTAGTAGATTCCGATCGAGCCCGAGAATTTGTGCTCGAAATGAACGATCTGCCCGACCTTGAGAGTCAGGTCCGCGGATGTCCAGAGGTCGATCGAATTCGCCGGGGGATTGATATTGGACGTATAGATAGTCTGCCCGACTTTCTTATCGCATGACGCGAAAAGCGCGGCGACTGCTACAATCGCGCAGATTAAAAAACTTTTCATTTTTATCATGTTATTCCCCTTCCGTAAGTTATTTTAATGCCTTGACGGCTTCTTCTTCGTTCTCGTAAATACTGACCAATTCCACAAGCCGCGTCGATTCGATTATCCTGCGTATAGTCGCGTTCGGCTTGATGAGTTCGACAGTACCGCCCTCTTTTTTCAGCATCACGAGCTTTGTATAGAACATTCCGATAGCGGCACTGTCCATATAAGTGACCTGTTCCATGTTGAAAATGAACTTTTTGAAATTCTTGCCGATCTTTTCTTCCAGCGGGGCTTTTACCTCATGTAGATTGATTATAACAATTTCACCGCGCAAGTAAAAGATCACGATATCGGATTTTTCCGCGATACGAACCCTCAGCATGAATACCCCTTTCTACTCGTCGGTCAATCCGCCGATTTTCTTCCAGTCTATCTTCTTCTTCAATTCCGCCGCGAGTATATCCATATCTTCGTCGCCATGGTAGAGCATCCCCGCCGGAAGGGATGCGTTTAACGAGACCGACAGCCCCTGATGATGCGCGGCGCTTAAGGCATTTATTTTCCCGGAAGACTTTTCTTTCACATCGACCGAACCGTTGCAGCAGCAGACATACACGTTCGTGGGGCTTTCCGCCGCGACGAAGAATACAGTCCCTCGTACTATCACGACCGAAGTCTCGGTTTCGATGATGAAGCCCTTCTCCCATTCCTTCAAATCGGAAAGAATATTTCCGATATTACCGGCTTTGAGAATCAGCTCTTTATCCGGACTGAGGGTGAACACGACTTGAGAGTTGTCATAGATACGCACGATATTTTTTCCGGGAAAAAGGATGTCGCACCATCCGCCCTCGCCGGTGACAATCTCCATTCCGGCGGCGACTTCTATTCCGGTAACAGCGGGCTTGCCGTCGATAAAGACAGACCCGGAGTAGGAATCAATCACACCTTTTTGAGCGGACCCGGCCTGCCCCCCGCAGGAGATCAAACCGGATATCGTCAGAAGCGCGAGAATAATGTGTTGAGTTTTCATATGTTTACCGGCCGGTTAGTCGCCGTATATCTCTTCGGAATCGATGATCTCGCCCTTTCCGTCATCGGTATCGCCGGTTTCGCCCGCGTCGCTGCCGACACCGTTGATCTTATCGAGAGCGGCTTGCGCGTGGGCTATCATTCCGCTGGCGGGGAATTCTTTCATCAGGTCGGTGATCTTGATAATAGCGCTCTTCTTCGCGCCTTCGACATCTTCTTTAGCACCGAAATAATCGCGCAATGCGCTGAAGATACCCTTCGCGAGTTTTAAGTCTTCGTAATTGACGGAAATATTATCCATCACAACCCAACCGTAAGATGAAGGGACGTTTTTATAACTATCGGAATAGATAGAAAACTTAGTGTCGATATAAATGACATTGGCGTAGGTTTTATCAGTAACCTTCTGATCGATAATATAGACCAGAACCGGAGCTTCGATTTCCATCTTCTTACCGTCTTCAAGATTCGGCTTCTGACTGGCGGTGGCCTTTTCAATTATCACGCCGGGGTTCAGCGGGTTCTTGATAATTTCATTCACCGCGGCATAACCTTCCGCGCCTGTCGTATCGCTCTTGACATGCATATATGCGGTTTTACCGTTGGAAATGATGTCGTTGAGAGAGATCAATATCTCGCCGAAACTGACTGTGGCTTTATATTTAAAATTCGAGTCTAACAAGGAAATTCTATGATACTTCGAAAAGTATTGGTCTTCTTTCCCCAACGGCAGACCGAGGGGATTGCCCGAAGAATTCTTTCCGCTTCCATCGCAGGCCGCGAGTATAAAGGTTATAGCGAGAACCGCCATTATCGATTTGATGTAATTCTTGCGATACATATTATCCTCCAACGTTTTTTTTATTATAGAATAGTTTTTTACTTTAGTAAAGTTTATATTCATTTTAGGTACCCCGGGCAATATAATCCAAAACCGTTTTCATCCGATAAGTATTCTAACAGATTTCCCGGAGGTTCATATGGCAAAGAAGACGAAAAAAATCAAATCGCAGGAAGACTATAAGGATATCACGGTCGAAGCGGTAGAACAATTCAACAAAAAAGATTTCAAGGCCGCGCTCGATAAATTTCTCGAGATGGAGCAGTCCAATCCCGAAAACCCAAAGGTACATGAAATTCTAGTCTATATCTATCTAAATCTTCAGGACCCTGTCAACGCCGAGAAACAGTACAAATTATATATCAACCTTTTAAAAAAGGAGAATCCATCCTTCAAGCTTCCCGCCACCCGGACATTCGACGAACTGGTGGATGAAGCGGGCGACCTTGCCGAACTCGAGAACCGTTATAACGAACTGATGAGTCAGGAATCGATCCCGAATCTCTATCACGATCTGGATGTCGCGGCGAAACTGAGCGTACTTTATATGTCCAAGGGCGAGTTTAAAAAGGCCGAAGAAGTCCTCCTTTGCTTCAAGAAAAAATGTAAAGCCGCATGAGATTTGCATAACATGAAAATTTATAATACAATATACATGGGAATCACTAACGAGAGGTAATTTTCCATGGAGAAGATCATCTACCTGTCTTCGGGCGACCTTTTTAAGGCAGAAATAGAGAAAATCAAGGGCGGCTTCCAGATATTCCGCGCCCGAAATCTCCGTGACGCGCTGATTTTCCTGATCAACAATCCCGAAGTCGGTGCGATCCTCTACACTGTCACATCATCCTCTCAGATCGATAAAAAGACAATGGAAGTCCTCGCACAGCTCAACCCCCTGCTTCCTATCGTCATCATTCAAAAAGAAGTCGGAAAGTTCAACCAGAAGCAGTTGATGGAATGGAACGGCAACATCACCTTGATCAACGATCCCAACGAGGCGGAGCGCGTGCTGGGCTCCACCCAGAAAAACCGCCGTAGGTATAACCGCGTGGAATGGCCGCTCTTCGCGACATTTTACCGCAATCTCAATTCACCATCCACGGAAACCGGTAAGATTCTTTCGTTATCCGCGGGCGGTTCCTACATCCAGACTACCAGTTTCGATATGGTCGAATTGAACCAGCCGGTCTATCTCGAAATCCATTTCCGCGATTTTAAGTTTTTCGTGGAAAGCACAGTCGTCCGCATCAATAAAAATCTTTCGAGCGAATCGCTTCCTCTCGGGTTCGCCATCCGTTTCGATAACGTTTCCATCGCGACCCAGACCTATATCAACCATATCATCAACGATCACCTGATGATGACCCTCTTCAAGGAATTGGATATTAAATAGTGTTTGACATTCGATATCCGGGAGAGATTTATGCAGAAGGGAAGGGTCGGACTAATCATATTTTTCTTCATCCTTTGTTTCGTTATCATTCTGATCCGTCTGTTGACCGTGACGTTTTTCCCCGACCCGCGTCTCCAAACGCTGTCCAAGGTTGAGCCATTCCGTGGAGTGATCTTCGATAGCTCCGGAAAAGAACTCGCGGTCGCTTCCCCTTCATTCTCGATCTATGTCCGTCCCGACCAGCTTACCCCCGCGATGCGCGATTACCTCTTCAAACTCCTGATCCAGCTCGATTTCCTCGATAAGGAAAACCTGAAGTCTCTCTACAAAGAGAAGGGATTTGTCTGGATCAAGCGGAAGATCACTCCGAGCGAGAAGCAGGTGATGGACAAATTGATCGCTGAACTGAAAAAGAATAAGGCGATCAAGGAGGACGAGATCGGCGTAGTGCAGGAACAGGGCCGTTTCTATCCCTATTGGGTGACCGGCTCCGTCGTGGGTTTTGTCGGAATCGACAACCAGGGCCTCGGCGGGATAGAATACAAAATGAATAAGTTCCTGCTTCAAGGATACTCCGTTTATACGTCTATCGACCCCTATCTCACGACTATTATCTACGACGAACTGAAAACGGGCGTCCTGCAGAACCTCGCCGAAATGGGAAGTGTCGTAGTCATGGATGTCGAGACGCGGGAGATACTCGCGATGGCGAGCTACCCGGCATATAATCCCAACGACTACCAGACGATCAATTCCAACACCATCCACCCGTCGGCGATTTCCGAGATATACGAGCCGGGTTCCGTTATGAAGATATTTTCAGCGGCCTATGCTATCGATAAAAAGATCGCGACCCCGAAATACCCCACTTATTACTGTACGTCCGAATTCGAAGTCGGCGACCATGTCTTCACCTCGCCGGCCGCGTTCGGGTACATGGACCTGACCGGGATTCTCCAGAAGTCCATCAACGTGGGGATGGTGCAGGTGGCGTCGTCATTCCAGAGGCAGGAGTATTACGCCTACCTGAAAGCCCTGGGCTTCGGCACTATGCCGCCGGTTGCGCAGACAGGTATGGAATCTGGCATTCTCCGCCCCGCGGATCAATGGTCGTATCTCTCGAAGTATATGCTCGCAATCGGACAGGAGATCGGCGTGACCACGCTCCAGCTTGCTTCGGCGGCATGCGTGATCGCGGGCGAGGGTGTCTATAAACCCCCTATCCTCGTGAAGAGCGTCAAGGACGAGTCCGGAGTCGAGGTCTACAAGCCCGTACCTTACCAACTCCCGGTCATCTCGAAAGACGCCGCCGTAAAGACGCTCGAAATGCTGAAAACAGTGGTCAGCGAGCAGGGCACGGCGATCAAGGCGCAGGTGGAAGGGATTGCGATAGCGGGGAAGACCGGTACCGGGCAGGTGGCGAAAAGCGGGGGCGGCGGGTACTATTCCGACCTCTATAACGCCGTTTTCATCGGCTTCGTCCCGGCGGTGAATCCAAAGATAGTTATAGTCGTGACAATCAACCGTCCGAAGATCGCCGAGCATACCGGCGGTGCGGTCGCCGCGCCGATCTTCGCGAATATCGTCCGGCGTATTATCATTTCCACCTCCTATTTGTAAGTCCGGTGTCATCATGATAAATTTCAGGAAGCGTTTTTTATGAGCGAAGAGATCAGGATAGAGGGTTTTACACGGGACGATTTTCCCAATGCACGTGTCACACGGGGCAGCGCGAATGTCACTTTGCATTCCATCCAGCCGTATAAGGAAGCGGAGCGTATCGCCTCGCGCCTTAATCCCGGGATCGAATGGTATTTCGTCGCGGGTTTCGGGATGGGCTATATTGTCGAGACTCTCCTGAAAAATCCTTCCGCTCAGATACTCGTCTTCGAGCCGTTAACAGAAATAATCGATCACGCGAAAAGCTCGCGTGACCTGACAAAGCTCCTTTCGGATAAAAGGCTCCATATCATCGGCGATGTGGACGAGATCGTACCGTTCTTGGAATCCCGCGATATCCGCGAAGTCAACTACTACCTTCACAGGCCGTATTCCCTTTTGTTCCCGGAAATCTTCACCGGTATGGAAGGCATCCTCACATCGTACCTTTCGAAACGCCAGATCAATAAGAACACGCTGAAGCGTTTCAGGATGGTCTGGCTGAGGAATATGATTAAGAATTTACGTTATTACTATGCCCTGCCGGGAATTAATCACCTACGCCACCCGTTCGCGGGGAAACCCGCGCTGATTGTCGGGGCTGGGCCGTCGCTCGCGAAGAATATCGAGGCGATAGCGGAATCCGCCGACAGGATGGCGATCATCGCGACAGATACCGCGCTCCCGATGCTGGGCGCCTACGGGATAGTCCCCGATTTTACTGTCAGCGCCGACCCGCAGGACAAGAACACACTCTATCTCCTCTACTCCGGGAATCCCGCGACAACGCTCGTTATCGACGCCGCAGGGTCGTTCCTCACTTTCTCGAAATTCCGCCCCGCGCGCACATTCCTCTACGACTCGTTTTTTCCGATCTACCGCGAACTTTCGCCGTTATGGGGTGAAAAGGGCGATTTAAAATCCGGCGGCTCCGTTTCGACAACCGCGTTCGATCTCGCGAGATTCCTTAAATGCTCGCCCATCATTTTCGCCGGGCAAGACTTGGCGTTCTCGGGTAAGAAAACCCATTTCCACGGCAACGTCCTCGAGGACTTTCTCTTCCACCGGATCGACCGTTTGCATACCTACGACAACTACCATTCGCGGACATTGATCTTCTCGGACAGGATCATGATCGACGGATATGCCGGCGGGAAAGTACCGACGGACAGGAAATTTCTGACGTTTCTCGAATGGTTCAAGCGGGAGATCGCGGCGACCGGTGTCCCGGTAGTCAACGCTACCGAGGGCGGCGCGTTCATCCCCGGCGCTGAGCATATCCCGTTCGCGGAAGTCCGCGCGAAATACCTCGCAAGCCCTATCGACAAAACGTCCACCGTCGAATATACCGCGCCTGAAAATCCGGTCTACCCTGAGTATTTCCTCGATGTTGCCGCGGAGTGCGCACGTCTCATCCCGCTCGCGCAGGCCGCCTATTCCGCATCGTTACGCGCGGCGGACGATTTCAGGTGGAAACGCGACATATCGGGTAATTTCAAGCCGATGAACGATTTCGACCGCGCGGTGCTCACCGCCCTTAAGGCCGGGAATGCCGTCAGCCGTTTTATCGAACTGGCCATGCAGGAATCGATCGAGAGGATCATGGATTCATCGTCAAATTCTAAGGAGATTTCCGGGGACATCATCGATGGGTGGAAAGGGCTTTACGGCGACGCCCTTCTCAGTCTCAGGAAAGTCCGTCACCTTCTGTCAAAGGCCGAGGCGCTCAGTTCTTCTTGACAGACTGGATGTTGACCGGCATAGGGAAATAGGAGAAAGGTTCCTTATCGAGATAGTCGCGGATCCCGCGATAGTAAATATAATTCTTTTCAAACATCGGCAGGCTCATCGCGTTCTGCGCGAACTCGCAGGAGAAGATCACGCTCCCGTAGATCGTCACGGGATAATTGTTCAATTCGCCCGACTCCGAAACAGGGTAGAGTTCGTCCAGCGGAGTATAGATCGCCACCTTGAACAAGTCGCTCTTCGTGGGCTCCTTCGGACGGTACAGCCAGACCCCGGCACCCGATGCGATCAGGACGGGTTCGCCCTTTTTATTCGGATTGATATTGATTAAATAGATGTTTCGCGTGGAGATGATCGCGAGCGGAGAACGGGCCGTTCCCTTGACAATCAGCGGGACAGTCGCCATGATGACCCCGTTCTGAGGATAGTTCTGAATCGCGTCGAGATCGAGAAGCACGGCTTCCTCGTTCAGGTCGATGAACACCCCGGTTCCCTCGGGCGGCGGGGATTTCTTAAGATAGAACGCGGGCGGGTCCTGCACCACCTGCACATCCGCTCCCGGGAACGGCGGGGTCTCGAACATCACCTGCTCGCCGAAACTCGAGAGCGCGACTGTCCGCATCCCGCCGACATAGAAATATATCCTTCCCATACCGGGGACGAAGTTGAACGCCATCGTGTTCCCGTCCCCGCGCCCGATATCCTGAGTGAACTTTTTATAGAAGGCGGGCGTCGTCAGCTTGACCATTTTTTCATACGGATAGTAGTCGAAGTCGGAACCCGGCAGAAGGTGGTTCGCGAAAATAGGCTCCTCGAGGAACACCATATCCACCGTCTCGTCCAGAGAAATATACGACCACAATTTAGCGCCTATCCCATAGTATCCGAAGAGCCGATAGGCTTCCTCGGGAAAAAAGAGCTGAACCGGCATCTCCGAACCTTTCAGGATCAGCCTGCCGTTCTCGACCCCGAAGAACATATCCGGCCCTTGCGGACCGTAGTAATAGGCGTAATCGGGCGAGACGATATTTTGGTATTTCAGTCCCGACGAGGTCTTTTTTACATAGACGTGATAGACGAGATCGGTATCCACCGGAAACCGAGTGGTGTAGCCGTTACCGAAACCGACCAGTTCCTTCCAGCTCGTCATCGAGTTTACCACATGCTTCGTGTCATGGAACGAATAGTCGCGGATTATCCACGCGGCTTCGACATAACGGTAATAACTCTGCCAAATTGACGCGAACGACGGCGGGACGATTGTGCTCAGGGTCGCGTTTTTTACCATCGACTGCGAGAAGGAAATTTCTTTCGGGGAGGAGTTGACGCTGAGGTATTGATCGTTGATCATATCGGCGAGGTCGCGTTCGAAATAGACCGGATTCATATCAGGCGCCTCGCCGGAGTATTCGATCTTCGGGATATACGCCCCGGCGGTGTACCAGTAGAACGAGCTCCCGCCGTCCTCGGAAATGACCGACAGTTTGCCCTTAGTCGCTATATCGCCGACAACTATCATATCCTGCACAATGGAAGCGGATTTGTCCGAATTGATGAACCAGACATAGTCGAAAAGATTGAGACGTGAAAACTCGACCGTGATCCGCACAGGCGCCTGGTTTTTCCAGTTCATCTGCGCGTTCAGGGAATATAAGTCCTTGGATATTCGTTTGATCTCGAAGGTATAAAGCTGATCTTTACCGTCGATCTTCTCGGACTGCGAGAAAGCCCCGAGTTTCAACGGGCTTTTTCCTTGAATGATATAATCGAAGTATTCCTGGATACGTCCCTGCAGAAACCAGTATCCGCGTGAAACTTCCGCGTCATGGAGGGTATTGAAAAATGAGAATTGGGCGATCGTCATCACGGATACCGCTATCAGCAGCAGCACTCCGACTGTGACAAGCGATACTGCGGTGATAGAGGAACGGAGACGCTTCATGTTTATTTCATTTCCGAAATATTCGTGAGCCCCGCGTGTTTTAAAACTTCGGGCGATACGAACTGAAGGCCCGTGTTTCCCGCGCCGATATCGATAATATGGGGCGTCAGGAAGATCACCAGTTCCGAACGGATCACCGTGTCGACGGAATGCGAGAAGAGGAAACGCAGAATTGGAATCTCGCCCAGAATCGGGACGGCGTTTACATCCGAAGTCTCTTCGGTACGGATGAGGCCGCCCAGTATCAATGTCTGCCCGTTCTTGGCGATAGCGTTACAGTTGATTTCGGTCGTGATCTTCTTCGGCGCGTTCTCCGACGAAGTGATCGCGATATTCTGGTACGAGCTCATTTCACCGATGATCGACAGTTTGACTTCGCCGGTGGGAGTGATAGTCGGCTCGACTTCCAGCTTGATACCCACGTCGAGAAATTCGATCTGTGAGGTCAGATCGGCTGTCTGAGCGCTCTTGACGATACTCTTGATATAAGGAACTTTGCTTCCGATATGGATGACCGCTTTTCCGCGATTAAGCGCGAGAACCTGCGGCTGAGAAACGAGTTTAATTTTATAATTGTGCGCGAGCGCGGAGATTAGCGCATCCACGCTAATATGCGAGTCATCGAACGTCTTACTCGCGGAGATGTTCATATTCTCGCCCGACCCGACACCGGCATCCGGGGAAAACATGAAATTCAGGTTGACTGCGTCGCCGAGGTTTAACGCCTGCCATTTGATCCCGATCTCGTCCTTGTCCTCGAGATCCACCTGTACCATTTTCGTCTCGATGATTACCATCAACGGCAGGGACGAGACTTCCTTAAATAACGCATCGATTCTATCGAAATTGTCCGGGACGTCCACGACCATGATCTTCGACGATTGCGCGTCCACCGAGACCTGTCCCACACCTGGAGTGAGAAGCGGCTTGATGACCGTCACGAAATTCTTCAGGTCGATAATCGAGGCGTCATAGGTCTTCGTGACCAGATAGGTTTTCTGGAGTTCGCTCTTATATTCGCTAAGGTTCAATATCTTGATAATATTTCCCTGCTCGAGATAATATATCCCGTGGGTGGAAAGAATAGCGAGAAACGCGTCCTGCATGGATGCGTTTTTAAACGACGCTGTGACCATCGCGCTCACATTCGGACTGACAATGAAATTCAGTCCCGACTGCATCGCAAAACTCTGGATTACATCCTTGATCGGCATACCTTGGTAGGTGGCGGTGATTTCGCCTTTCATCTGTTCAAGCAGTTTGCCCTTCACCTGGATGATCGACCCGCCAGATCCGCCGCCGGATTGATCGGTCTGCTCGATCCCGGGAGGCCCGCCGGGCATCGACATACTCGGCTGTTGGGAGTAGCTCAATACTGAAAGGAACAACAGACTGACAAGAGTCAACCAGCATTTATGCACCAGTTTCATTTATCTACCGCCTCGTAGTATCTATATTAAATCATAGGCTCTTACCGAGTATTTGTCAAGCTGCCCGCCGAAATACCCAGTTAAAAGTTCAGGAATACCTTCGAATTCTGAAGCGCGCTCTGCACTTCCGCGATCCCCGCCTGGTTATTCGAGAGCCGGATTATCGATTCCCCTATAGCGGACTGGAATTCCCCGAATACCTTGATCTTTTCGCCGATCAGGGCGCTCAGTCCTTCTTCAGCCTTCGCTTTCTGATCCGGGGTGAGCTTGTTCGTCTCGACCGCCGCATTATAGATATCGATGCACTTCTTCGAATCGTCGGTGGTCTGGTTGATAAACGACGCAATCTCGCCGGAGACCGACGAGGCTTTTATCTGTCCAGTACCGCTTTTTACTGTTTCGATCATTTTCTGAAGCGCGCCTTTCATTTTCTCACCGGCGCTTTCTACGGGATTCGCGCATGAAACAAAAGCCGCCGCGAAAGCGATTAAAAAGCCCGCGGTAATTTTATTGATCATCAAGATATCTCCTTAGATAGTACGGAACAAAACCCTATTTTTCATCCGTCTTCTTGAACCCGGCGATACGCAGCTGATCCCAGAAAGAAACAATCAGCTTGGATAAGCCGTCGGCGGCGGTCTTCAATTCCGCTTTTTCATCAGCCGTGCCCTTGACACCGGACTCATATGCGGTATACACGGTTGCAAAATCGTTCTTTACAGTGTCAAGGCTGTCCATCGAAGTCAGCATCGATCCGGCTACAACATTCCATTGTTCGATATTCAGGTTTGCTTCCTTCAATTTGCTCAGGAACAGCGCATTCTTTTTTTCAAAATTGGTTTTTGTATTATTCATAAGCGTCACCGCTTCCGCGATAGGGAGGGATGCGATCAGCTTATCGTTCACCTGCTTAACCATATCGGAGGTCTGGGCAAGGTCGCCCTTAAGACCGATAGAAAGCTCGGTAACACGGCCGGCATCCACAGCG
>MIBE01000063.1:56868-105297 GCA_001829415.1 Spirochaetes bacterium GWF1_51_8
ACCGACAGCCTGGACAGGAAATAGAGTCCTACTCCCACCGCAAACAGAATAAGAATAACAACCAAATTACCCATATGTCCTCCTCTTCAATCAGAATGATTATACTTTATTTTGAATTAATTTACCAGTTCTTCTTCGCCTAATTCCGTAGCACGGCGTTTCATGGCGCGGGTCTTACCGATCTTCTCGGTAACCTTCATATCCGTCTTGTCGCCGTCCTTGATCCGTTCGCGCTTGAATTTGAATTCGATCGTGCCGTTATGCAATGCGACCTGGATTTCCAGAGATTCTTTTTCCGGATCGATCCGCATATTCTCAGCGATCATCTTGTGCGACGAGGGTATCTCGATCATTTTGCTGATAGACCGCCTGAGCGAACGGGCTCCATATTTGATATCGAAGCCTGTTTCGATTATATTCGCGCGCACGGCGGGCGAGACTTTGAACGCGACACCCTGCACCCCGACCGTCTCGTTCAGCTCATGGATCATTTTTTCAAAGATCGATTCGAGGATATCGCCTTCGAGCGAGTTGAACACGACGACATCGTCGATACGGTTCAGGAACTCGGGACGCAGATTCTTCTTCAGCTCGGAAAGAACATACTCCTTTTTCTTGTCGTCTTCGGAATCAGAATCCCCAAAACCCATGATCGACTTTTGCGAAAGACGCTCCGTGCCGATATTGGACGTAAATATAATGATCGTGTTGCGGAAATTCACCTTATTCCCCAAGCTGTCCGTCACCTTCCCTTCATCGAGAATCTGCAAGAAGATGTTGAACACATCGGGATTGGCCTTTTCGATTTCGTCGAACAGCACGACCGAGTAAGGCTTCCGCCGGACTTTTTCGGTCAGCTCTCCGCCGCTCTCGTACCCCACATACCCGGGAGGCGCGCCGAGAATTCTCGATACATTGAAACGTTCCATATACTCGCTCATATCCACACGGATCAAAGAGTCCTCCGTACCGAACATGAACTTGGCGAGGGCTTTCGCGAGCTCGGTTTTCCCCACACCCGTAGGCCCGAGGAAGATGAAACTCGCAATCGGACGGCGGATATCCCGGAAACCGACTACGCTTTTCCGGATAGCGTTGGAAACAGCGTCCACCGCCTCGAACTGGCCTTTTACCGACGTCTCTAGGAAGTCCTGTATCTTCGAGTACCGCTCGAAACTCGTCTCGTCGTCGAGGTTGGATATCGGGATATTCGTGATTACGGATAACACCTTCTGGATTTCCTTCTGGTCTATCGTCACGGTTTCCCGCTTTGAATTGTTGATCCATTCCTGCTTCCTGTCCTCGTACTTCTCACGGAGCAGGTGTATTCTGTCACGGACGTCGGCGGCTTGTTCGTATATCTGGCCGCGGACAAATTCCGACTTCTTATTCTCAAGGTTGGATAGTTCGATTTCAAGATCGATCAGGTCCTGAGGTTTATTGCTGACAAGCGACGACGCAGTCGCGCCGGCCTCGTCGATCACGTCGATAGCCTTGTCCGGCAGATGACGGTCGGTGATGAAACGGTGCGAGAGCCGGACAGCGGCCTTGATCGCGTTATCGGTATAACGGACATTATGATGGCCTTCGTACTTCGATTTGATGCGCGTGAGAATCTCGATAGTTTCGTCGATATCCGGTTCATCCACGACTATCGGCTGGAAACGCCGGACAAGCGCCTTATCCTTCTCGATCCGCTTCTTGTACTCGTCGAATGTCGTCGCCCCGATACAGCGGATGAGGCCTCTCGCGAGCGCGGGCTTGAGCATATTCGACGCGTCGAGCGCGCCCTCGGCGTTACCGGCCCCGAGGATCGTATGGATCTCGTCAATAAACAAGATGACGTCGTTAGCGTCCTCCGTTTCCTTGACCACGTTTTTCAATCTTTCTTCGAACTCGCCCCGGTATTTCGTCCCCGCGACCAGAAGCCCCATATCGAGAAGCATGATCCGTTTATCTATCAGCTTCTCCGGGACGGAGTTTGTGACAATCAACTGCGCGATCCCTTCGACTATCGCGGTCTTTCCGACACCCGGCTCCCCTATCAGGATCGGGTTGTTTTTCTGACGGCGCGACAGTACCTGGATCACACGCTGGATTTCCTTATGCCGCCCGATCACGGGATCGAGCTTTCCCTCGGTGGCCATCTGGGTGATATTCCGCGCGAACTTATCGAGGAAAGGGGTCTTGACTTCTTTGCGCTTTTTCTTCCAGTTCTTTATCTCGCCGTAGCCGACAGTTTTAATAACCGTGTTGCGGACCTGGTTGATATCGATACCCCTGTTTTCCAGCAGGAACGGCAGTATCGCTTCGGGATTGTCCTCGGCGATGATACCGAGAAGCAGGTGTTCCGTACCGATATAGTTATGCCCGATCATCTTGGCTTCCTGCCGCGACAGGTCGAGCACCAGTTTGACGCGCTTCGAGATGGGGATACCGCCGAGAGTGAGGGTGTTCCCGCTCCGGTTTCGGAGGGTCAGTTCCACCTCGCGTTTGATATCGTCGACATTTATTCCAAGCGCCACCATGGTGCGTACCCCGGCTCCTTCCGGCTCACGCAGAAGTCCGAGAAACAGGTGTTCCGGCAGTAATTCTTCGCTAAACAACCGTCTCGCTTCCTGCTGAGAAAGGATGGATATCACCTTCTGAGCTGTGGGCGTAAACCCGGTATAATCATGCATTTTCCTTCATCTCCCCGGCGGAATGTTATCCGACCGATTTATACTTTATCTGCGCTAACGTTTTCTTTAACTGATCCATTCTCTCGAACGATACCCTTTCCAACGGAACATTGTTCCTGTAGATGAGATAGTTATCCGTCGTGTTCTGCACCAACTCTCTCAATTCATCCCTGTCTCCGATTGTTACATAACGGTCGGCGAGTGAGTCGATTAGAGAGACATAATAGAGCATATCGCTCCAATTGATCCTGTCCATATTCTTCAGTTCGAAGATCTCCTCGAACACAATCTCGCGTTCCTGCTTCTTGGAGAAATATTCCTTCCGCATCTCCATTTCCATCTGGTGAAGCCGGGACACCATTTCTTCGAATTCCGAAACCATTTCGTCTTCCGAAAGGCCTATCGAGTATATATTGGAAAAGAAGTAAAGCCCGCTCGCGGATTTCTCCCCGCCCGCGTTAATCACCGAATACCCGATACTGTTCACGCTTTCGATAAACGCCTGTATCTGCTTATTGGCCATCAGACCGTAGAGATTGACCAGTACCGAAATGCGGAGCCCCGTACCGATATTCAGGATCGAAGAAGTCAGATAGCCCCATTTCTCATCGAAGGCGAAATCGACCTTCTCTTCTATACCGAAAAGGATATCCGAGAGGCGTTGGTACATCTTTTTTATATCGTAGCCTGTTTCTATCGAAAAAATCCGGAGATGGTCGTCTTCGTTAATCAGGATTACCCAGTCGCCCGCCGGATCGGAAATCATCTTTCTGCCGTTGCGGATAAACTCCTGAGTGATGACATTACTACCGGCATAGACCATGACCTGGTTCTGCGGGAGTTCGTCGAAACTCGTGACGTTGATCCGTCCGGAAACATCCTTTATCTTCTCGGTCAGTTTTTCGTCTATATCGAGTCTTTCCTTTTCCTTCAGGAAGTGGGGAAACCTGAGACCTTCGAGGTTACGCGCGATACGGACACGCGATGAAAAAACGAAACCGTCGAGTTTGTTCTTCCTGCGCCTGACTCTCTTCGGGAATTCAATGAATCTCATCGTAACGCCGGGAATCGAAATTACCGATCAGCTTTTCCAGCCGCCGTTTGACCTTTTCCGCTTCCTCATATTCCTCGTTGTGGAGAAGTTTTTCCAGTTTATTGTGAAGGAACAGGATTTCCTGTTTGAGAAGATAAAGCTTGGCGAATTTTTTCGGCATTCTGCCCTTGTGCACCGCGCCGCGTTCCAACTCGAACGCAAACTCGCCTATATATTCCTTAAAGACTTGATAACAATCGGAGCAGCCGAGCATGCCGGTTTCTTTGAATTGTTCGAATTTCAGGCCGCAGCTTGGGCACACTTGCCCGTCGGGGGAAGGATTGTTATTTCCGTTTTCGTCCTTCATCTTCATTCCGATTAAGTTGATATTCGCGATGATCCCGGTCAATAAATCCTTCATTTCCTCGATAACCTTCAGGAGCTTGTCATCGACGAAATTCAATTCCTTGATATTATCCTTATCCTGGAGATAACGGATCGCGCATCCGGCGCAGAGGCCTTTCTGCTCGAACTTATCGCCGGAGACTATTTTGACAAATATGACTGAGTCCTCGATCCCGCAAATACTGCATTTGGCCGGGTGACTGTGTTCCAGCATTTATCCCTCCCGAAACAGAGACGGATCGCGAAATCCGCCGAAAACCCTCTTTCTCCCCCGCTTACTTTATATATCGCATTCCGTGTAAAAAAACTGAACATTTCCTTTCGTAAAACCTCTATATAGTATACCTTATAAACAAAAGAATTCAAAACATTTCCTATAAGATAATGAAGAATCAAGGATTTGTCAATAGAGAAATCGTTAAATGAAGGAAGGGCCGCGCGGACGCGGCCCGTTGAAACTAGGATAATGGCGGGAACGGAATGGTCACAAACTTGATGATCGAATAGATAAACATCAGCCCGGCCGCGCCGATATAAGCAAGTTTCAGGTTCCACGATTTTGCGAGGGAACACATACCCGCGAAGAACAAGACGATGGTGAACAGCACGGTCGCGAACGTGAATCCGTCGCCGTACTCGTTCGCCTTCTGTGCCTCTTCCATCTGCATCTGGGCAATGCCGTAATTCGAATCGGACGATTCCATTGTCTGCATGATATTCCCTATCCTCTCCTCATACGCCTTATCCAGTTCGCCCTGATCGGTATCGGCCTGAAGGTCTTTCTGCAATGCTTCGCTCAGTTTGCTGAAGAGGTAATCCGCATCGGGATCGCCGGTCTTCTCGGCCTTCTTCCACTGCATATAGATCATATCGTCCTTAAAGTCTTCCAGCGTAAATTGGGTGTAGTCGTTTAACGCGTCCAGGTACGAGGTGCTGGATTCGCTCATCGTCATAATGGCCTTATTAAACCCGGTCATCGAGTTGCCGCCCCAGAGAGCGGAAAAATACGCGGCAAGCGCGCCGAAGATAGTAGTCACACCGATCACTACCGCGCTGATAATCTCGAGCGTTTGCAGTTTTTTTTCGTCTACCTGCATATACTCCTCCTTGCAGATTTTTACATTTTAAGAAATAGCCTTTTTTATTTCTTCGCCGACAGCCGTCAGACCGTCCTGCCACGTCCCGCTCTTCAGGTGAACATACAATCCCGCGCTCCGCTTAGTCCCGTCGAAACGGAACATCAGAAACGAGTTTTCCGGCAGTCCCGAAAACACGCCGGCAAACTTCTCATATCCCGCCGTGTTCGAGCAGACAATAAACTTCCGTTTCCCCAAGCGCAATTCCGTCATATCCAAACCGTCACCCAGCTCGCTTTCGGGGAGCAGACGTTTCGAATCGCCCCGCACGATAAAAAACTTCTGCATTACTTCGCGTTCGAACGTCCATTCCACCCATAGCCTGTCGCTTCTCGAGGTAATCAGCGACACAGGCAGATAGAGCAGGCTGTGACGGGGCAGCATCAGCATCGTCACCCTGACCTGCCGAAAACCGTTGACAACATACGACGCGCGGAATCCCACTACTCCGCCGATCCAGACATATGTCTGATCCTTCGGGACGAGAATCTTTTCTAAAACCCCCGATACCTCGCGGGCTTTTTTCAGATTCAGTCTTCTTCCGACAAAATAGCCCAGCACCAAGATCAAGGCGAATGACGAGAGAATAAAAAAAGTTACCGTATCAACTTGCATAGAACCGACCGAAAAATTATTATATATCAGGAACAGTTTTCAGTCCAGTCCATTTTTATTAATATTTTCATATGTCCGTAACCAGCGCTATCCGGCAGTACCGTTCGATAGCAAACTCAATGTTTCAGGGATTGTATTGTTCGATAAGGAGCGCTATAAAATGATAGCCTATATCGGAATAGGGTCGAATTCCGGCGATAAGAAGAAGTATATCCGCGACGCACTCGAAAAGCTCGGGATGATCGCGAGTATCCTGCAATGCTCGAAACCGGCGCGCTTCGCCCCCTACGGTGTCAGCGATCAGCCGGATTTTATCAACATTGCGGTAAAATGCGAGACTGCGTTCGAACCACTCGCCCTGCTCGATGAGCTATTGAAGATCGAGTCGGACCTCGGGCGGGTCAGGACATACCGTTGGGGCCCGAGGGAAATCGATCTGGACATCCTTCTTCTCGACCGGATGGTGCTCTATCTGCCGAACCGGAAGAATCCGCTCATCGTACCGCATCCGGATATGCACAAACGGGAATTCGTGCTGAAGCCGTTATGCGAGATCGCGCCGGAAGCGGTGCATCCCGTGCTCAGAAAAACCGTCCGCGAGCTACTTGATGATCTAATCGCTGACACGAAGGGATGATCTGTTTCATTCTTTCTCGTTAACCGGAATCAATATGGGAGACGGAAGAATATTAAAATACTTCCAGCGCAGGTTATCGCCGTCCGGGTAATCGCTATGTCCGTTTGTCAACGGATCGTCCCAGGAAACCGCGATAATATGCCACCCGTTTCCCCACCACACCTCGTTCCATGCGTGGTTAACCGTGACCGAATCACCGGTTTTTCCCGCGATAAATTTTACCGGAATGTTCATTACCCGAAGCATTGCAGAGTACAAATGCGCATAACCCGCGCATACCGCGGAACCCCTTTTTAAAACACTTAAAGCATCTTCAGGTTTGGAAAAACCTTCATACACCTCATTATCGAAAAAGACTGTTTTTATTATATAGTCGTGCAGAAGAACCGCGATATTCGAGGGGTTGGTTTCTTTTCCGCATAATTGAAGGGTTATAGCCCGGATCAGCGGATCGAAAGATTGGGCGGACTCGGAAGGCATCAAATAACGGAAGTCCTCTGGATTGATATTCGTTACGGTCTGAACTGAAAGATACCGCCAATAATCTGCCGGATCGGATTTCTTCATTATCTTCAGGGTATAGTTACCGGGACCGTACCGTAAAAAAATCATCTTTTCAAAATATCCCTTTTGTTCCATAATGCCCCATGTGATATTCGATTTGCCGGGGTCTTCGAGAACAAAACCGATTTTCTGCTGGCCTGAGGAATAGTTTGTTCCTTTTACCATAAAAAAAGAATCCGCCGAGAAATTCCCCGCGACACTCGATGTGATGAGAAGCGTTTTCCCATATTCGGGAAATTTTGTCATCGGTTTTTCGGTAAGATTGCTGATAAATCCTTTTACGGGAATTCCGCCGAATTGAATGACCTCGGGGAGAGTCCTCATCGCGACGGGAATTAATTGAACTGATTTACCTTTCGATTTTACCGATAACCGGTAGTAGTAGACGGTATTGGGTTTCAGCCCCTGATGAATGAACTCCGTTCCGCTCCCGTTATAAATCGTCTCGTATTCCATATTCGAACCGGCAGAACACGAGAGAGTATAGACCGCGGAATCCTGCCATTCATTCCATTTCAGGTGCAGGTAGTTTGCGCCGTAAAAAGAAGATTCCAAATAGAATTCTTTTTCTATGCCGGTCATGGATTCTTTTCCGGAAAAAAATAGCACCGGACTATAAAAAGCGGAACAGAAAATCAGGGTGATCGAAAGTAACCTCATCATTTATTCCATTTCCTCACCGGTAATACCGAACGAGCAATAATCCACGGACGACCAATCCTGATGGTCTGCGAGGAACGCTCCCTCGGAGATATCGAAATAGTTCCACCGCAGGTTATAGCCGTCCGGGTAGTCGCTATGCCCGCCTATTAACGGATCGTCCCATGTGACATCGACGATATGCCACGTGTTAGCCCACCAGACTTCGTTCCACGCGTGATTGATCGTCTCGGAACCGCCCGCCTTGCCGTGGATATAGACAGCCGGGATATCGATCGCGCGCAGAAGCGCGGCGTAGATCGCGCTGTACCCCGCGCAGACAGCGTTCCAACGTTCGTACACCGCAACCGCGTCCTGCGGGCGATAGATGCCGTTATATATATCGAGATCGTAATAGATACTTTTAACAAGGTAATCGTGAATCGCGCGCGCTTTATTGGAAATCTCGGAGATCATCCCGGTCAACTGAAACGCAAGCGCCCTGATCCTCGGATCGAGGGATTGGACGATCTCGGACGGCATCAGATAACGGAAATCGTTCGTGCGCGCGTTCGTCACGTACATCACCGCTCCGACATACCAGTAGCCGTCGGGATGCGGCCCGATCAGCACGGTGATCTTATAGTTTCCGCCGCCGTAACGCAGGAATATCATTTTTTCGAAATATCCCCGGTCGTCGAGATAATGCCAGATCGTTTGGCTTCCGTCGGGCGACTCGATAGCGATTGCCGCCTGCGGATAATCGACCGCGTAATTCGTTCCCTTGATAATGAAATAGGAATCCGCGAGGAAATTGCTTGCCGTGGTTGATGTTATCTTGATATTGTTGTTGTAGATCGAGTACTTTTTCATAGGCGCGGAAGTCAGGTTGCTGATGAAGCCGTCGACGGTGATCCCGCCGAACTGCAGGCGCACCGGCAATGTCCTCATCGCGATCACGGGAAGGTCGAACATCGCGCCGCCCATATCCGCGGATAGCCTGTAGTAATAAGTAGTGTCGGGGGTCAATCCGTTCTGCTGAAAGTTTAGCGCCCCGCCTGAGTAGATTTGGCTGAATACCCCGTTCGAGCTCGCCGAATAAGACAAAACATAACCCGTTGCGCCGTTCGTCTCGCTCCACACAAAGGTGATCGTGTTCGACCCTGCGGTAGCGATGGATAGGAGAAACGGGTTTACCGCGGCGGGCGTCGGCGGATTTCCGGGATCAGGTGCGCAGGAGACAAGAATCGAGGCGGTTAAGAGAAAGGAAATATAGAATTTTATCATCGATAACACTCCCCGTTAGATATGAAATAGTATGCCCCGGATTCCGTGAAATTTCAATTTTTCCGGCGACCGCGTGTTGATTTTTTTCGTGAAACAGTCTATAATTAAAGTCGCTTCCAACTCTCTAGATCGGGAAGCGGCTTAGGGGTATTCGACACCCCGCGTTTAAACTTTGGAGAAGGAGAAAGATATGAAAATCGTGCTCGCCTATTCCGGCGGATTGGACACCTCAGTGATCCTCGCATGGCTGAAACAGAAATACAACGCCGAAGTGGTGGCCTATGCCGCCGACCTCGGACAGGAAGAGGACTGGAACGCCGTCCGTGAAAAGGCTCTCCGCACCGGGGCAAGTAAAGTCTATATCGAAGACCTCAAGGAAGAGTTTGTCAAGGACGCGGTATTCCCCGCGGTCAAGGCGAATTCCGTTTACGAGTACAAATATATGCTGGGAACGTCGCTCGCGAGGCCTTTGATCGCGAAGAGGCAGGTCGAGATCGCGCTCAAAGAAGGCGCCGATGCGGTCGCTCACGGCGCTACCGGAAAGGGCAACGACCAGGTCAGGTTCGAACTGACCTACAGGGCGCTCGCGCCCCACCTCAAGATCATCGCGCCGTGGAAAATGGACGACTTCTTCACGGCGAGAAACGACCTTTTCGATTTCGCGAAGGCGAACAATATTCCGATCCCGGTTTCGAAGGACAAGCCGTACAGTATGGACGCGAACCTGATGCACATCTCCTACGAGGGCGGTATCCTCGAAGACCCGGCTAGAGAGTACGATAAGTCTATGTTCCTGATGGGAGTCGATCCGGTCGACGCGCCGGATAAGCCCGAGTATGTCGAGATCGGGTTTGAGAAGGGCATCCCGGTATCGCTCAACGGCAAACCGATGAAGCCATACGACTTGCTTGTCGAGGCCAACAAGATCGGCGGAAGAAACGGCGTCGGCTTAGTCGACATGGTCGAGAACAGGCTTGTCGGAATCAAGTCTCGCGGTGTCTACGAGACTCCCGGCGGGGCTCTCCTGATCGAGGCGCATAAGGCTCTCGAGAGCCTCACCCTCGAACGGGACACGATGCACTACAAGCAGCAGCTCGAACTCGCCTACGCCGAGATGATCTACAACGGGAAATGGTACCATCCGCTCTTCGAGGCTATGACCTCGTTTATCGACAAGACGCAGGAAGTGGTCAACGGTGAAGTAAAGCTGAAACTCTATAAAGGCAACATCATCCCCGCTTCGAGGGAATCCAAAGATTCGCTGTACGACGTCAACCTTTCGACGTTCGAAGCAGGAAGCGGATACGACCAGAAAGACGCGACCGGATTTATAAAGCTCTACGGTCTCCCGATGCAGGTTTACGGCGCAAAGCACAGGAAATCTAAGTGATGAAACGGTTTCTTATTTACAGCCTGATCATCCTTGCGATTGTCCCCGCCGCCGGGCTCAATGCTATCGAGCGTCTGGTCACGATCGAGACGCCCTATATCGACACAAACCGCACGCTGACCCTGAACGCCGTCAGCTACCGTCCGCTCGGTCTGCAATTCAGCGCATATCTGGGCGAAGGTTTCGCTTTTTCGGCGGATTCCTCGCTGCCGATCTTCATTGTAGGACTGCTTAACTGCAACGTAAAGACGGCATGGAGCCTGCCCTCGATCCCGCTTTCAGCGGGTATTTCAGTCCGATATCTTCAGTTCGTCGGCGAGGACCTGGCGATTTCGTTAATCAACTCCCAGCTCGGCGGTACCGCGGCGATACTCGACGCCGACCTGAACTTCGTCTCGCTGACAATCGAGGCGTGTTTCGCCTATAACTTCGGCGCGGTCAGGCTCTACGCCGCGTTCAATTCACAGCTCCTCGGCAACTCGAACGGCTGGGCCAGCTATTTCCGTCCCGTGATCGGGACCGATATCAGGCTGGGATTTGTGACCTTCTTCGCCGAGGCCGGGTACTACCTCAACCCGCAAACCCTCAACGGTTCGGCGGGACTGTTCGGGGTGTCCGACCCGGGCGACATCACGCTCGCGGGCGGGATCGAGTTCGACCTGAAATGGATGTCGGTGACAGCGGGATTGGCGTATCCGGGTTTCGAACTCCGTTACGGCCCTTTGGCCGGCGACATTTTCAGCCTGCCGGTTCTGCCATACCTGAGTGTCGATTTCCCGATTTTTTAGGAGAGCGTCATGAAAAAAGCATCAATGCCTGTTATTCTTTTTATTCTCATCGCGGCCTGTAAGATTTCGTCCACCCTGACAGTCACGGACGATTTCTCAATGAGCTTTTCTTATCCGTCACTTTTTCTTTTCCCCACAAACGTTTACATGGAGTACGCCGTCATCAATCAGATCGACGAGAGCGTTCCGCTGTATGTGACCGTGCAGTCCCTCCGTCTGAACTGCGAGGTATCCAACCCCCAGAACTTTCCTGTAACCCTGTCGCTTTTAGTCAGCACGAACTATACCGCCCTTCCCGGACAGACGACGTTTTACCTCGCGGGGGTGTATCCCTATGTCAGTGATTCGAACCAGACCGTCCTGCTGATCAATAACCTCACTCTGCCCGCGCACCGGTCGACAAATCTCGGCTACACCTCGACGGCGGCGAATCCTGTTTTGATCGAGGCATTGCTCTATTCCGAAGTCTACGCGCTGATCGTGCAGGCCGAGGCTCCGCCGTTCCAGACGATCAATCTGCTGATGAACGTCAACGCTACCGCCGAAATTTTAACCGAATCCCAAACCGCCGATCTTCCTTTATTGTCGGGAGTTATCCAATAGACGCAAAGCGCGGGATCGAACTCCTCTCGCCCGCCCGCGATAAGGAATGCGGGATCGCCGCGGTCAAGTGCGGCGCGGACGCTGTCTACATCGGCGCGGGTAAATTCGGCGCGCGCGCGGCCGCATCCAACGAATGGAGCGATATCGAGGAACTGATCGCCTTCGCTCACCGTTACCGCGCATCCGTTTACATTACTTTAAACACAATCCTTTTCGATAATGAGCTCGAAGAAGCGCGGGCGATGATCCGCCAAATCCACGACATGGGCGCGGACGGTTTAATCGTCCAGGATGTGGGCATCCTCGAGATGGACATCCCGCCTATTCCGTTAATCGCAAGCACCCAGATGCATAACCACACCCCGGAGCGGATCAAATTCCTCGAGAAGGCCGGGTTTATCCGCGCGATCCTCGCGCGCGAGCTGTCTATCGAAGAAATCCGCGCGATCCGCGAAGCTGCGTCTATCGAGCTCGAGACGTTTATCCACGGCGCGCTCTGTGTCTCGTACAGCGGCCAATGCTATATCAGCCACGCGTGCTACGGCAGAAGCGGGAACAGAGGCGAATGCGCCCAGCCGTGCCGGATGACCTACAATCTCCTAAACCGTGAGGGCACGACGCTTATCAAGGATAAATACCTTCTGTCGCTGAAAGACCTCAATCTTTCCGGCGGTTTGGAGGCATTGCTCGACGCGGGCGTGACCTCGTTCAAGATCGAAGGCCGCCTGAAAGACGTAAACTATGTAAAAAATGTCGTCAGTTTTTACAGACAGCGTCTGGACGCCGTCCTCGATGGAAAAACGTATTCCCGTTCGTCGAGCGGGAAAACCACTATCGACTTCGAGCCCGATCCCCGGAAAAGTTTCAACAGGGGCTTTTCGCGCTATTTCGCGGATGGGCGGACTCCGGAAATAGTCTCAATCCACACCCAGAAATCGATCGGCGAACCGCTTGGCCGTGTGGTGACCAAGGCCCGCGACTGGTTCGCGCTCGACGGAGCGTCCGAGCTTCATAACGGCGACGGGGTGTGCTATATCGACGACTTTGGCATTCTCGCGGGAACGAATATCCTTTTCCTCGAAGGAAATAAGGTCTTCCCCCATGACAACCGCTACATCAAGATCGGCGCGGAGCTTTACCGGAACAGCGACCACGATTTCATCAAGGAACTGAAGCGCAAGAAAATAGAGCGCAGGATATCGATCGATATAGCCTTCACCGAGACCGAAACGGGGTTTCTCCTCTCGGCCGTGGACGAAGACGGCATCTATGCGGAGTATGCGCCGGATTACCCGAAGGAACCCGCGCAGAATCCGGAAAAGGCCGAGGAGACGATCCGGAAACAGCTCATGAAGTTCGGGGATGAGATTTTTCAGCCCGTCTCGCTCAAGATCGAACTGAGCCGCCCTTATTTTTTCCCGGTCAGTGTACTGAACGACGCCCGCCGCAGCCTCGCGGATATCCTCGAAAAGAACCGCGCCGCGGCCTTTCCCCCGCGCAGGATAAGCATCGGCCCGAATAGCGAACCCTATCCTGACAACGAACTGGACTTCACCGCGAACATCTCGAACCGTCTCGCGAAATCGTTTTACGAGCGCCACGGCGTGAAAAAGATCGTCCCGGCGGCGGAAACGGGCGCCCCGTTAAAACATGAAACCGTAATGACAACCCGTTACTGCCTGAAATTCGAAATGGGGATTTGCGCAAAGCATCCGAACCCGAAGGGATTCTATAACGAAAGGAAAGAAGATATTAAAGAGCCTCTCTACCTCGATGACGGAAAGAGAAAATTCAAATTGGAATTCGACTGCGCGGAATGTAAAATGAAGGTCATTCTGGAATAGCCGTCAGCACCCGTCCAAGCCGAGTACCTGGTTGAACTTCAGAATCGTATTCGCATCCGTCATTCTGCGGATAACCGTACGGTTACTGTCCTTTTCGAGATCGATCTGAAGTTTGTATTTGAGGAGCTTGGGTTCCTTCTGCGGATTGTAGAATATATTGATAATCGGCCTAAGCGAGAACGTATTCAAGCGGTGATCTACCACATACCCGATCTCCCCGCTGTTCAGAAGAACATAGCAATTTACAGGATATAGCGGTTCCCCGTTAATCTTCTTTATCATTTCCTTCAGGAAAATCTGCGCTACTTCAGGATTGAACTTCGACCCGGATTTCTCCATAATGAAACCGAACGCCGTCGCGAAGGGTTGTGCTTCCTTATAAGTCCGTTTACTCGTGATCGCGTCGAAGACGTCGGAGATGGAGATGATCTGCGCGAAGATATTCGATTTATCCCCGCGTATCCCCAACGGATATCCGCCGCCCGTATAGTCCTCATGATGCAGGAGGACGCTATTGACAACATCCTTGCTGAATTGGGATTCGGCCTTCAGGATATTATATCCGAATAGCGGATGCTTCTTGAGAATCATCCATTCGTTAGGATCGAGCTTTCCGGGTTTATTGAGGACATCGATTGGGATCAGGGTTTTGCCGATATCGTGAAGGATCGCGGCCACTCCGAGAGTGCGGATTTTCAGTTCGTCGAGATTCATCGCGAGGCCGCAGGTAATAGAAATAGTAGCAACATTGATAGAATGAGTGTAGGTATAGTCGTCGAAATCGGCGAGATCGAGAAGATTGAGACATGCGTCGGAGTTGTTCTTAATATCTTCGACAAACCCGTCGACTATCTCCTTGACTTCCTTCGCAGGCAATTCACCGCTCTGATTGCGGATTGCGCCCTCGATATCGTCAAGAACAGACATCGCTTTATTGAGATGCTCTTCGGAGATCATCGGAGAACCGATCTCTTTTTTGACTCTTAAGCGCTCACGGGTGTAAGTGATAGTCCTGACACCGCAGGCGAGAATCTCTTTGATCTGCTTCTCGTTAAGCGGAACATCCTTTTCGATAACCTTAGTACCCTTTTCGTCGTAGCCGTCGCCCTTCAACACCATTCCGGGTGAGAGAAAGTGCGTGGACACTTCGATTCTAATATCATCCCATGCCACAAAGGCCCCCTGATATATACAAGATGATTATATCGATTGAGTGCAAATATGTCAAATCGGCGTTCTTACTTTTTAAAAGTTCCATCATCTTTGAACGTAACTGCTTTGCCTGCCTTAATAGTTTTTCCTTGTATTACCGCGTCTTTTGCGAGGGTACCGGTCTCGACCTTGCCGTTGGGATAAAACTTCAGCGCTTTCCCGGTTTTGTAGACAATTTCGCCGATCTGCGAATCCGCCCCGAGAGTGCCGGTTTTTACATGGCCGTTGTCGAAAAATTCGAGAGTCGTCTTTGCCTTGAACACCGCGCCGTGAAGAACCGAATCGGCGCCAAGCGTTCCGGCTTTTACCTTCCCGTTCTCGAAGAAATCCAGCGAGCTTTTTGCCTTAAACACCGCTCCCTGCACCGACGAGTCCTCGGCTAATGTGCCTTTTTTCACATTGCCGTTCTCGAAGAAGGAAACAATCTTCTCCGTCCCGAAAATCGCGCCCTGGAGATTTGCCTTTTCCAACGGCTTCGCTCCCATCAGGTTGCCGTTGGAATAGAAATTCAGGAGGCTGAGCTTCGCGACCTTCATACCCTGCACAATCGAATCCATCGCGAGAATACCTCTTTCGATATAGCCGTTCGCGTAAAATAGGATCGGCTTGCCCCCCTTGAACGGCACGGCTTGTATGACCAAATCATCCTTCATCATTCCTTCTTTTAATTCGCCCGTCTCGTAAAAGATCAGGGTTTCCCCGGCGGGAAACGTCGCCCCGCAAAGATTAAAATCCTTCGCCAGCACACCTACCTGAAGTTTACCCGACGGGTAATAAATGATCGCTTCTTTAGCTTTTAGAGGAATTCCCTGAACCTCCTTGTCCTTCTCCGGGAACTCGATCGTGTTATCCTGCGGCTTGATTTTCGGCGCGGAAAACACCGTCCCGGTTATCAGCGTCAATGTCAGGAAAGCGGTAAAAAATCTCATGAATATCCTCCAATAGTATTTCCCCAGAAGCTATTTCAAAAAGTCCTTCGATTCTCCGGCCCAGTTAAACGCCTTGACTGCATACTTGGGTTCCGCCCCGGTGTATACAAACGTGTCCAAGAACTCGGGTTTGGATGTATAATCGATTTTTATATATGACTTGTCCGTTTCTTTCCAGACATATACATAATATCCCACCGCATCCGCGGACGCCTGCCAACTCAACTGGTGGCCATTACCGGACTTGGAAACTTTCAGCCCCGACGGTTTCGCGGGCGGGTTCTGGAAGGTCTTGCCCTTCGTCCAGCCTTTTACCACGGGACTCGGCATATCGGCGCCCTTAGGGATATCCGGAACTACCATATACTCGTAGATAATCCCCGTTTCGACATCCTGGTCGATAAACGTTTCGCCTGAGAGCTTCTTATCGCCGTATTTGGCGTTCAGCTTTTTCATCTCTTCCGTGACCGTCGCTATCAGCTTCCAGTCGGGATCTTTCTGGCTCTTGCGGAATACCATGTATCCCTCTTCCTCAGGGATCTCGCCGAACTTAATCATGATGGATTTATCGTACAGTCCCTGAGATGCGGAGATGGTCGCATATGCGGAATTGATATCGGCGCGGATCAGGCTCGATGCCGCATATCCCGTTTTCGGTGATGTCGGTGCGCTGAATCCGTTCCCGTTCTTCGAAACAATCGAATAGTAATAATACTTACCTTTTTTAACCTTTTTATCGGCATATTTTTCGTCTTTGACCTCGGCGATTACTTTCCATTCGGATGAAGACTCGTCCCAACGGAGTACGAGGTTCTTTTCAGCTTCGGAATGTGCTTCCCATGACAACTCAATCCTGTCCGCGTACTTACCCTGGCTGATTTCCAGATCGCCGGGTGTTTCGGGAACATTGCCGGCATCGGTATCGTCATCATCATCATCGTCGTCATCATCATCATCGTCGTCGTCGTCGTCGTCGTCATCGTCGTCCGACGGTACGTTCTTTACTACATCCTCGATTACCATTACCGCTCCGGTGACTTTCGGGAAGAACTTATACGGTATCCACGCGAAACCGTTATCGCCCCAGCTCTTTCCCCATGAGTTGATGAGCTTGAAGGCGCCGCCGTATTTCGAGTCGTCGTACCCGACCAGCGTCATCGCGTGACCGCCGAGAGATTTTCCGGAGATCGAGTCGTAAACCGGATCATTTTTCTTGATCTTATTGAAATTGACATACACCGCCGCGCCGAAGACAACGGGTACGCCTTTGGCAAGGTAGGATTTGATCGTCTTGATATCCGAGGGCTTGATCGTATAAAAAGCCTTCGCTTTGTAGTTTGCGGCTTCGCTCTTTGCCTGCGAGTTCGGCTTGGACTTATAGTCTTTTACGTTATAGGGCATCGTCTTGTAGGTCGCGCAGCCCTGTTTCACAATCAGAGCGCAAGCGTCGTAAATCGACGAGCCGTAGTCCTTGCCGCCGTTAATCTGGTTATAGACATAGGCGGGGCTGAACAATGTATTCTTAGAATAGTCCCATTCGTGCTCGACATACTCCTGGAAGGACTTCGCGGCATAGGCGGTAGCCCATCCCACACAACTCTGCTGATTTCCCTGGTTGCCGACAGGCGGCATACTCTCGGAAAAATCGACCGAAGTCGGTAAAGCGCGTGGTTCCGCGTAAGCAGGAGGTACCGCCGTCGCAAGAGAATACATCTGCGCGACTGACTCGCCTTTCCATCCCCCGATAAACTCAGGGATATCGTCGGACCATCCCTTCGTGAAGAACAACGTCATGATAAGCATAACCGCTGTAAAAACAGTCTTCCTCATCGATTTCATCGCATCCTCCTCAAATTCGCTAATACAGTCTATCATAAATCGGTATCTTTTTCAACCATTTACATAGCTGGTTCTTTTTGTCCGTCCGGTTCATCGTCTGTGAGGATAGACATGCTGATCCCTAGGAGGCGGACTTTCTGTTTACCCGCGTCGGTCTTAGTGAGCAGGACGAGCGCGGTCTGGAACATGGCCTCGGGATCGCGTGTCGGCGTTTCGATCGTCTTGCTCCGCGTCACCGTATCGAAATTGGCATACCGCACCTTGATAGTGACCGTCTTCCCGGAAATCTTCTTTCTCTCCATACTCTCAGCCAGTTCCCGCGACGCATTCCTGAAATAGGATTCTATCTCTTCCGTCCGGTAGATATCTTTGGGATATGTATATTCCTGCCCGATCGATTTCCTGATCCAGTTCGGGTCGACCGGACGCTCGTCGATACCCCGCGCGATATTATAGTAGTAGCTCCCGGACTTACCCAAATGCTCGGTCAACTCCTCGATGCTGAAACGCATCAGGTCGGCGCCGTAATGGATACCCAGCTCCTTCATCCGCTTCTCGGTCGCCGGGCCTACTCCGTAGAACTTACCGATAGGAAGTTTGGCGATAAAGTCGAGCGCCTTGTCGGGAGTGATGACCGTCAGACCATCGGGCTTTTTGTATCCCGACGCTACCTTGGCGAGGAACTTATTGTACGATACCCCCGCCGACGACGTCAATCGCGTCACCTTGAGAATTTTCGCCTTGATCTCTTTCGCTATCGCGGTCGCGGATGTCATCCCCTTTTTATTCTCGGTCACGTCGATATATGCCTCGTCGAGCGATAACGGCTCGATCAGGTCGGAATACTCCTTGAAGATAGCGCGGATATGCTCGGACGCTTCGACATAACGGTCGAAGTGCGGATAGACAAGGATCGCCTGCGGACAGAGTTTGAGCGCCGTCACAGTCGGCATCGCGGAATGCACGCCGAACTTCCTCGCCTCGTAGGACGCTGTGGACACGACCCCGCGCGTCTCGGGCGATCCGCCGACAATAATAGGTTTCCCCCGGAGCCCGGGATTATCGCGCTGTTCCACCGACGCAAAGAACGCGTCCATGTCGACATGAATGATTTTCCTGATCTTATCCATATAGTAGGATAAAGCGCGGAACCTGCCGTGTCAAGAATGCCGGTAAGGACTGTTTCACTAAGAAATATTTTCGTCTTTTTTTTGACTGAAAAGATTTTTTCGTTTATAATACTATCCACGTTAAACAATGGGGTTGTAGCTCAGTTGGTTAGAGTACTGGCCTGTCACGCCAGGTGCCGCGGGTTCAACTCCCGTCAACCCCGAACCTAAAAAAGCCCTTCCGCGATGGAAGGGCTTTTTATATTACGGGCACTTCTAAAAACTCCTTCATAATGAATAAGAAAAAAATTTTCAGAACAGAATATAGCATTTTTTGTCACTGCGAGCCTGCCTTCCTGTCCACCTTCTTACAAAGGCGGAAGGCGGGCTACCGAAGGCAGACAGGACGCAATGCGGCGAAGCAGTCGGTGTAATTTGTTGTCGAATATTAAAATAGATTGCTTCGTTACACTCGCGATGACAAGGCTATTTCTCAAATGTTTGTTAATACCCTTATATTTACGAGTTTTTAGAAGTGCCCTTACTCTATTAGTTATCCGTCGGCCAGTTTGCTGATCCGTTTGCGCTCCTGCGCGTCGAGGTGAAGTTTCCGCATGCGGATGTTCTTCGGCGTCACTTCGACCATTTCATCGTCACGGATATACTCCATCGCTTCCTCGAGGCTGAACTTCACCGAAGGCGCGATCTTGATCGTTTTATCCGAACCAGCCGCGCGCATATTGGACATTTTCTTCCCGCGCTGGACATTAACCTCGAGATCGTTATCCTTGTTGTTTTCCCCGACAATCTGGCCGGCATAAACCTCGTCGGTGGAATCCACGAAGAATATCCCTCTATCCTGCAATCCGTTAAGCGCGTAATCGGTGACAAAACCTTCGCCCATCGAGATCAATGTCCCGTTCTGGCGCTGTTTGATCGAACCCTTGAAGTACTCGTACTGGTAAAAACGGTGATGCATGATGCCTTCGCCGGTCGTGACGTTGAGGATACTGTTCCGCAACCCCATCATACCGCGCGCGGGGATATGAAACTCCATACGCGTCATACTTCCGCGGTCGTCCATCTTAATCATCACGCCCTTTCTCTGCCCGACAAGATCGATGACCTTCCCCGAGTATTCGGCAGGGCATTCGACCGTCATGAGGTCGATGGGTTCCATTTTTTTTCCGTCGATCTCCTTGAAAATAACTTTCGGCGCGCCGACAGTGAACTCGTATCCCTCACGGCGCATATTTTCAATCAGGATAGACAGATGAAGGATACCGCGTCCGGAGACGATGAACATGTCCGACGAACCGGACTCGTGCACTTTGAGCGCGACGTTCTGCTGGAGTTCCTTGAATAGTCGTTCCCGCAGGTGGCGCGAGGTCACGTATTTTCCTTCACGGCCGTGGAACGGCGAGGTGTTTACTGTAAATGTCAGACTGATCGTCGGTTCGTCGATGGCGATCAGGGGCAAGGGTTCCGGATTTTCGAGATCGGCAATCGTATCTCCGATATCGATATCCTCGATTCCGACCATCGCGCAGATTTCGCCGCACTGTACGGTTTCAACTTCGGTTCGCCCCAGTCCTTCGAATATGAAGAGCTGTTTGATGCTGACGTTATGGATATCCCCGCTTCTCTTGATGATCACGAGGGGTTTCTTTTTATCGATATGCCCGCGGAACACACGGCCTATCCCGATTCTACCCACATAGGAACTGTAGTCGAGCGCGGCGATCTGCATCTGCAATGAGCCTTCGGGCTTTTTCGGGGCGGGTATCCGTTTGACGATAGTATCGAGGAGCGGAACAAGGTCTTTGCGTTCGTGAGCGAGATCGGTCACGGCCCACCCGTTCCTTCCGCTCGCGTAGATCACCGCGAAATCGATCTGGTCGTCGTCCGCGCCGAGTTCGATGAACAGGTCATAGATTTCGTTCAGGACTTCCGCCGGGCGGTTGTCAGTACGGTCGATCTTGTTGATCACAACAATCGGCTGAAGTTCGAGCTGGAGCGCTTTTTCAAGAACGAAACGGGTCTGGGGCATCGGGCCTTCGAACGAGTCTACAAGTAGTAGCACACCGTCCGCGAGTTTCAGCACACGTTCGACTTCCCCGCTGAAATCTGAATGTCCGGGGGTGTCGATCAGGTTTATTTTGTAGTCGCCGTATTTGATACTGATATTTTTCGCGAGGATCGTGATCCCTCGTTCCCGTTCGAGGTCGTTGGAATCGAGGAAACATTCCTGTACTTCCTGGTTATCACGGAACACCTTACTCTGTTTGAGAAGTTCGTCAACAAGCGTCGTCTTGCCGTGGTCGACATGCGCGATGATCGCCACGTTTCTGATTTTCTGCACTTTATCTCCTTCTGGGTACTATAAGCGATTTTTTAACTTAGTATTATAAAGGGAAGTTCGCGAAAAGTCAATTCGGGGAGATGGTGAGGCTCGGATAGAAATTTATACGGAATGCGGATAAATTGACTATGGCGGGGGAATAGGTTATAATAATATCCGCAATGGGGCTATAGCTCAGCTGGATTAGAGCGTCACACTCCGGATGTGAAGGTCAGCAGTTCGAATCTGCTTAGCTCCGCAGAGGACCGTACGATACGGTCCTTTTTTTATTCGACACTGTCGACAAGTTTCACAAACGCTTCGCCGCTGACTTCGAGGATTTTCCTGAAAACAGGATGTCCCTTGGCTTCATCTGAAAACCCATAGAGGGAATAGATATTGATCGCCATATTGGCCATGAAGTCGTTGTGGAGGTTTGTCTCGATATCCGCGAGATCGTGGAATGTGATCGAAAATGGGACACGGAAGATTACATAATCCACGTCATGTGTTTTTAAGACCGTATAGCTGGGTTTTTTCAAAATCGAATCTACGTTCTTAACCTTCAGCATTCTGAAAACAAATGCCTCGAAATCCACATGGTCTACAGTGTAAATATGCTTTAAAGCCGGGTGCTCGTAATGGGTGCTGTACTGACTGATAATACCTTTTAGGTCTTTGAAGGTTGCGTCAATCTCGGCGGCGCTTTTCCAGTTTTTAAGCGCTAGGTTGATATCTCCTTTTTTGTAATGGGCGCTGGCGATCATGTAATACAGCTCGACCTTCTTCTCGGGCGGCATCGGTAAAACAAACTCTTCCGCGATATTGATCGCCTTCTCAAGCTGGTTAAGCGCAAGATACCCCTCGACTACTTTGAGAACCGCAGCGTCCGAGACTTCGGGAATGTTAAATAGCGGTTCCATCTGGGATATTGCTTCATCATAACGTTTCAGTTGAAATAACGAATTAGCCAGTAAAAAAGTCGCCTTTGGAAAAAGGGGGTCATTCGCTGGGATGTGCGTGAGCAGGAAATCCAGATGCTCGGAACACTCCGCATAATCCTGGCTTTGAAAGCATGACTGCGCCAGAAGGTATCGTGCTTTAAGGTTATTCGGGGCGATCCGGAGAAGCGGCATAAGTACGCCGAATGCCCTTTTCGACTTGTTCGTTTCTACAAAAATCTCAGCGACCTCCAACAGCGCTTTTTGGTTCTGCGGAGCTTTATCCAATACCATCATGTAATACCCGATAGCCTCTTCGTACTTGTGTTTTTTCTTATACAGACTGGCGACCTTAAGAAAAATCTGCGGCTTCATATCCTCGTTGCCCTCGGCCGTCGCGGATACCGCCGCCTTCTCGTAGTACGACGCGGCCTGCGAGAACTCCTGTAAACCTTCGAAGATTTGACCCATATGGTATTTCAGCACGAAGCTGTTGGGAGTTTTCAGCAGTTCCTTCTGGGTCAGTTCCTGCGCCTTTTTAAACTCGTTTGCGTTGATCAGTTTCTCGATTTCCTGGATTGGATTATACTTTTGAGTGATCGAACGCACGATGATCACAATAACAACAGCGACGACCGAGATGCCCAGAAAGATCAAGAATATAATTGTTACTCCATCCATTTATACCGCCAAGTGATAACACCGCTATTTTTTGCCCGGTAACTCTTTTTTTCCGCCGGGTGAAAGGTTCAATTTCTGATTCTGCGAAACCGGCTCGGGTTTGATCTTATTGTTGTGATGGTCGATGTAAAAGCTCGCTCCGTCCAGACGCACATACGCCAAACCGAACCTGAACGACAGCGCGGTTTCGTAAGTGTCCGGGATACCGTTTTCTTTTTTTAGGTCGATCGAATAAAAACCGTATTTACCGCCCGCGCTGTACAACGCCTTCCCTTCGGAGAACGGTTCGATATGCCCGGCGTATGAAGCAAACAAGACATTCCCGTTTTTATCGAGGAACGCATAATCTTCTCCGGTATGGACTAAGCCCGCCCCGTCGCTGAACGGTTTTGCCGAAAAATACTTCGCGGGAATTTTCAGACTTCCGGATTTATCTATATAACCGAATTTCCCGCCGGTCATCACCGCCGCGAATCCCCCTGAGAAACGCTCGGCGTTTTCAAAACGGAGCGCGATCACGGTCTTACCGAGAATATCGATATAACCGTAGAGATTATTCGACACGACTGCCGCGAGCCCCTCGGATAAAGGAAAAATATATGTGAACCCGTGGGTGAACTGTACTTTTCCGCCCGTGTCGATAAAATTCCATTTGCCGTTGGAACAGACCGCCGCGAAACCTTCCGAAAAGGAGTTAGCCCGTTCGTATACCGCGGGAATCGCCTGCTTGCCCGAATGGTCGATATATCCATACGCGCGGTTGGTATACACAAGCGCGAGTCCGTTGGTGAAAGGATACGCTTCATCATATACGCAGGGAATGACAATCTTGCCCGATGGGTCGATATAGCCGAATTTCTCGCCAATCCTGATCCGCGCGAGTCCCTCGTAGAAATAATCACAGCCGTCATATACAGGCGCGATCACGATTTTCCCCGCGCTGTTCATATAGCCCCATTTGCCGCCCATGTCGATCGGAAAAAAGACGTTCGTTGCCGCCTTGATTTCCTTTGCCATGACACCCTGCTTAACGGGACGTAACGCATTAAAAGCAAAGTACAGGATCGAGACTACCGCAATAAACACGACAAAAGGAACAAGCTTTTTTATCATTCGCAGTCCGCCAATTATTCTTCTTTCAATTATAACGGGTCGATTGTGGAAGTCAAGCGTTGAGAACGTCCATTTCCCCGGCATAAATATCATGCCGGACATACGTTTTTTTGGAATACGTTTAAGGTTTATACCCCGGCTTAATGCTTCTCATGGAGATAGCAGAACTCGATTCCGCGATCCTCGTCATGCCAGAGATGAATCGAGCTTCCCCTGCATTCGGCGAAACTGCCGCAATCGGCACAAAGCCCTTTCCGCATCCAATCCCGTCTCCGGAATTTGCCGAATCCGTTTTCCCAGATATCGGAAAAATCGTTCCCGACTATATTTCCCTCATAAAACATCGGCGAGTTATTCGGGCATCCGGTGATGGTACCGTCGCAGAGAATGGACGCGATATTCACGCCCGCGCGGCAAAAGAACGAGTTCCGGCGGACTTTTCTGTCGACCGACGGGTGAAGATATCCCTCGCAACTGTAATCGAGCGCGAGTCCCTTACCGGCATAGTACGGTCTCCGCGCCACGATCCAGTCGATCATCCGCCGTGTAGCCTCGAAGTCGACAAGAAGCTCGGGATTGTCCTTCGCGCGGCCGTTCGGGAAGATGCGGAACAGTCTCCATGCGGGGACTTTGTTTTCCAGAAGAATCGACGCGGTCTCGTCCAGCTTGCCGAGGTTTCCGGGATAGACACAGGTCACGACGTCGAACTGGGGAATCCGCGCCTCAGCGATATACCCCAGCGCGCGGATTACGTTATTGAAGGCGCCTTTCTTGTGCCGGAGAAAGTCGTGCTCCTCTCTGGGGCCGTCGAGACTGACAGTAATACTATACAGTCCGCAATCTACGAGTTTATTCAGACGGTCGCGCGTCAGCAGTTGGCAGTTAGTCACGAATCCCCAGCGCCGCCCCGCACGGGCGATCCGCTCGCCTATCCTCTCCATGTCGGGCGATACCAACGGTTCTCCGCCGGTAATGACAAACATCAGATCGGAAGAATACCGTTCTGTGAAGTAATCGACGATTTTCAGCCAACTGCCGCCGGTGAGCTCGCCCGCAGCGCTCTGCGCGGTGCAGTCCGAACCGCAATGCCTGCACGACAAGTTGCACTTGCGGGTGATCTCGAAAAACAGATAGAGAAGTTCATGAGTGTCGCTTTCCAAACGCCTGTAGAGACGATGCAGCAGGTTTCGTAAACCGGGCATTATTTATCCGTCATCGTAATCTGATAATTCGTCCCGATACTGCCGAAATCAAGATTGCTGAGAGTGACCGGCTGATAACTTCCGCCGTTCTTTGCCCCGTCGGTGTCCGCTACCTCGATGATATACTTGCCCTTATCGAGATTTGAGACGTTGAAGAAGACCTTCCCTTCGTCATCCGTTTTCATCGGCGATTGGGCATACTCGCCCGCGATCAATTTCACTTCGAGACCGGGGATAGGTTTCTGGTCTTTCCCGGTAAACTTCATCTCCACGTTCTTCTGTTTGAAATTAGCCGGGACTCCATAGCACGCCGCAATCAGCAGTGTGAACGAGCCGCCCAGTAACCATCGCAGGCCATTCCTGATAAATTTCAGCATCGGCCGCCTCCCTCGTTTCTTGTTGGGATTATTTATTCGTTAAAATGAATGTGTAGTTCGTCTCAATCGTGCCGTATGTCAGGTTGCTCAGTATCATAGTCTGGAAATCACCGAGATTACTGAGTCCGTCGATATCCGCCGCACGGATCATCAGCGATGCGCTCACGAACTCGGGGATAAAGAAATCCGCCGTACCCTCGGCATCCGTCGTATTCCAACTGCTGTCCAAGCCGTTTTCCAAAACCTTCAGTTCCAGCCCGGGAATCGGCTGATCGTTCGTGTTCTTACATTTTATTTTCACATTCTTGCCCTGATAGTCGGCGGGGATGCCGTAACAGGCGGCGATAATCAGAGTAAACGATCCCCCGAGAAGCCAGCGCAGGATATTCCGGATAGTTTTCAAAACTAACCTCCTCTCTCTTCGGCTTATGAAGAAATTGTAACACGTTCTTCATTTAGATTCAAGGGGAAATCTCATATTTGTAGAATTAAATTTTAACGGATTTTTCGTTCCAGATAGGTTACTATTTGAAAGACGCCGTTCGCGGGGATCGAACCTTATCAAGTACCGGACGGTCTGCCGTCGCGGACGAACCTATTTCCATTCGATGATATACCGCGTCACACCGTGAAGCTCGTCTTTCTTTAAGGTGAACATCTTCGGATTGAGCGGCATAGATATCTTCTGGATATGACTGAGAATACTGTCGTTCGTCGCCTTCCCCGGGAACTCGGGGTCGTAGGTCACGCTGTTCCGCCATATCGGGATGAACGAGTAAACCGGGAGCACGGTCTTTTTATTCTTTGTCTGGGTGATAAATAGATCGGCCATACCGATCAGTGTGGCGCGCAGATGAACGTTGTCGGTTTGCGGGAACATGAAGTTGCCCACGCTGTAGAAGATGACGCCGTTTTTATACTTCTCGATCCCCTGCAGGATATGCGGGTGATGCCCGATCACGAGGTCGGCTCCCGCGTCGATCAAGGAGTGCCCCATTTTCTTCTGGGCGTCGTTCGGATAGTCCACATACTCGTTACCCCAATGGATCGCTACAATAAGGAAATCGACCTTCGGCCGGAGTTTCTTCACCTCTGCGGTCATCAGCTTCGTATCGATCGGCGCGACGCCCGGTTTATTTTCCGCCGCCTTGAGCGTAGGCGGATTCATATAGCCGAACGAGAGCGTCCCGACAGTCACACCGTTAGTGACGATAATCACCGGAACGACGGCCTGTGCGAGGTTCTTCCCAGCGCCAGTATATTTTAGGTGATACATCTTCAGGTTATCGAGCGTGTCCGCGAGCGCAATGGGCCCGTAGTCCATCGTGTGGTTATTGCCGAGCGTCGCGATGTCGAACCCGGAGTTTGTGATATATTTCAGGACGCCGGGCGGACAGCGGAAGTTATAGGTCTTTTCCACTTTCTCCCCGTTAGTGGAGATACAAGTCTCGAGATTGAAAATGGAGATCGTCGCTTTTTCGATAAACGAATCGACATGCGCGAACGGGTAAAAGCCCGTGGCGATCACATCCTTCACACCCCAATCGAAACAGACGTCGCCGACAAAAAGGACGGTCACCGGCGCGGGCTTTACAGCGGTTCCGGCGAACAGGATCGCGAGCCCGAATATAAAAAATACTATCGGCAGAACGATGAACGATTTTTTCAGCATGGTTTCCTCGATGGGGGTATTATACCCGGTTTCGTGGGATTTTTCAATTTTCCATAATAGGGATAAAAATGATTTCATTATCCTGTTATTGACATTCGGGAAATCCGTATTATAATAATCCAAAAGGCGGAGGTAAATATGAAAAGCAAATTATTCGGTAAAATCGCACTTATTCTCGCGATTATCTTCATGATTCCCGCGGCAATGTTCGTACAGAACACGCCCGCGAAAAAAGGTCCGAAAATTATTTACGGAACCCAGCCGCAGAAATACACGGCCGGAATGTACGGGGAACTCCCGATCTCATTCTCGCTTCCGGTAGTCGAACTTTCCGATTTCGACCAGATGACTAATAAGCTATCTAAAATGATCAAAATCACATCCCAGCCGCCGGTGAAGGGATTTATCCGCGCCTCAGGCACTCAGAACGCGGCGTTCGTCTTTCTCGAACCGTTGAAACCATCCACACTTTATACATTTACCATCAACGCCGATCAGATCAAATCTGTCGACGGCAAGAACGTGATCACGTCGATCAACTATGTTAAAGTCAAAGATAACAAGTACTTATACACAACGCCGATCATTCAGGTAAATTCCTGTTACGCGGGCGATAAAACTCTCTCCACCTATGTCTATGTCTCGTTCAACACACCCGTTAAGCTGGGAAGTTTCATCAAGGCTTTAAAGATAGAAGATGTGGATGACAATCCCATTAAGTATAAAATAAAGCATTATATCTACACCAATAAGACGACTGTCAACAATGAAGAAATCTGGTATATCAACACCAACACGTCCTATTTCTATGTCTATCCGCAGGGTCTGAAACCGGATACTTTGTACTATGTCAATATCGAAACCAACCTGATGGCGGACGGCGGGTCTATTCCGCTCAAGAAAACCTTCTACTACAAATTCAACACCTATGCCGCGTTGCAGCTCACCGAATTCCGGAGCAGTTCCTACTACGACAACAATTTCTATCCGGGCAGCGCTATCGTCGCGATCTTCAATAACACCCTTGTCGAAAATCAGAAATTCCTTCAATACGTTACTGTCGAGCCTAAGCTGAAAAATCTGAAGGTCGAGGCCAGCGGAAGCTACCTCTACATCAACGGCGATTTCGTCGGCGGAAAAAGCTACACCGTCAAGATAAAAAAAGGTTTCAAGGATGTCTTCGGGCAGACGATCGCGGAGGATATCGTAAAAACCGCGGAGTTCGAGCACGCCTTCTCCTACTTCAATTTCCCGTCGGGATATATGGTCATGGAGAATTACCTGCCGTTCCTTCTCCCGTTTAAGGTCAGAAATGTCAGTTCGTTGGATTTCAGTTATAACTTTTTTACATCGCTCGAAGATATCGCGAGAAACCTCTACGACGAAGATAACAAGATGCAGAAGAGCGATACGATCGAACTGAAATGGGAATGGGACAGGCTTTATTTCTATAAACTCGATCTGTCGAAAAAGGTCACGAAGAAATCCGGGGTGATGTTCTATTCCGCCCACCCCCAGCGCGAAAGTGCCGGCGGCTATTACGACGACTACTATCACTATAACGGTATTATCCTGTTCACCGACCTCGGAGTTACAGTCAAATACGGCGCGGGCGATACCTTAGTCTACGTCCGCAGTTTGAAGAACAACCAGCCGGTGAAGGGCGCGGCGGTTTACGAACTCTTTCAGGGTTCCGCGAAACAGCTCGGCGTCACAGGGATGGACGGTATCCTGTCATGCAAAACCGTCAACCAGAATCCGTTGATCGGCGTGGATTACCAGGGCACTATCGGCCTGAGCTACGGCGGATCGACGAAGTGGTGGGGCGACACCTACTATGTACACGAGACCCGCTTCATGCTTTTCAGCGACCGTTTCCTTTATAAACCCGGCGACTCTATCGAGATCAAGGGAATCATCCGTTTCCGTGAAGCGGACAATTGGGTTCTCGACAAAGGCAAGCTCAAATCGCCTATTACATTTAATGTCTACAACAGCAAGAACGAACAGATCACCAATTTCGAAATGAAACTGAGCGATTGGGGAAGCCTGAATTTCACGTTGAAGACCGACCTCAATGCCACTACCGGATACTATTATATCTATGCTCTGCAGAACGGTAAAAACATCGCTTACTATAACTTCCGCGTGGAAGATTATAAACCCGCCAAAGCCGAGATGAAGATCATCCCGCTTCAAACCAGTTATGTCTGGGGAGAAAAGTTCAAGTGCGATATGATCGGGTGGTATCTGTTCGGCGCGCCGATTGTCAAGCCGATCAGCTACAATATACAAATCGCCCCCGCTTCCTATTGGAGCACCCGTTACCCGCAATACAGCTTTTCGGAGTATCGTTCCTACTACTACTATGACGAATACTATTACAATAGTTATGATTACTCCTTCACTCTCGCGTCCGAGACTATCATGGCGGATCAGGATGGGCGTATTACTGTCGAACAGCTTCTCGAGAACAAGAATTTCAAAGGCGACGGAATGATCACTGTTTCCGCGTCTACAGTCCTCGATGACAAATCCACCGTCTATTCGTCCAAGTCCGGGATGTGGCTCTACAATCCGGTCCATGTCGGTATCAACATTCAGAGCTACTTCGCCGAGCAGGGCAAACCGTTCGAAATAAACCTGATCGCTCTCGACCACCAGGAAAATATCTACGAGGGGCAGAAAGCCACCCTCGAGATCACGAAGTACGGGTGGAAGTCCGTCCAGAAGGTCGAGACCGGCGGTAAGGTCTATTGGGAATGGGTTCAGGATAATAAAGTCGTCCATAAAGAAGACGTGGTGATCGGACAGAAAACCGTCAAAGTCAAGATCAATGAGCCCGGTTACTTTATCGCCAATATTAAAAGCGTCGTCCGCGGCCACGAGATGGTCAGCTCATGGTCGTTCTATGTGATCGGATCGGGCTATGTCGGATGGAAGATCGATAACGACAACTATCTCCAGCTTGAGAGCGATAAGAAAGAATATGCTGTCGGAGATACCGCGAAGATACTTGTGAAGAACCCGTATAAGAACGCGAAGGCGATGATCACAATCGAGCGTGAAAAAGTCCATTCCGTCCAGTTTATGGACGCCAAGGACAGTATGCTCGTCATTCCCGTGAAGATCACCGAAGAACATGTTCCCAACTTTTATGTATCCGTGATGCTCTACACCGCACGTACCGGGACGGGGGTATCGAATATCGTCGACGGGATCGACACGGCGAAGCCCGCGTTCAAGATGGGCACATTGAATGTTCCTGTCGCGCTGAAGGAAAAGACCCTCTCGGTAACAGTCAAAGCCGATAAGGAAAAGTACGAGCCCGGCGAAAAAGCGACCGTGACTGTCACGGTAAAGGACTCGAAAAACAAAACGGTTCCCGCCGAAGTCACTGTCGTGGTGGCGGACAAGGGCGTGCTCAACCTGGTCAATTACCAGATACCCAATCCGCTCTATTATTTCTATAGCCAGCGTCCGAACGCGATCTACACGATGGACATTTCCGACCTCATAATCGGACAGCGTTATCTAGCGGAAAAAGGCGAAGTAATCGGCGGAGACGGTGAGGATAATAAGAAAGCCGAAATGGCGGCAGACTCTCCTTCCGCCGGGGAAGGCGCGAAGAACGGCCAAGCTCCGGGAATGATCGTACCGCGCATCAACTTCAAAGCTACGGCATTCTATACCGCGAACCTCATCATCGAACAGGGTGTCGGCACGGTATCGTTCAACGTACCCGACAACCTCTCGACCTTCAAGGTCATGGCGGTCGCGCAGACAAAGGATTCGAAGTTCGGTTACGGCGACTCGGCAATTACCATATCCAAGCCGTTGATGATCCTGCTGACGCTCCCGGAATTTGTCCGGATGCTCGACGAGGTCGAAGCGGGCGGAATGGTGTATAACTATACCGGCGCCGACGCGTCCGTAACGGTCACGATCAAGGCAGACAATATCGCGCAGTTTATCTCCAAGAGCACGACCAATGTCACGATACCCAAGAACGGATCGGCGGAAGTGAAATTCAAGTTCAAGGTCATTCCGTCCACCCGTGAAAAAATAGACTTTGTGATCACGGCGCAGACCGGGAAATTCACCGACGGTATCCAGAAGTCGTTACCGATCAAGATGCCGAAATTCCTCGAGACGACCGCGCTCTACGAGAAGACACCCAACACCGCGAAGGAAAAACTCCTCATTACCGATAACGTCATTCCCGAGATGAGCCGGATGGAATTCAACCTCTCGCCCTCGGCGTTCTCGGAACTCTCCGGCAACGTGGACTACTTGGTCAAGTATCCCTACGGCTGTCTCGAGCAGAAGAGCTCGCAGATGCTGCCGTTGATCCTCGGAAGCGATATCATCATCAAGCACAAACTGCTGAAAGAGAAGACCGCCGAGGAACTGAAGCAGATCGTCCAGACGTTTATCGACGAAGTCCCGAAGTACGCCAAGTCTTACGGCTTCGGCTACTATGCCGACAGTTACTATCATTGCCCTTACCTGACTGTCTATGTGACATTCGTTCTCTCGATGGCGAAGCAGTCCGGATATATCGTCCCTAACGGGCTCATGAAGAAGGCCGCGCAATGGATAATCGACTACGCCGCCGACCGGGGCACCTACAGCACCTACGGCTGGTCGTACTCGCCGTACTATAAGAAGCTCACACAGGCGTTCGCGCTCTATGTCGCCGCATTGAACGGCTCCTACGATATCGTTTCGCTCAAGCGGATATACAACGACCTGCAGGGGACATTGCAGAACAACCTTCCCGCGAAGGCGAACCTGCTCAAGGCGGCCGCTTACTACAAGAAGGCGCAGAAGTATGTCAACGATGTTAACCCTATTATCGAAGACCTCCAGACCGACTTCCTCGCCCTTGCGCGTGTGGAAGCCTCGACTGTCTACTTCGAAAGCTACAACCAATGGGATTGGTTCTACTATACCGATGTGATCACGACGTCACAGGTGTTGCAGGCGTTGATCGAATCGGACGCCGATTTCAAGGACTCGCACAAAGTGATCAACTGGCTTATCAAGATGCGTAAAGCCGATCACTGGATATCCACCCATGAGAACGCGATGGTGTTCTGGTCGATGAGCACCTACCTGCGCAAGTTCGAAAAGGAAGACCCGAACTTCAAGGCGACAGTCATGGTCAACCAGGACAAAATCGTCGAAACGATGTTCAAGTCGCCGACCGACCCGATCTTCACGCAGGCTTACAAGTTCAAGGCCGGAACTAAGGGCGAGATGAACCTTACCCTCAGCAAAGAAGGCCCCGGTATGCTCTATTATAATATCAAGTACCAGTATATGCTGAAAGAGTACCCCAAGAAGAAAGACGCCGGGTTCTCCGTATCGAAGACCTTCTTCGACTACGACACCGGCCTCGAAGTCAAGGATAACGTGTTCATCCGCGGCAAACGGTATATCGTCAAGATCAATATCTATACGCCGAAAGACCGGGTGTTTGTCGTGATCGACGACCAGCTTCCCGCGGGCTTCGAGGCGGTCAACCTCGACTTCGCGACAGAGGCGAATGAGAAAAAGGTACAGGAAGGAAGCCAGTGGTGGTGGGGAAGTTTCTACCATACCGAGAAGTACTTCGATCGTGTCGTCTTCAGCGCCGACTATCTCTACTCCGGGAATCATACCGTGACCTATGTTGTCCGCGCGAACACGCCCGGTAACTACCAGGTCCCGCAGATTTGGGTAGAGGAGATGTACTTCCCCGAAGTGTTCGGGTACAGCTATCAGCCCAATGTAACGATCATCGAAGACACCAAGAAAGGCGTAGTTGACAAGCAGAAGTAACAATTTGTTGATAAAAATAAAGAGAGGCCGTTTTTCCACGGCCTCTCTTTATTTCCTTGAAATTGAATATCGAATATAAGATCAGGATTAGTCGAGCTGAAATATCCATGCGGCCCCGGTGTCGAGACCTTTGTCGTCCTCCAACTCCGAACCCGCGATCATTGTTTTTCCATCCGGAGAAATACAAACACTATACCCGAATGTGTTTGAAATTTTACCCGTGGAAGGCAGGAAGAGTTCGGTATCCCAGAATAATCCCGATTTTGTACAGACATACGCCGAACCGCTGTCCGCGCCGAAATTGTCAGTAAGTTTCGCGCCTACCGCTACTGTATTGCCGTTGGAGTTCAGGGAAATCGAACATCCGAAATATCCGTTGGTAACAATGCCCGGAATGGAAATTTTCGAACGTGACCATGACGCACCGAAGTATGTAAATACATATACCGCGCCGCAATCAGTACCCTGCGAATCAGAGCCTTTCGCGCCCGCCGCAACCGTGTTCCCGTCGGCGGAAACCGCGATATTCATCCCAAGATAATCGTAGGCCTGCGGGTCGCCCGCTAAAAGTTTAGATTCTTCCCATGTAAACCCGTTAAGTTTATAAGCATAAACACAGCCGGCGCTATACCCGTTATTGGTCATTCCGAATGCTCCGGCGACAACCGTTTTACCGTCACGGGATACATCGACATCGCACCCGAAAAATAGATCGCTCTTCACAACTGCGGGGGTTATTTTATCCTCGGATAAAAACTCAAGATTACCTGTATAGATATAAATCGCACCGGCATACGAAGCGGCTTCGTTGTCCCACGAGCATCCGCACACAATCGTTGTCCCGTCGCCGGAAATAGCTACGGATTCACCGAAGTGCGTCATTGTACTCCCGTCCGAGGGGGAGACCTTTTTTTCATCCCATGTGCTTCCGTTCCATGTTAAAATGTACGCGCAGCCGCTCGGGATGTCCTGATCGGCTCCCGCGACTATTACATTGCCGTCGTCCGAAATATCGACGTCAATCCCGAAATGATCGCCTTGGAAACCGTCGGAGGCCGAAATTTTTGTAATCTGCCACTGACCGTTTACCCATCTATATACAAAGACCGCGCCCTCGTTATCGACATAAGGACTTCCCACCGCGAAAACAGTAGAATCGGCATTGACGGCTACCGAGCTCCCGAAACCGAAATGCTCTCCCGCGCTTAACGGAACGAGTTTATTACACATATAGATATTCCGGGTGTTCGTCGCGGAACTTTTCCCGGCTGTGTCGACGGCATATACCTTGATCGTGTTCAGTTCCTTCACGCCGCTTTTCAGAACAACATCCTTACCCCAAAACTCTGTTCCGCTTATCACCTCGAAACCTGATCCGTTCACCGAGAGATATACCCCCTGCACGCCCAAATCGTCTTCGGCAATTCCCCAGACGTAGTATGGGTTGACAAAGGTACTCTCGGACAATTGGGGATCGATGATTGTTACGGTAGGACGTTTTTTATCGGTCTCAGTCACTGCGGTATCGAACAGGTCGCAGGAACATATAATCACGAGAATCATAGGAATTATTAAACAAGCTCTTCTCATATCCGCCTCCTGAATATCAAATGCTCTATTAAGTATTCTATCGTAAAAATATTATATTTCAAGTATAAAATCATATAATTCTATATTGTCATTCCGGGAATCGACATTTTACAGGGTTGCCGGGATGTCATCGGGGAAACCGTGGGTTATTTACCGTCGTAATAAATCCGATAGACCGCTCCGGCTTTATCGTCCGAAACAAGCAGGGAACCGTCGGGCGCGACCACTACATCCGCAGGGCGTCCCCACACCCCGTCCTTCTGAAGCCATCCCTCGGCGAATACTTCGTATCCGGCGGCCTTACCGTTCACAATCCTGACAAGCGTGATCCGGTACCCGATAGGAACACTGGAGTTCCACGAGCCGTGTTCCGCGATAAAGATCTGATTGTAGTATTCCTCAGGGAACATTTTACCCGTATAGAAACGCATCCCCAGCGCCGCGACATGAGCGCCCAACTCCTGCTCAGGCAAGGTGAATTTCATATCGGGGGCCTGTTTACCGTAGATGGGATCGGGGATCGATTTGCCGTGAAGGTAAGGATATCCGAAATGGAGTCCCTTGACAGGCGCTTTGTTCAGTTCGTCGGGCGGAGCGTTATCCCCCAGCCAGTCGCGCCCATTCTCGGTAAACCATAGCTCCCCGGTCGCCGGATCCCAGTCGAAACCCACGGTATTCCGGATGCCGTAAGCGAATATCTCGAAGTTCTTGCCGTCGGGAGTCATTCTCGCGATAGTAGCATAGACCGGATTTTTGGATATCCCGATATTGTAAGGAGCGCCTATCGGGACATATAGCCAGCCGTCGGGGCCGAAGCGGATAAACTTCCATCCATGCGCCATATCTTTCGGGAGAGCGTCGTACACCGTAACCGGGAGCGGCGGATGATCGAGGTCTTTTTCGATCCCGGGCAGTTTCACGATCTTCGAATGCGACGAGATATAGAGATCGCCCTTGTAGAAATCGACGCCCACCGGCATATCCAGTCCCGACGCGACCACCGTGACGGAATCGGGTTTCCAGTCTTTGTCCGCGTCCACCACGGCATAGACGTTGCCGTTCCACGAACCGACATAAAGAACACCCGACGGGCTATAGCACATGGCGCGGGCGCGCGGAATCTGATCGGTGAAAAGCTGGATATGAAAACCTTTTGGGAGTTTAATCTTGTCGAGCTGGATTTTTTCCGCGGCGAAAACACACGCGGCGAACGTCAGGAGAAACAGGAAAAAGGATAGTTTTTTCATAGTATCCTCCATTTTTCAATATATCCATATTCACTTAAATTGTCAAACAACCGAGCCCTGCCCCGCGCACTTTATGATTTGTCTTATCGAATGCGGGGCTTGCCCCCTGCTCCTTACACCCCCAGAACAAGCCGCGTTCTAAGGAATAATTTATTTTAAAAGCTGGGTTGCCCGAAAGAGAGAGATGATGTATAATACAGCATTCCATTCCGGGAGGGGAATATGTCCGGTTTCATTCTCAAGTCGAAATACCAGCCCGCGGGCGACCAGGGCCGCGCAATCGAACAGATCACTGAAAACTACAAAAACGGCACACTGAAGCAGACCCTGCTCGGTGTAACAGGAAGCGGGAAGACGTTTACAATGGCGGCGGTCGTCCAGAACCTCCAGGTTCCGGCGCTCGTCATCTCGCACAACAAAACCCTCGCCGCGCAGTTATTCCGCGAGTTCAAGGATTTCTTCCCGGAGAACGCCGTCGAGTATTTCGTTTCCTATTACGACTATTACCAGCCGGAAGCCTATGTTCCCCAGCGCGACCTGTATGTCGAAAAGGAATCGGATATCAACGACGAGATCGACCGGATGCGGATTTCCGCTGTGGCGTCATTGATGGACAGGCGCGACGTCCTTGTCGTGGCGTCGGTGTCGTGTATCTACGGCCTCGGCGCGCCATCCGACTACCGCGAACTGATGATGCATGTGAAAAAAGGGATGAAACTCGACCGTGACGAGTTTGTCCGGCATCTCGTGCGTATCCAGTACGAGCGTAACGACTTCGATCTCGCCCGCGCGGGTTTCCGTGTGAAAGGCGACATCATCGATATCCATATCGCCTACGCCCGCGAGGTGGTGAGGATCGAGTTCTTCGGCGACGAGGTCGAGGCGATCCGTATCGTCCATTTCATCAACGGCAACGTGCTCGCGACGCTCGACCAGATGGTGATCTACCCCGCGAAGCTATTTTTGACTACCGACGATAAACTGAAACGCGCGATCGAGTCGATCCGTGACGAGCTCGAGCAGCGTCTGATAGAACTCCGCGCGCAGGGCAAGGAAATCGAGGCATACCGTCTCGAAAGCCGCACGAACTACGACCTCGAAATGCTCGTCGAAATGGGCTACTGTAACGGGATTGAGAATTACTCCCGCCATCTCTCGTTCCGGCAGCCCGGGGAAAAACCGTTCGTGCTCCTCGACTACTTCCCGGAAGACAGCCTGACTATCATCGACGAGTCCCATGTGTCCATTCCGCAGATCGGCGGGATGTTCAACGGCGACCGGGCAAGAAAACAGACCCTTGTCGATTTCGGGTTCCGTCTCCCATCCGCGCTCGACAACCGCCCGTTGAACTTCAAGGAGTTCGAGACCCTGATCCGTAAGACTTTGTTCGTTTCGGCCACCCCCTCGGATTACGAAATGGAACATAGCGAGGCGATCGTCGAGCAGATCATTCGCCCCACCGGACTGATCGACCCGGAAATAGAAATCCGCCCGACCGAAGGGCAGATCGAAGATATCATCCTTGAATTACGCGAACGTATCTCGCACGGCGAACGGATACTCATCACCACCCTCACTAAGAAGATGGCCGAAGACCTGACTGAGTACCTGAAAGAGAACGGGCTGAAGGTGAATTACCTGCACTCGGAGATCGAAACGATCGAACGTGTCGAAATCCTGCGCGACCTCCGGATGGGTATCTACGACGTCCTCATCGGGATCAATCTGCTCCGCGAGGGAATCGACCTGCCCGAGGTCTCGATGGTGATTATCCTCGATGCCGACAAGATGGGCTTCCTCCGTTCGGCGCGCTCGCTCATCCAGACTATCGGCCGAAGCGCGCGTCATGTCAACGGCAAGGTGATTATGTACGCGGATAAGATCACCGACGCGATGGAATCCGCTATCGGCGAAACGAACCGTAGGCGGAAGATACAGGTCGAGTACAACGAAACGCACGGGATCACCCCGCAGTCCATCCAGAAGGAAATCCACGACATCCTCGAACGTGAGATCAAGCAGGAAGAGGAAAAGAAGGACGGCAAGACCGCGATGAAAGAAATCAAACGAAAGTTTATCGAGAAGGAATCGCTCGATAAGGAACTGGAGACGTTAATGTACCAATACGCCGAAAACCTGGATTTCGAGAACGCCGCGATTGTGCGCGACGAACTGAGAGAACTGAGGAAGAAATAAAAACAGCCCCGCGCGAGCGGGGCTGCTATTTTATACAAGTTGATTAGATATTCGTCCATTGGTTGTTTATTAACACATACCAGTTGGTCCCGGGACTCAATATCGAAACCGGGAAGGTGCTTGACGCTTCAAGAGCTCCAATATCGCTTCCGTTTCTATTCTCAATAGTGATGTAATAGGTGCCCATCGCTAATTGATAAGGTGTAACTCCATAACCGGTTCCGGTATCAGGCGAGTTTAAGGCGCCTAAAGAATCGGCTTCAATTTTTCCAAACCCCTGAGAACCCCCATTAATGAAAGTTTCCATTGGCGTAAGAATATCCCAACTGGTACCTGTAGTCAGTTTGATAATATATATGCCATTTGTAGATACATTGCTAATACCTAAATAGCCTCCGATCATAGTACCATTATTTGTATTTGTCTTTCCTTCCTCCACAACAAACGACATATCCATATTAGTATAAAACCATGTAAAAACGGGAGTTTGGACAGCAAACAATGTACTCTTAGCATAAGTTGCGGTATAGACAAGTTCGGGATAAATAATGTTGGAAAGTTTCATCAATGAATCCCAAGTCCCTACCTCTAATTCAAGTACTCTTCCTGAACCTGTAGCGACGGGAACAAAAATGAGGTTTCCTGTCTTCCATGAACTGGGAGCCGTACCGTAGTATAACTCGAGCATCGAAGACTGAAGTACACCGTTAGTAAATGTAAAAAAACCGGTTTTAGTAGGAATGCTTGTGATCGTGATATCACATCCTACAAAAAATCCCAAAACTAATAACCCCATAATTGCAAAAAATCTTTTCTTCATATGATCCTCCTGTAAATATTTCAACTTATTTTATCATTGTTCATGCCAAGATTTCAAGTTTTTCCATTGAAAAACATTAGTATTTTATGAGTTTCGTCACATTCCAAATCAAGGTTTCTCCGGCATGGAATTCCGCTCCACCGGGGTATTCCGAGTACTTCGCGCGGTCCAACGTCTCGACCTTGATATTATACATACCCGGTGCGATCCCGTTCAGCAGTTTCGATTCACCCGGTTTGACGGTTTTGCTTCCTAAACAGTCGTCTCCCCAATTCATCTCGTTTGTCCGCGAGATATAGCAGAACGCAATCGAGTCGGATGACAGGTTGACAAACTTCAAGCTCGCGTATACCGACTTGGGCTTTACTTCCCCTTGGCATGAGTTCAATAAGCACGCAACAGCCGCCGCTATCAGGCAGAATTTGATTGCGTGGCTTTCGGCACGGTTCAAACGATCCCTCCCTCTCAGTATCCGTGATCCCTTCTGGAAACTAATATACACCGGAATAGTCTTATTTCAAGGTTTATTTTGAAAAAATCAGCCTCATCCCGAACGTGATCAGCGCAACGATGAGAAGCGAGGGAAGCAGGTTGATCACCTTGATCTTTTTCAGTTCGAGCAGGTTGATCCCCACCCCGAGGATCAGGATCCCCCCGACACCCGTCATCTGCATAATCATCTGCTCGTCAAATAGCCCGCCGAACAGGACGGCAAGTAACGTAATCGAATACTGGTAAATGAATAGCGGTATGACTGAAAAAAGTACGCCCGCTCCATAGGTCGCCGCGAGAGAGACCGACAGAACTCCGTCCATAATCGACTTCGTGAAAAGTAGAGTGTGATCGCCCCGGACTCCCTCGTCGATCGAACCGACAATGGTCATCGAGCCCACGCAGAAGATCATGAACGCCGTAACCAGACCTTCGGTAAATTTCTCGTCCTTAATCCTGATCTTGTGCTTGAACCATTCGCCGCCCATTTCCGCCCGGTCTTCGAGACGCAGGAGTTCGCCGAGTAGCCCTCCCGCGATCACGCTGATCACTACCGCAAGCGGCTCCTTCATCCTCCCGGCCATGATGAACCCGATCACGAGAGTGATCAGCCCCATCGTATTAAAAATCATCTTGCGGATATTGTCGGGAAAACCCTTGTGCAGGAAAAGCCCGATCGCCCCGCCTACAAGCACCGCGCCGATATTGACAAGCGTCCCTAACGGAAACATAACTACCTCATATTATGAAAGGATGATTTTAATTTGAAGCGCGGAAAAACTCAAGAAAGCCCGTTGGTTCGTTTAAAAAGCCGACATCAACGAAACAAAAAAGGAGCGGAATTCCGCCCCTTTAAAAATGTTCAATTAGATCAGCGTCTTACCCTACGGCCCTACGTTCGCGGGCGAATTGATTTCAACACCCGCGCCCCATGTCACTCCCGTAAGGACCGGATTAGAGGACGAGTTCGTATACACTCCATAGATCGAGTTCGAACTGATAGTCGCGCTGAAAGTATGTTCGGTACCTGTATCGATTAGATAGATTCCTCCGCCGAATACCGAGGCCTCGTTTCGTGAAATGATCCCGGAAATGGTATGATTAGACCCGGCGCCTAAATAAACTCCGCCGCCGTAGGCAGCGTTGTTGCCGGTAATCGTGCCGTTCAGCGAAAAATAAGAACCCATCGTTAGAAGAACTCCGCCCCCCATAGTATTTGCCGAATTGCCGTTAATACTTCCGGAGATGCTATGCCCTGATCCTGAGCCTATATATACTCCGCCGCCCGCATAATCCGTATTGTTTCCGGTGACTATTCCGGTAATCGAAAAGTCATTACCTCCATTGAAATGTACTCCCCCTCCGGAATTAAGGGAGGTATTGTTCGAGATATGACCGGAAATAGAATGATCGGAGCCGCCGTTTATACAAACGCCGCCGCCGAAATTGGTGGCAAGGTTTCCCGAAACTATACCCTGTACGAAAATATCGTTCCCGCCAAAGACATAGATTCCCCCGCCGTCTCCCCCTGCGAGATTCGAATAAATCATTCCTCCGATTGTGTAATTCCCGCAGTAGCACAGATATATTCCGCCGCCATTGTTCGCGGTATTGACGGAAACTAAACCGTTTATCTTAGTTCCGCTACTGCCGTATAAATAAATCCCGCCGCCGTCGAACTTGGCTGAATTATTGGAAACGATACAATTCGAAATATCAATCCCGAAGGAGTTATAAATATAAATTCCACCTCCCATAGTATGATCCGGATCTCCGTCAGCTTTTCCCCGCACGATAATCAATCCCCGCAACACGATATTCGAAGAATTTTCAATTTCTATTACATGAAACAAGGTATCGGCGCCGTCGAGAATCGTCATTCCGGTCTGAAGGGAAAAATTGGTGTCATACCCCCCGGCAATCTTCAACCTGGCGGAATTATAGATCGATATCCCGTTAGTCGAACTATTCAATCCCGAGCCGGAGGAATAAATACCGCCGGTAACAAGGATATTTGTCGAACCCGAAGCTAAAGCTTTAGCTATCGCGGCGGGGAGTGAACGCAGGGGTGAATTGGTGACAACCCCGGAGTTCGTATCGTTACCGTTCACCGAGACATATATAAACTCGAACCCGATATTATTCGTCCCCTGGGGCGGTTTGTTTTCTGAAACCGTGCCCGGCGCACACGCTGAATACAGAAACAACATTATCCCATATACAATAATCCCCTTTTTCATAAAAAACCTCCGTAAAAGTATTTACATTTAATTTACAGTTGTTTTTATAACTATATCATATTCTAAAGGTAAATTCAAGAAAAAAACTTCTACTATCAATAAAAACCGAATCATTTTCTTAGGAATGTTTGACCGCCCGTACTCCCTATGCTAAAATATTGCCTCAATTTTCGGGGGTTTCGATGCGCAGGGTTATTGCCGCTTTTCTAATATGCACTGCTATAGTTTTTATTCATTCGTCCGCGGTCTCCTATTGGGTATACAAGGAAACCCGCCTCCTGCCGAATATAGGCGTGAAGATGAAAACCGCCGGTTTCTGGATCGGGCTTCACCCGTCGCCGGATAAGACGGTGATGAGCCATCAGGAGATCGCCAAATGGAACGCATCGCTGATTGAAAAGGGCTTGGTAAAAAAGATCACGGAATATCCCGCATCCGAGCCGGGCGAGAAACTCATGAAGACCCTCGTCTGGACATGGAACGATATGACGAACAGAGGGCCGTTCCTCGATAAAAACCTGAAAAAGCTCGATATCGCTTATTTCATCAGCCTCAAGACCAAGATGAACCTTTCCGCGATCCCTGCGACCAACACCGTGCGTTACGGAATCATCGTGAAATATGCTTCCCAACGGAGTCTGCCGTTATCGGAACCCTTATACGACTCTCCCTACAAAACCGATTTCGACCGGAACCTCGTGAACCATCTCGATATCGGGACGCCTGTCGCGATCCGGCATGTTTCCGCCGACGGGCTCTGGTTCTTTATCGCATCGCCTCTCACCGCCGGGTGGGTGGAAGCCGGTGATATTGCGGTATGCACCGTTCAGGAAATGAAAGACTTTACCGATTATCCGTCCTTTATGATCACTGCCGCCGTAAAGAGCGACGTGTTTCTCGATCCGGGGATGTCCAAGTTTTATACGGTTCTGCGGATGGGAGTGAAGCTCCCTATGTCCAAGAAGCAGCCGGACGGCCCGTTAAAAATAGTCCTGCCGATCCGCGACGAGTCCGGCAAGATCAAATGGGGTGTCGGCTATATCAAGCACTCGTGCGTCTCGAAGGGCTACCTGCCCTACACCCCACGCACGATCTACGAGCTTGCGTTCAAACTTCTCTATTCGCCTTACGGCTGGATGGGCTCGATGGGATATTTCGACTGTTCGGACTTCATCCGTTCGGTTTTCTCGTGTACCGGTCTGCTCTTACCCCGTTACAGCTACTACCAGATCACGACCGGGCAGGATATCGCGTTCCCCGCGTCGATGACCGAGAAGGACAGGCTCTCTCTCCTGATGAAAAAGGGGGTCGGCGGGATCACGCTCATCCGCACTCATGGGCATATCCTGCTGTATCTCGGCGCGGTAAATAACACCCCGTACGTCATGCATGACACATGGGGCTGGTACGATAAAGAAGAAAACCTTCACCAGATCGCCGGGGTGACTATTTCCGACCTCTCGCTCAACAAGGACTCGACCAATAAGTCGCTCGCCCTGCAGATGGAGGCGATGACGCTGATCCGCCTGCAATAATCTTATTTTATACCTTTCCGCTCTCGGTCTCGTCGCTGAACGACGCCTTCTTCGGGAACCACGGGACGATCCGCGAAACCCGTTTGCGGTATTCGGCGTACTCGGGATACTTCCGCATCGACAGCATCTCTGTCAGCCATGTCGAACCCTGGAATAACAGTGTCAGAAGCACCATTCCGATTACGCTCCAGTCGATCCATTTCCCTGTCGCGGCCGCTCCGAAAAGGTACACGCACCACCAGATCATGATCTCGGCGAAATAGTTCGGATGGCGCGAGAAGCCGAACAGTCCCTCGTCGAGAAACCGCTTATCGGTCGTACCGTTCTTTTTCTTCGCATGGAAATCCCATTGCTGCTGATCGGCGATTGTTTCCAGCACGAGAAACCCGAGGAAGAATACCGATGCCGCGATATCGATTATCCCGAACGGCGTCCCTTTGAAAAGATATGCCATGTACAGCGGGAGAACGAACAGGACGAAAAGCGCGTTCTGGTATGTGGATATAAACCCGAAGTTGAACGCCTGCCAGAGGAATTCGTTCCCGATAAACTTGCGCACCTCGGCCCAACGGTAGTCCTCCATCCCGGAATACCCGCCCTTTCTCGCGAAGTTGAATGTCAAGCGCGCGGCCCAGAGAGTCACGAGCGCCGCGCCCGCGATCAGCCTCGGATCGGGCCATGCCCTGACGGCGAGTATCCACGCATACAGCGCGGGCAGGATGCTCCACAGCCTGTCTACCCATGAGTACTCGTTACAGATGAGCCCGAACAGGAAACTTATCAGGATCATCGCGGACGATATCGAGATGATTGCGATCAGCGGATCGCCTGTGATGAGCAGATCGAACGGTTTACCGAGCGATACGGCGGTCAGCCCCGCGAACGCCGCAAACGGCAATATGAGGAAGAATACAAAAATTTTCATACGATGCTCCTGAAAAAAAGATGGGTAGTTCAAACAATCAATCCATGACTTTATCAGTTTAAAGCGCCCAATAGTCACTTCCTCCGGTGAGTGTTTTAGAGTGACTAGAATGAAAGTATTATAATTGACGAATGTATCCAGTCAACGCTTTTTTTATAATAAAGGCCGATTCTATTTCTTGCGGCGGGGTCGATTTCATGCTACAATAACCGGATAATTGTTATTCTTCAGAATCGTGTTTTTATTGTTGCGCGCGGCGCGGGGGTCTATGTTCCGCGAATTTAAAAAATACTCCGGCTTTATCTCCAATTCGCTCAAAACACTTTTCGCGTACCGTTTCGGCGCGGTCGTCTGGATCATTTTCCCCATAGTCTTTATGATGATCCAATATTTTCTCTGGACGGGGATTTTCGAAAGCGCGGGCGGGTCGCTCTACTCGATCAAGCTCCAGCAGTACCTGACCTATATCGGGATCGGCTATATCACGATCCGTCTGACTGCATGCGGACGAGAGGGGATGATCTCGACCGAGCTGAAGAACGGCAACGTCGCGGTCGCGCTGACCAAGCCCTATGATTACATCACTATGAACTTCGCCCAGCATCTGGGGCAGCGGCTGGCATTCGCGATACAGTCTATCCCTATGATCGTTCTCATCGTCATCATCGCGCAAATCCCGCTCCAGACCCTGCCGAACTTCGGGTTTTACATCCTGAGCCTGCTGTTCGCCTTCGCGATTAACTTCCTTTTTTCGATATTCCTCGGAAGTATCGCGTTCTGGATCGTGAATGTCTGGGGCTTTTTTCTCCTGCGCGGCGGCCTCAGGATGCTCTTCTCCGGCGAAACGATCGCCATCGCGCTTTTTTTCAAGATAGCCGAGGACGGCTCGACGATCCAGAACTTTCCGCTCCAGTCGTTAAACTCCGCCGGGGTTAAATCGGTTTTCCATATCCTCGGCGTGGTTGCATACTGCCTGCCGTTTCAGGCGATGTACAACACGCCGTCGGCGATCTACAGCGGTATGTTCGCAGGTAACGAAGAAATTCTCCTTCATCTCGCGCTTCAGGCCGGGTGGATTGTTTTCTTCCTGATCATCAATAAGCTTTTATGGAAGCGTGCGCTCGACCGCGTCACGATCTTCGGGGGCTGATATGCGGTTTTTTAAACTCTACGGCGCTTTCGTAAAACAGTTCTTCAAGAGTCTGATGGAGTACAGGCTCGATTTCGTCCTCGGCTTGATCGGATTGTCGATTGTCCAGCTCGCCACGTTCTTTACCCTGTTCGCTGTATTCACGCAGATTAAAGAAATCGCGGGTTATACGTTTCACGAAGTGCTTCTATTTTTCGGGTACGCGCAGATTGTGCGCGGAATAGATCATATTTACAACGACAACATCTGGTTCGTCGCGGTGAACTATATCCGCGAGGGGCGTTTTTATCAATTCCTGATCCGGCCGATGAACCCGCTCGCGCATATCGTCATGGAGAAAATCTGCGCGGACGGTTTCGGCGAACTGGCGCTCGGGATGGCGATCTTCCTTTATGCCAAGGCCGCGCTCGGCCTGTCGTTCGGGATAGCCGGATGGCTTGTCCTCGCGCTCTTCACTCTATCCGGCCTCGTGATCTACTTCGCGATCAAGCTGGCGTTCGCGAGCATCGCGCTCTGGACGGTGACCTCTGGCGAGATCATGACCCTCGCCTATGAAGTCAATTCCTACACCCGGTTTCCGCTCGAGATATATAAAAATAAATTCATCCAGTTCTTCATCACGTTCATCCTGCCGTTCGCGGTAGTCAGTTACTTCCCCATGCTATATTATCTTCGAGACGGGGCGCAGATCGGGGCGATATTCGGTATCGCCGGATTTCAAAATGAGTGGCTCCTTGTTTTCATCCCCGTCATCGCGCTTATTACGCTGGGGATCAGCCTGTTCATCTGGAAGGCAGGTCTCAAACGTTTTCAGGCTACAGGTACATGAGGAGGGGTTATGATCGAAGTCCGAAACCTGACCAAAGAATTTAAGTCCCCGAAGAAATACCCGGGCTTTATCGGCGCGGTAAAATCGTTCTTCACGGCGAAATACGATATCAAACGCGCGGTCGATAACGTCTCGTTCGATATCGCGGAAGGAGAAATGGTCGGGTATATCGGCGTCAACGGCGCAGGGAAGTCCACGACGATCAAAATGCTCTCAGGGATCATGGTGCCGACTTCGGGCGAATGCACTGTCGACGGGATCGTACCGTACAAACGGCGCAAGGAGAACGCGAAAAATATCGGCGTGGTTTTCGGCCAGCGAACACAGCTCTGGTGGGACCTTCCCGTCTCGGAATCGTTCGGCATCCTGAAAGAAATCTACGACATCCCGAAAAAGCGGTACGAGGAAAACCTCACCTATTTCAAGGAAGTCCTTTCGCTCGAAGATTTCTTTCTCACCCCCGTGCGGAACCTCAGTCTCGGACAGAAGATGCGCGCCGATCTCGCCGCGTCGTTCCTGCACGACCCGAAAGTCGTGTACCTCGACGAACCGACTATCGGCCTCGACATCCTCGTGAAGGATCGAATCCGTAAGTCTATCCGTGAGCTCAATTCTCTCCATAAGACTACGGTCATCCTGACCACTCATGACCTGAACGATATCGAGGAAATTTGCAAACGGGTCATCATTATCGACCAGGGCAAGAAGCTCTACGACAGTTCGATAGACGACCTCAAGAAGACCTATGGCCGGAAGAAGGAAGTCCGTTTCGTGCTCGGGGAAAACGTCAGGGTAACGGCAAACCTCGCACTCGAAAAAGCGATGAAAGCCCCGAAAGGCTCGATCGATATCGCCTATCCCGAAGGTGAGATTGTCGTCAAGTTCGACTACGATAAAATCGATACGAGCGCGATCATATCGACTGTACTCAAAAAGACGGAGGTGCGGGATATCATGATCGAGGACGTGCAGATGGAAGACATCGTCAAGCAGATTTACGCCGGCGATATTAGGCTGAGATGAGGAAGGAAAATGAATAAAAACCAAATAAAAACCGTCAGTAAAGTTTTTCTTTTTATCGACCTGCATAATTATTCCATAGCGTTTATTCAGCTTGGAGAGAAACATGCGGAGTTTATACAAGATTATTATATCCTATGCGGTGATATTATTTCATATCACGGGGGAGAAATATTCAATTTTACAGGCGATAGCATCTTCTCGTCGTTTTTCCCCGAAAAAGTCACAGCCGCAGTCGAATCCGCCTTCGAGATAAAAGAATCTTTTAAGAAACTGACCGGACGATATAAAATCGAAGGTCTTACCGAAATCGAGACCGGAATAGGTTCCGGCGATGTCGTTACCGGGGTTTTCGGCCATCGAAATTTCCGGAAAAAGGACTACTTCGGTATCCCGTTAATACATACCTCGAAAATCATGCATCATCGCGGCATAGCGGTGACATGGGAAATCTACGAGAAACTGAAAGAAAATAAAACCTATCGCTTCATTCCTCTTTCACCCATCAAACTTAAATGGCAAAGCGAATCATTGGAGTATTGGTCGGTTCAAAAAAAGGAAGAGGTCTGAAATGGTCGCCAAAATCGGTTGCTGCGGCGCTTACTGCGGAACATGCAAAGCCTACACCGGGAAAACATGCAAAGGATGCAAGCTCGGTTACGGCGACGGAGGAAGGAATATCGATCTGGCGAAATGCAAGATAAAGGTCTGCTGTTTCCGGGACAGGAAACTGGAAACGTGCGCCGATTGTCCCGATTTCGAGGTTTGCCCGACCCTCGTGGAATTCTACGGGCATGATAGCTACAAGTATAAAAAATACCGCGAAGCCGCCGAATTTATCCGCGCAAACGGATACGAGGAATTCCTCAATCAGGCGGATAAATGGAAAGGCGCTTACGGTAAACTCGGGAAGGAATAAATTTCCAAGCCGTCCGTTTGCGTTTCACACCGCTCTGTGTTAAAATTTTTAACCGCAGTATTACGGGAGGGAAATATGCGCTTCAAGGGTTTGACAGTCTCCGCCGCGATATCGTTTTTTATCACCGCCGTCTTCGCGACCGTCCCGCAGCCGTCCACCGTCGCGCCGCTGCTTTTGCCCAATGTCCGGATCGAGATGCTCTCCGCCGGATACTGGATATCCCTCCACCCCAATCCCGACAAGCCGCTCATGACCGCAAAGGAAATAGCCAAACTCAACAAATACATCATCGCTAACACGGGAATCGCGAATATCGCCGAATACGGCCCTTACAAGAAAGGTAAGACCGTCAAGAACCTGATTATGGGAAACTACAGCTATATTATGAACGATATCGGGCCGCTGATGTCCGGCGGGCAGAAGATCACATCGACCAACCTGAAAGCTGTTTTTAAAAACATGAATGCCGGATATTTCCCGAAAACGGTCAAACTCGCGTATGGGCTTGTCGTCTCGATGGCCGATCTCCGTGTCCTTCCGATGAACATGGGTGTTTATAACGAGCCCGAGGAAAACTTCGACCGCCTTCAGCTCAGCCTCGC